>NZ_WBSL01000001.1:0-300000 GCF_009377345.1 Deinococcus terrestris | reverse complement strand
GGCGACCCGCAGCAATTGCCCCACCCGCCGCACGTCCAGGCAGACCACGAAGGCCTCGGAAGCCGTCTGAACGTGCGCGTTCGTGGTCAATTCGGCCACCCGCGCCCGCACCTCCGGCGAGACGAGCCGCACGAAGGAATAGAGCTGCGCGGTCGCGTCGGTCGGGGCCCGCTGGGCGGCATGGAGCAGCACGTCCAAATGCTCCTCTGGCATGGGAAGGGGCGAGCCGTCCTCCCCGGTCACGTACTGGCGAACGGTGCGGTGGGCGTCGAAAAAGGCCCGGACTTCCTCGGGCGTGCGGGGGGTCATGGGGGAAAGGTATCAGCCTTCAGCGGTCAGCCGCCCGCCTCCACCGGCACGGGCGGCGGCACCACCAGCGCACTCAGGCCCAGGCCGCCCAGCCCGGCCATGACCGCGACGCCCAGCCACAGTTCCAGGCTGAGGTTGGTCAGGCCCAGCCCGACCAGGCCGCCCAGGTACGGTACCCACACGGCCAGCGGCAGCAGAAAAGCAAAGGCCCGCAGCGCCCAAGGCCGCGCCGGGGATGGGTTCAGCAGCAGCAGCAGCGCGTCGGCCACCAGCCCGGCGGCGAGCATCAGCAGGGGCACGCGCCACTCGCCGGGCACCAGCATCAGGGTCATCAGCAGGGTGTTCAGCCCGTACATCAGGGTCATGGCCCCGAAAGGCAGCCGGAAGCGCCGCAACAGCAGGAGGGGAGGCGCGGCCAGAATCAGGGCGGTCAGGAGGATGCTGCTCAGCTCGCCGCGCGTCTGCACGTAGCCCAGGCCCTGCGGGGCGGCGAGCAGGCCCCACAGGTACATGTGCATAAAGGACGTGAAGCTCAGCAGCGCCGTGGCCGACAGCACAGCGGGCCACACCACCCCCGCCGGGGCCGCGCGGGGCGTGGGCACCCGCCAACTGCTCACTAGCGGGGCCGCCAGGATGGACGACGCACCCGCGAACAGCAGCAGGTGCGTGGGCGAGAGCAGCGCCTCAATACCGACTTCAATCCCGAAGACGGTATGCCAGGTCATGTCCCCAAGCCCCCCCAGCCCGAAGATCGGCACCCCCAGCGCGGCGAGGGCGTACCCCTCCGGGAAAGCAGCGAGGCCCCGCCGCCCCGACCGCCAGCCCCGGTACCCCAGCCACAGCACCCAGGCCGCCACGGCCAGAAACCCCGAGTAGAACAGCGCGTGCCAGGGAGTGAAAAAGGTCTCCAGGCTCTCGCCGTAGCGGTTGTGCGCCCAGCCGTCCACGAAGATGCCCGTGGTCAGCCACCACCCCAGCCCCAGCGTGACGAGGTTCTGCGCCGGGGTCGCGCGGGGGGGCGCGGCGGCAGGCGCGGGAGCAGCCGGAAGGGTGGTGGTCATGAGTCAGTGTACGGAGAGCGGGTGGGCTGGGGGCAACTTCTGCCCAGGGAGCGCGTCACCCCAGGACCACCCCGGCAAACCACCGCCCGCTGCTCAGGGCAGCCCAGGCCAGCAAGCCGACCTGTCCCACCCCTGCCAGCACCCCCGTGAGCAGCCGCAGGGCGTTGGTGCTCTGCCGCCAACCCGCCGCCTGGGTCAAGCCGTCGGCCAGCAGGGGCAGGTGCAGCAGCAGCATGGGCCACGGCCGGGGCAGCGTGCCCTCCTGCCAGAACTGCCACGCGAAGCCCACCAGCGCCAGGTAGCCCAGGTAGATGCCGGTGCAGCGGGCGCAGATGCGCATGGGCCGCCCGCGCACCCGGAAGCAGCGTTCGGGAATGCCGTGGCAGGCCAGCAGCACGGGAAAAGCCTAGCTGCCCCCCACGATGCTGCCCAGCACGCCCAGGACGAACAGCGCCCCGTACAGCACGAGCCACACGGCCAGCGAGATCAGCGTGAGGGTGCAGGTCTGCTGGGCCTTGAGCGGGGACTGGTCCTTCCAGACCAGGTACAGGATCAGGCCCAGCAGGGGGGTAATGCACAGGTTGCCGAAAAAGATCAGGGCGCGTTCGCCGGAAGAAAGGGGACGGTTCATCGTCATGGGGCCTCCAGGGACGGACAGGGATGACCAGACGGCAACGCAGCCCGGCTCCCCTCAGCCTACCGCCCCCCGGCCGGGTGATGTGCAAGAAATGAGGACGTGTGAAGCTGGATTTACTTTCCGGTGTACTGAACCCGCCAGACCCGCCCCTCGCCGTCGTCGGTGACCAGCAGCGCCCCGTCCCGCGCCACCACCGGGTCCACCGGACGGCCCAGCACCTCGCCGCCGCGCAGGAAGCCGGTCAGGAAGTCACGCACCTGCCCGGTCTGCGGGTTCACGGTGACGACCTTGTACCCGCTCTTTTCCGTGCGGTTCCACGAGCCGTGCAGGGCGGCGAACATCTGACCCCGGTACTGATTCGGAAAGGTAGTGCCGGAGTAGAAGGCGAGGCCCAACGGCGCGGAATGCGCAGTCGTCAGGGCGAAGGCGGGGGTGGCCGACTGACACGTCTGCGCCGACCGCTGCCCGAAGTCCCGGTCCCAGACTTGCGCCTGGCCTGCCTTCACCGTGTAGCAATAGGGCCAGCCGTAGAAGCCGCCCGCCCGGAGCTTGTAAAAGCCCTCGGGCGGGAGGTCGTCGCCCAGCATGTCGCGGCCGTTGTTGGTCGCGTAGAGGGTGCCGCCGAACCATTCCAGCCCGACCGCGTTGCGCAGGCCCGTCGCGTAGGGCTTACCATTCTTGCCGTCGGCGTCGTAGACCCACACGGCGGCGCGGCGGTCGTCGGTCTCCTCGCAGACGTTGCAGTTGGAACCGACCGACACGTACATCCGCCCGTCGGGACCGAACGCCACCGTGCGGGTCCAGTGGCCGCCGTTGGGGGGCAAGGGGACGACACGCTGCGCGGCCCCGCTCGCCTTCGTCTGCCCGCCCGCGTACCGGAAGCGCACCACGCCGTCCGTGTTCGCCACGTACAGGAAGCCGCCGTGGAAGGCCAGCCCGTGCGGGCGGTTCAGCCCCGACGCGAAGACGATCTGGCGGTCCGCCCGCCCGTTGCGGTCCCGGTCGGGCAGCACCACGACCGTCCCCGCCCGCGAGTCCGAGAGAAACACGTCGCCGTTCGGGGCCACCGCCATGAAGCGCGGCTGCTGGAACCCGTCCGCGTACACAGTGACCTTGAAGCCGTCCGGGGCCTTCAGCGTGGGGGTCTGGGCGCCCGCCAGACCCGCGAGGGCCAGCACGCCCGCCATCAGCAATCGGTTTCGCATGGGGGCAGAAGACCACGTGGGCGTGAGGCCTCACCGTGACGGCGGTCAGTTCCGCGTGGCCTCCACATATTCAAACCGCGCTCCCAACTCCTCCAGATGCCGGAAAAAGGCCGGGTAGCTCTTGCGGATGTGGTGCGCCCCGCTGATGCGAATGGGCGCGTCGGCTTTCAATCCCAGCACGGTCAGCAGCATGATCATGCGGTGGTCGCCATGTCCGTCAGCCGTGAGGCTTCCGGCGATGCGCCCGGTCCCCGTCACGCTAAGGCTGTCGGCTGTTTCGCTCACGGTCAGCCCCAGCCGCTCCAGTTCGCGGCGGGTGTCGCTGATGCGGTCGCACTCCTTGAGGCGCAGGGTCGCCACGTTCTCCCAGGTCGTCGTGCCGTCGGCAAAGGCCGCAGCGGCGGTCAGGGCCTGCACCGCGTCGGTGAAGCCGTCGCCGTCGCGGGTCACGGCCCGCAGGGGCCGCCCACCGCGCACTGTGACCCGGTCGCCCTCCCGCGTCAAGTCGGCCCCCATCTCGCGCAGCACGTCCAGCGCCTCACGCTCGCCCTGAAGGTCGTGCTCGCGCAGGTTCGTGACCGTCACCTCGCCGGGCAACGCGGCGGCGGCGGCGAGGAGGGCGGCGCTGCCCGGATAGTCCCCCGGCACCAGCACCCGGCCCGCCCGGTACGCCTGCCCGCCGGGAATGGAAACGCGGCGCAGGTCGCCGGAGGCCGTCGCCTGAATCCCGAAGGCCGCCAGCGTGTCCAGCGTTTGCCGCAGCGGGGCGTGGCTCTTGATCTCGCCCGTGAGGTGCAGGTCCAACCCCTCCGGCAGCAGCGGCCCCAGGAACATCAGCGCGGAGGCGTACTGGCTGGAGCGTTCGGCGCTCACCTCCACCGCGCCGCCACGCACCGGGCCGGAGATGGTCACGGGGAGGCGCCCGCCCACGCTCGTCACCCGTGCCCCCAACCGCTCCAGCGCCGCGAGGAGGTCGCCCTGGGGCCGCCGTCCCAGCGAGTCGGGATGGTCGGTGACGAAGGTGGTGCCCGTGGTCAGCGCCGCCACCCCCATCAGGAACCGGGCCACCGCGCCCGCGTTGCCGGGGTTGAGGGTCACGCCGGGCCGGGGGTGTGCCCCGAAGCCGCGCACCACCACGTCCTCCCCCACCCGCCCTACCCCCGCGCCCCAGTCGCGCAGGCAGGCCAGCAGTGCCCCCGCGTCCTCGCTGGTGGCGGCCCCCACCACCCGCGTCTCGCCCCCGGCCAGCGCCGCCGCGAGCAGATAGCGGGTCGTGTAGTTCTTGCTGGGCTGCGCCCGCACCTCGCCGCGCAGTTCGCGGGCGGGATGGACGATCACGTCAAACCGTTCGGGCAGGCCGTCACCACTCATGGGAGGGAGGCTAGCGCCCCAGTGGTGGGGGTGCGGGGGCGTCGGCTAGCCTGGGACCATGACCGATCCTGCCCCCACCTTTGCCCCCGGCCAGCGCTGGGCCTACCGCACCCGCCCCGGCGAGGAAGGCTCCACCCTGGTCGTCCTGCGCCGCGAGACCGTGGGCGGCGAGGCTCTGCTGCACATTCAGCTTCAGGGCCTGCGAATTCCCAGCCCGCTGACCGAGAGCGGCCTGACCACCTCCATCGGCCACCTGCCCATCCGCGAGGCCGAGGTGCGCCAGAGCGTGACCGAATTGCTGGAGGAAGGCGTCCCGGCCGACGGCGGCGGGTACGAGACTTGGCGGGCCGCCCATGCACGGGGCGAGGCGGGTTTCTTCACCCTCCCCGTGTCGCAGATCGTCACCCTGATGGAGGAGGCGGTGCGGGACGCGGCGGCGGGTCAGGGCGGGCTGTTTCGCAAGAGCAACCGCTGACGCTCAGCGGTGTTCCGCTTCCAGCCGCGCGTTATACGCCGCCGACCCGCCGCGCGGAATGCTGAGGGTCTGCCAGTCCGCGCCCCGCAGGGTCTTGACCAGCAGCACGATCTGATAGACGTGGCCGCTGTAGTGGGCCACCTGCCGCTGAATGGCCTCCAGCACCGTGTGCGGCTCCCCCCGGATGGTCAGCGTGCCCGTCAGGTCGGCGGGCTGGAGATGGTCGAGGGCGTCCAGAAAGACGGTCCAGCCGCCCTCCCACACCGCCCGCAACTCATCGGGCGTCCGGTCACCTTCCTCAAATTCGGCGTCGCGGTCACGGCCTGGCGTCTCCCCCTCCACGCCCGGCGCGTAGCCCCCGCGCAGCCCACCCCAGCGTGAGTGCATGTTGCCCGCGAGGTGATGTACAAGGATGGCGGCGGAATTGCCCCCGTCCGACAGGGCCGTGTGCCACTCGCCGGGCCGGAGTTGCGCGAGCGCCCCGTCGCCCAGCGCCTTCACGCCGCGCATCCGGGTCCGCACGTCGGAGAGGTAGAGGTCAGCCAGAGGGGTGGTCATGGGACCAGCAGACCACATCCGCGCGGCCGAAAGGAACGCCCACCGCACCTGGCCATCATCTGCCCGTGTCAGGCTGCACGGAGGGGCGCCCCTGCTCGCCAGGCGGCAGCGAGGGGCGAGCGCCCACCGAAAGCCGAGGTTCCGATGCCCACGTCCCCGAAAGGCCAGACTCCTCCCGGCCCACCCCGTACCCTCACGCTGCGCTGGGTACCCGGCACCAGCGACCGTGTGCAGTTCGTGCGCGGTGGCCGCACCTTCACCGTCCTGCTGGTGGACGTTCAGCGTCCCGACGCCCACAGCCTCAACCCGCTGTACCTGCGCGGCGTGGTAACCCTGCCCGTGACCCTGAGCCACCTCGCCACCCTGATGGGGCCGCTGCGCCAGCATGTGACCCGCCGGGCCGCCGGGACTCCTCCCGACGCCTGGGTGCAGGCGGGCGGGCAGGCAGGCGACGAGCCGGACGACCACCTCGCGGAGTGAGCCGAGAGAAAAGACGCGCCCGAGCACGGAGCCTCGGGCGCGTTCCTGAGTCAGAGGTTCTGGGTCAGGCCCGTTCGTCACGCGGCACGAAACCGAGGTGACCCTCAAACTGCCACATGGAGAACTTGCGGGGGCGCTTTTCCACCAGGGTGCCGCGCATGGGGCCGTGCTGGGTCTGCACCTGCACCTCGCAGCGGCCCTCGCCCACCTCGCAGGCGGCCCGGAGGGCCTGCGCGTCGTCCCGCAGCAGCGGCATCTGCGCGTGCGTGCCCTGGGGCTCGGCGAGGATGGTGAGGCGCTTGTTGGGCGCGACCTGGTACGTTCCCTGGAGAGTCAACATCCCCTGACCGTACCCCATCTGGGGCCAGGCAATAGTTCTGGGAGCGCTCAGGGCCGCGCCACCGACACCCGCCCGCCTTCTAACGTGACGGTAGCGGTCAGCTCGCCGTCCTCCACGCCCACCACGCAGTTCTGCACGGTGGCGGGCGGCTCGCGCCTCAGCACGGCGGCGCAGGGCGTTTCCTGGGTGATGCCTGCGCGAACGGCGGCCCGCACCGCCTCCGCCGCGTACTCGCGGGCGGCGCGGCCCTGCCAGGACAGGGCAGCGACCATCAGGCCCACGCCAGTCACGAAAGCGAGCAGGATCAGGCCGAAGGTCCGCATACGGAAGGCAGGCTAGCAGCCGGGGGCGGGTACACAGGCCCCAACGGGTACACTGACCCCCGATGAGCAAGGTCATGATTATCGGCGCGGGTGGCGTGGGCAACGTGGTCGCCAAGAAGTGCGCCCAGAACGACAGCGTGTTCACGGAAGTGCTGCTCGCCAGCCGCACGGTGAGCAAGTGCGACAAGATCGTGGCGGAAATCCACGAGCACTTTCCCGGCAGCAAGACGAAGTTCACTACGGCGGCGGTGGACGCCGACAACGTGCCCGAACTCGCCGCCATGATCCGCGACTTCGGCCCCGAACTCGTGATCAACGTGGCGCTCCCCTACCAGGACCTCACGATCATGGACGCCTGCCTGGAGACGGGCGTGCACTACCTCGACACGGCGAACTACGAGCCGAGGGACGTGGCGAAGTTCGAGTATTCCTGGCAGTGGGCCTACCGCGAGCGCTTCGAGCAGGCCGGGCTAATGGCGCTGCTGGGCTGCGGCTTCGACCCCGGCGCGACCAACGTGTTTACCGCCTACCACGCCAAGCACCACTTCTCCGAGATTCACTACCTCGACATCGTGGACTGCAACAACGGCAGCCACGGCAAGGCCTTTGCCACCAACTTCAACCCGGAAATCAACATCCGCGAGATCACCGCCAATGGCCGCTACTGGGAAAACGGCGAGTGGGTGGAAACCGAGCCGCTGGAGATCAGCCAGGACATCTATTACCCCAACGTGGCGACCCGCAAGAGTTACGTCCTCTACCACGAGGAACTCGAGTCGCTGGTCGTGAACTTCCCGACCATCCGCCGGGCGCGGTTCTGGATGACCTTCGGGGAGCAGTACATCAAGCACCTGAACGTGCTGGAGGGCATCGGCATGACCTCCATCGAGCCCATCGACTTCCGGGGCCAGAAGATCGCCCCGATTGAGTTCCTGAAGGCCGTGCTGCCCGCGCCCGAGTCGCTGGCCGCGAACTACACCGGGCAGACCTGCATCGGCGTGCAGGCCAAGGGGATCGGCAAGGACGGCGAGCCCAGCGTCCACTTTGTCTACAACGTCACCGACCACGCCGAGACGTACAAGGAAGTGCAGGCGCAGGGCATCTCCTACACGACGGGCGTGCCCGCCATGATCGGCGCGATGCTGATGCTGCGGGGGACGTGGATGAAGCCCGGCGTCTACAACGTCGAGGAATTTGACCCCGACCCCTTCATCGCCGCGATGAACGAGTGGGGCCTGCCGGTGGACGAACTGGCGGGAGTCGAGCTCGTCAAGGACTGAGCGACGCACAGCGGAGCGGCGGCCCACCTGTGCGGGCCGCCGCTTCCAGCGTCTTGGGGGAAAGACCCCTCACCCCCTCGCTGCGCGAGGCCCCTCTCCCCCTGGTAGAGGGGTCGGGAAACCCTGAGGGGAGAGGGGCGCCGCGTCAGCAGCGGGGGGAGGGGTCTGTGCGCCTACTTCAGGTGCCCCATCGCCTCCCCGATGTAGTTCCACATCGCCTGCATCTCGGGGGTCATGTGCTGCTGGTAGGACTCGCTGAGCGTGCCGCCGATATCCTGCCGCCCACCCGTGAACTCGGCGACCAGCCCCTGCCAGCGCCGGGCGAGGTCGAGGACGCGGGGGTCGTTCGTCGGCGTTCCGGCCTCCATCTCGCGCAGCACCTCGGCCATGAGTTGCGGCCACTCGGCCTCGACTTCTTTGATCCGAGTCTCGCCGACGGCCTCGCGGCGTTCCTCCAGATACCGCATCTGCTCGTCGTCGAACTTGGGCTGCTCGCCCACCTGACGGGCCGTGTCCATCATCTTCTCCACCTTCTCGTTCATTCGAATCACCTCCAGAAGTTCGGCCCAGGTCGCCCCGCGCGGGTCCAGGCGTTTCAGGCGCTCCAGCAGCGTCCGCTCGCGCTCCAGCCGCTCTTCGAGCAGGCGAATCTGGGCGGCCAGCACCGCAGCGGGGTCGTGGGCCGGGTCGTGCAGCGCCCCGCGAATCTGGTCCAGCGACAGCCCCAGCGTCCGCAGGGACTGAATCTGGTGCAGGGTCCGCACCTCGCGCCCGGAGTAGAGGCGGTGGTCGCCGTCGGTGCGCTCGCCGGGGCGCAACAGGCCGATCTGGTCGTAGTGGCGCAGGGTCCGCACCGTGACGCCGCTGCGGCGGGCAAGTTCACCGATTCTGAGTTTCACCGCTTCCCTCCGGCCCCCACCGTAAGGGCTGACGCTGCGTCCGGTTCAAGCCCCCGGCCGGGTCACCCAGGGTCGGTCACTCGGGGTCGCCGTGATTCTTGTCCGTCCGGGCTTCCAGAAAGCGCTGCTGGGTGTCCCAGGCACGGCGGGCGCTCTCGCGGGAGGACGTGTCCGACCCGGCGATGCGGCGAATCTGTCCCAGGGCGCGTTCGAGCTCGGCGGGGTCGCGCTCGCCCTCGGGCTGGGCTTTCCAGGCCTGGACGGTGCCGGGAAGGTAGTCGCCCAGCCCCTGCCGGGCGTCGAAGGCGCGGCGGGTGTCCCCCCCCTCGCGGGCCTGCACCGCCACGGTTTCGAGGTGGTCGACGGTGGACAGCACCTCCCCCGCCAGCGCGGGCGGCAGACCCCGGCACAGCTCGCGCACGTCGAGTTGGGGCAGCACCTCGGCGCTGGGTTGGGCGGGGAGAGCGGCGGGCGCAGGCTGAGGGACCGTGGGAATGGATGGGGCCGGAGTCAGCCCAGCCTCGTGAATGAGGTCTGCCCCCCGGAAGGCCGCCAGCCCCAGCGCCACGAAGGCGAGCGACAGTACCGCCAGCATCAGCCACGGCCCGCCGAACACACCGCTGACCGCCACCGCCGGAATCATCAGGGCGAGCACCGCCGCCGCTTGGGGCCGGGCGAAGACGGCCCGCAGGTTCGCGCCCGTGCGGGGGTTGCCGAACAGCAGCAGCAGCGTGAGTGCCACCAGCAGCAGCACCGCCAGCCCCGGCAGTGGGTTGCCCCGCGAGAAGACCTGACTCAGCACAAAAATCGGGATCAGGAGGGCGATCAGGCCCAGCGGGTCCTCCTTGCGCCGCCGCTTGGCCCGACGGGCAGAAGGCGGCAGGGCGGGAGGCGGCGCATCGGGGCCGGGCGCGGGGTCCATGCTCCCAGTATTGTCGCCAGCCGGGTGCGGGGCA
Source organism: Deinococcus terrestris (assembly GCF_009377345.1). Lineage (NCBI taxonomy): Bacteria > Thermotogati > Deinococcota > Deinococci > Deinococcales > Deinococcaceae > Deinococcus > Deinococcus terrestris. Next base: position 290,106 of record NZ_WBSL01000001.1, on the reverse strand, counting down.
ATGCGGTCGCCTTGTGCGGGCGGGTCAGGCCGCCCCCGCGTCCTCCGGGCGAGCAAAGATCATGCGTCCCGCCCCGGTCTGGACGTTGTTCACGACCTGCACGCGGGCGGGCTTGCCGCGCAGCTTGATACCGCCCTCGACGACGACCATCGTGCCGTCCTCCAGATACCCGACCCCCTGGCCGGGCTGCTGACCGCCCTTGGTGACAGTGATGGTGAGCACGTCCCCCGCCTGCACCTGGGGCCGCAGCGCCAGCGCGAGCGTGTGCAGGCTCAGTACCTCCACCCCGTGCAGCCGGGCGACGCGGGCGAGGTTGGCGTCGTTGCTCAGCAGGTTCGCCCCCGTCTCGCGGGCGAGGCGCACCAGCTTGTCGTCCACGGTGGGCAGCGCGGGGTCGTCCCAGTCCTCGACCCGCAGGGGACGTACCGAGCGCAGGTCCTCAAGCAGGGTCAGCGCCCGCTTGCCGCGCATGCGCTTCTGGGCATCCTGGCTGTCGGCGAGCAGTTGCAGCTCGCGCAGCACGAAGCCGGGCACGATCACCTCGCCCTCCAGAAAGCCGCTGCGGGCCAGGTCCAGCACCCGCCCGTCGATAATCACGTTGGAGTCCAGAATCTTGCCGCCGGTGCGCCGCCGCACCGGGGCCACGTCCAGAAAGCCGAACGCATCCGCGTGCCGCACCGCGAACGGCACGAAAAAGGCGGCCAGCACGGCGGTCACCAGCAGGCTCAGCGGCCAGGCATAGAACGGCAGCGAGCGCACCAGCGGTCCCAGCAGCACGCTGAGCAGCAGCGCGACCATCAGCCCAAAGGTCGCTGCCGCCACCCGCCGGGGCGAGAGGCCCCCGTACCAGCGGGTCAACCGGTCCCACAGCCGGGCGGCGGTGCGCTCGGCGCGGGGCGCGAGCAGCAGGGCGGCGAGCGCACCGGCCAGCATCAGGCTGAGGGTGTTGACCCAGGCGGTTCCGTCATCCCCGGTACTCGCGGCGAGGAGCTGCCCGGCCCCCCACCCGACGAGCAGACCCAGCAGCAACAGCAGCAGGCGAAAGGCAGACACGGCCCCGAGTGTACCCGAGGCCCCCCGCCCGGCGGAACGCACGCCGGCACCGCCTGTTCATGAAGAAGCTGACGCCTTCATGTGGGCAGCGGGGTGAACGGCTCATGGTCCGCCGCTAAGATGCCGTTCATGCGTCAACTCTCCAGTGCTGCCCTGCTGGGCCTTGGTTTCAGCGGGTTTCTCAGCCTCGCCGCCGCGCAGACGGCTCCCGCCACCCCTGCCGCGGCTCCCAGGGCCACGGTTTCGGCCGCGACCGCCCGCGCCGCGAGCAGCCTCGCCGTGGAGATCAGCGGCGCCGTGAAGGGCCAGATCGTGAGCTGCCCCGGCAGCCTCAAGGTGAGCGCGGCGGCGGTGTGCCTGTACGTCAAGACCTCGCCCGCCTCTGCACGGGCGCTCGTGCGCGGTAAGCTCGGCGCCCGCGCCCTGGGCGACTGGAAGACTCCCGCGAACAGCCAGGCCAGCTCACTGCTGGTGTCGGGCACGGCCAACGGGCCGGTGGCCGCCTACCTGCTGATGGCGCCCCTGTCCACGACCGAGACGCTGCTGGTCGTCGACGCCGCGCAGGCGACGGCCACGGCGGCCGCTCCCCGCCCCGCGACCCCGGCAGGCGTCGTCAAGGGCGAGCCCTACGTGCTGGGCAGCGACCTTGTGGGCGTGGTCAACGTGACCTCACTGGGAGGCGGCAAGTTCCGGCTGGCCCGCAGCGGGACCGACCCCCTCACCGTGACGGTGGGCCAGAAGCCCGCGCAGCTCGGCTCGGGGACCGTGCAGCTGCCGCTGGTGCCCGCCACCGACGGTCGCAACCTGATTTTCCCGCTCGCAGGTCTGCGGGCGTTGGGCTGCACCTTTACCCCGGCGGGCAGCAACGTGACGGTCGCCTGCGGCACGGCCAGCGTGGGCCTGCGCCCCATCGTCTTCTGAGTTCGGCCCCACTCCCTGGGGAGGCAGCGATCCGGCTGACCTCCCTTTTTCTTTGCATCTTCACCTTCATCCAGCACTTCACGTCCCCTTGAGGCTTCGGCACGGTCGCAACCCGCGCCGCCCCCCCTGCGTAATCATGACCGCAAGGAGGAACCACCCATGAGCATTCTCGACCGTCTGTCCCGCCTGCTCCGCGCCAACGTCAACGACCTGATCAGCCGCGCCGAGGACCCCGCCAAGATCATCGACCAGGCGCTGCTCGACATGCGCTCCGCATACGCCGAGGCCCGCACCGAGGTCGCCGACGCGATGAGCCAGAACGCCCGCCTGACCCGCGAGTCGGGCACCAACCGCAAACTTGCCGAGGAGTACGAGAAGAAGGCCGAAGAAGCGCTGCGGGCCGGAAACGAGGAGCTGGCCCGTGAGGCCCTGCGCCGCTCGCAGAACCATAAGGACCTCGCCAAGGGGTTCGAGGAGCAGGTCGGCACCCAGACGGCCACCGTGGACCAGCTCAAGACCCAGCTCCGGGCGCTGGAAGCCAAGATCGACGAGATGGAGTCGCGCAAGTCGCTGCTCGCCGCCCGGCAGAAGACCGCGCAGGCGGGGGCCACCCTGGAGCGCGTCAGCGGCTTCGGCAAGGCGGGCGGGGCGATGGACGCCTTCGAGGACATGGAGCGCAAGGTCCTTCAGATGGAAGACCGCAACCAGGCCATGACCCAGCTGCGGCAGGAGGGCGACCTCGACGCCCAGCTCGCGGACTTGGGGCGCGACCGCGAACTCGACGACGCCTTCGCCGCGCTCAAGGCCCGGGTGCAGGGGGGCCAGAACAGCTCGGGGCAGGGCGGCAGCCAGAGCTGAGGCCGGACGATCTGGGAGGGGGCACCGTAGGGGTGTCCCCTTTTTGGCTTCTTGAAGCGTTTGACGGGGAGGCCCCTCACCCCCTCGCTGCGCGAGGCCCCTCCGCAAGCGGCTGTACCAGTCTCCCCGTGGGAGAGGGGTGAACAAAGCCTTCTCCCTGGGAGATTCGCAGAGCTGCTTGCAGAACGGGGTGAGGCACCCCCACTCTGACGAGGGAGGCCATGGCCTTCATGCAGGGAGCACTCAGGGAGACAGGGAAGATGCAGAACCTCACCGGAGAAAGCCCAGAGTCTCCAAAAATCAGCGCAACTTCATGATGGCTGACAGAATGGAGGAGATGCTCCGCCTTACCCTGTCCACCATGTCCGGCCAGTTCCGAAGGTTCCTCGCTCCGCCACTGCTGGGGGCGGCCCTGCTGGCGGGCTGCGCTCCCGCCGCGACCCCGCAGGCGCAGGGGGCGCCCGTGGCGTCGAGCACGCCGGTGAGCCGCGTTTCCTTTTACCCGCTGGAGACGGGCCTGAGCTGGAGCTACCAGCCTGAGGGCGAGGCGGCGGGCGGGCAGCCCTACACCCTGCGGGCGCTGGGGCCGACCGTGTTCGCCGGGCAGACGGCGCTGGCCTTCGAGCTGACCGGGCGCGGCGCCCAACAGACGTGGTTCCGGCAGATCGGCGCCGAGGGCGTGCGGCTGCTGGGCTTTCGCAAACCCGGCGTCAGCGTGCGCCTCGACCCCGCGTGGCTGGAGGCCCCCGCCGAGGGCGCGTGGCGGGTGGGCCTGAGTTGGGAGGGGCAAAGCCGCGTGACCCTGACCGGGGACGACGGCAAGGTGCAGGCCCAGGGCACCTTGCGCTACCGCTACGACGTGCAGGACCGCCGCCGGGTCAGCACCCCCGCCGGAACCTCCGAGGTCTGGGTGGTGACCCGGCAGATCGGGGACGACGTGGGGGGCCTGTTCTCGCCGCAGGTGCAGCAGCTCTGGTTCGCGCCCTTCGTGGGTGAGGTCCGCACACCGGAGGGCCTGCTGCTGACCGCCCGCAACTTTGGGGGGAAGCCGTGATCGTCCCCACCCACTACCGTGGGGCCATGACCGGTCCCGTGCCCACTCGCCAGGAGGCGTCCCATGACTGACCCGCAGACTCCCCTGCTTGACCGCATCCACAGCCCGCAGGATCTCAAGCGGCTGGGCCGCGAGGACCTGCCGCAGCTTTCCGCCGAGTTGCGAGACGAGATCGTGCGAGTCTGCTCGGTGGGGGGGCTGCACCTCGCCTCCTCGCTGGGAGCCACCGACCTGATCGTGGCGCTGCACTACGTCCTCGACTCGCCGCGCGACCGCATCCTCTTTGACGTGGGGCACCAGGCCTACGCCCACAAGATGCTCACCGGGCGCCGGGCACAGATGCCCACCCTGAAAAAGGAGGGGGGCCTGAGCGGGTTTACCAAGGTCAGCGAGTCCGAGCACGACGCGATCACGGTGGGGCACGCGAGCACCAGCCTCGCCAACGCCCTGGGCATGGCGCTCGCCCGCGACGCGCAGGGGCAAAAGCACCGCATCGCCGCCGTGATCGGGGACGGCAGTCTCACGGGCGGGATGGCCCTGGCCGCGCTGAACACCATCGGCGACCTGGGGCGGCCCATGCTGATCGTCCTGAACGACAACGAGATGAGCATCTCGGAGAACGTGGGGGCCATCAACAAGTTCATGCGCGGCCTGCAGGTCCAGAAGTGGTTCCAGGAGGGGGAAGGCGCGGGCAAAAAGGCCGTGGAGGCCCTGAGCAAGCCGCTGGCCGACCTGATGAGCCGTGCCAAGAGTTCTACCCGGCACTTTTTCGACCCCGCCAGCGTGAACCCCTTCGCGGCGATGGGCCTGCGCTACGTCGGCCCGGTGGACGGGCACAACGTGCAGGAACTCGTGTGGCTGCTCGAACACCTCGTGGACCTCGACGGCCCCACGCTGCTGCATGTGGTCACCAAGAAGGGCAAGGGCCTGAGCTATGCCGAGGCCGACCCCATCTTCTGGCACGGCCCCGCCAAGTTCGACCCCGCGACCGGGGAATATGCCCCCAGCAACGCCTACTCGTGGAGCAGCGCCTTCGGGGACGCGGTGACCGAGCTGGCCGCCCAGGACCCTCGCACCTTCGTGGTCACGCCCGCCATGCGCGAGGGCAGCGGGCTGGTGCGCTACAGCCAGGTTCACCCGCACCGCTACCTCGACGTGGGCATCGCGGAGGACGTGGCCGTCACGGCGGCGGCGGGCCTGGCCCTGCAGGGGATGCGGCCGGTCGTGGCGATCTACTCGACCTTCCTGCAACGGGCCTATGACCAGGTACTGCACGACGTGGCGCTGGAGAACCTGAACGTGACCTTCGCCATCGACCGGGCGGGCATCGTGGGGGCAGATGGGGCCACCCACAACGGGGTCTTCGACCTGAGCTACCTGCGCTCGATTCCGGGGGTCCGCATCGGGCTTCCCAAGGACGCCGCCGAGTTGCGCGGCATGCTGAAGTACGCCCAGGAGCATCCCGGCCCCTTCGCCATCCGCTACCCGCGCGGCAACGTGGGGCGCGTGCCCGAGGGCACCTGGCCCGAGCTGGAGTGGGGCACCTGGGAGCGCGTGCGGGAGGGCGACGACGTGGTGATTCTGGCCGGGGGCAAGGCGCTGGACTACGCCCGCAAGGCCGCCGAGGGCCTGCCCGGCGTGGGCGTGGTCAATGCCCGCTTCGTCAAGCCGCTCGACGGGGCGATGCTGCGCGAGGTGGCCGCCAAGGCGCGGGCGCTGATCACCGTGGAGGACAACACGGTCGTGGGCGGGTTCGGAAGCGCGGTGCTGGAAGCGCTGAACGGGATGGGCCTGCGCGTGCCCGTGCGGGTGCTGGGCCTTCCCGACGAGTTTCAGGAGCACGCGACGGTGGAGAGCGTCCACGCCCGCGCCGGAATGGACACGGCCGCCATCCGCACCGTGCTGGCCGAACTCGGGGTGGACGTGCCGCTGGAGGTGTAAGGGCGGGTGCGGAAGGGAGGCCGGGCAGCAGCTCCGGCCCCTTTCGTGACCAAGGGCTGACACGGAACGTCGAGACTGGAGGCGTCCCTACGCCCTTCTCTCCTGCTCTGGAGGCTGTATGCGAGTTCACCCCGTGCTCAGGCTGTCGCTGGTCGCCGTCGCCTTCGTCGTTCTCGGACTGGCCTGGAGCTGGGTGGCGGGTGGGGTCGTCGCCCTCGCCGCGCTGCTGCTGCTGTTCTCGGGCAAAGGGACTTCGGGGGCGAGCCGCCGTTCATCCTCTCCCAGCTCCGACGGCACCGCCGCCACATTCCTGATCTGGGACACTGCGAGCGGGTGCAGTACCGACAGCGGCTTCGACGGGGGCGGGGGCTGCGGCGGGGAGTGAGGCTCAGGAGCCGCGCTTCTCCGGCTCCCGCCGACGCACCGCCCGAAAACTCTGGCGCAGCAGCCGCGCCGCCTCCCCCGCCCGCACGCCGCCTGTCACCTCCGGGCGGTGGCCCCAGTGGTGCGCCAGCAGGTCGCTGACACCGCCCAGCGCCCCGGCCCCCCGGTTGGCCGCCCCGTACACGATCCGGCCCACCCGCGCCTCCAGCGCCGCCCCCAGGCACATCGGGCACGGCTCCAGCGTCACGACCAGGGTGCAGGCCGTGAGGTAGGGGGTGCCCAGGGTGGCCGTCGCCTTCCGCAGCGCCCCCAGTTCGGCGTGGCGGGTCATGTCGCCGTGCTCGCGGCTGGTGTTGCGGCCCCGACCGACAACCGTGCCATCCGGCCCCAGGACGACCGCCCCCACGGGGACCTCGCCGTGCCGCGCTGCCTCGCCCGCCAGCGCGAGGGCCTCGCCCATCGCCGCGTGGAGGGGGTCCTCAGGGACGCCCGCCGCCTCTCGTGCCCCCACCGCCCACAGGGGAGGATGCAGGCCGACCCACTGCACCTCGCCGCCCACCGCCAAGAGGGGCACGCGGTCGCGCTCGGGGCGGGGCACCTTCGCGTCGGTGAGCACGTCGCTGAGCAGGCGGGTGCCTCCGGGCAGGCGCATCCGGTCGCCGGGCTGCCGGGGGCGCAGGGTCCAGCCGGGTGGGGGCATGAAATCGGGGCCGGGCCACGACAGCGGGCGCAGGTGCAGCCGCTCCCCCGTCGCAGTCACGTCCCGGCCGCCGGGCAGGGTGACGTGGGCCGTCTCCCCCGCCCCCAGCGCGGCGGCCAGGACTTCGACGTGTTCAGCGTGGTAGGGAAAACCCGCGTCCTCCAGCGCCCGCGCCACGTGGCGGCGTAGCACAGCGGCGGGCTGCCGGGTCCGGGGCGCGTGCCCGGTCAGCCGGGCGGCGAGGTCGTCCAGTGCCGCGTCATCCTCGCGCGACAGCCGGGCGAGACGGTCCAGCGCGGATTCCAGGCCGGGAAAGCGGGCGGTCAGGAGAGGCACGACCTCCCCGCGCAGCCACGCCCGCGTCCGGGTGAGGTCGGCGTTGGTGGGGTCCTCGTGCCAGTCCTGGCCTAGCGAGCGCAGGAAGGCTTCCACGTCGGCACGGGGAAGGTCCAGCCAGGGGCGGTGGACGCGGCCCCGCACCGGGGGGATGCCGCCCAGGACCGCCTCGCCGCGCAGCAGCTCCAGCAGCACCGTCTCGGCCTGGTCGCGGCGGGTGTGGGCGGTCAGGATGGCCGAAGCCCCCACCGCCTTCGCCGTGCGCGACAGGAACTCGTAGCGCACCCGGCGGGCCGCGTCCTCCAGGTTCCAGCCGCGCCGGGCGGCGACCGCGCCCACGTCCACCCGCGTTCCGCGAAACGGCACCCCGAGTCGCCCCGCCAGCGCCTCCACCCAGGCCGCGTCCTGGGCCGAGTCCTCGCGCAGGGCGTGGTCGAGGTGGGCCACGGCGGGCCGCGCCCCCGCCAGCACCAGCGCCCGCAAGAGCGCCACACTGTCGGCCCCGCCCGAGACCCCCACCACGACCGTCTGCCCGGCGAAGGGCTGAAGCGGACGGCCCAGCGCCGGGGGCAGCCTCACGCCCCCTCCGGTCCCCAGGCCCACTCGCGCCGCTGCCCCGGATCGGCGCGGCCGCACGCCGCTGGGCCGTCCGCGTCGGTCCGGCCGCACAGGCCGACCAAACTGCAACCAGGACGGAAAGGGCAGGAGCACACGGGCGCATTGTAGGGGCGAGGAGCACGGTCTATCACCGGCCACTCGCGGGGTGCCCGCTACAATCGGGGGCATGTCTCCCCGCGTCGGCCAGCCCGCCCCCGACTTCGACACCCGCAGCGACGACGGCCAGCCCGTCCGGCTCGCGGACCTGCGGGGCCGCTGGGTGGTGCTGTACTTCTACCCCCGCGCGAGTTCGCCCGGCTGCTCGGTCGAGGCCCAGCGGTTCGAGGCCGCCCTGCCCGAGTTCGAGCGCCTGAACGCTGCCGTCATCGGCGTGAGCACCGACACCGAGGCGCGGCAGGCCCGGTTCCGCGACAGTTGCGACCTGTCCTTTCCCCTGATTTCCCGACGGCGACCGCGCCCTGAGCCGCGCCTACGGGGTGATGGGCGGCCTGGGCGGGCTGGTGGGGCTGGCGGGGCGGCAGACCTTCCTGATCGACCCGGAAGGCCAGGTTGCCCACCACTGGCGCACGGTCAACCCCATGAGCCACGCGGCGGACGTGCTGCGGCACCTGCGGCAGACGGCGTAGGCCGCGCCGGGCTACCGCCCCCGGCTCTCGCGGCTCTGGGTGACGACCACCTCGCTCTCGCGCACGGGCTCCTGCGGATAGAGCCAGCGCAAGAAGACCAGGAACAGGCCGATCACGGTCGCCGTGCTGGTGGTCAGAAAGGCGATGATCACGCCCGGTTCCAACCAGAAAGGGCGGCCCCCCAACGTGCCCCAGCCCACCGCCAGGGTCAGGACCACGTCCGCGATCAGCCACGCGGTCGCCAGCGCGAACACGGCGAAGCCCGCCCACCCGCGCCACCGCTGCTGTGCCCGGACCTCCCGCAGGGTGAGGGCTTGGCGCTGCCGCAGGTAGTCCTCGTCCGCCCGCTGGCGGCGCTCGGTTTCCAGGCCGCCCTCGACGCGGGCCTGAATGGCACTCAGGGGGGTCAGGAACTCGGGGTTCGGGGGCTTGGTCATGCGCCCGCCCCCGGCTCAGGCGCTGCGGGCGAGCGCCGTGTAGTACTCGCGGGTGACCTCATTGGGAATCAGGTCGGTCGCGTGGCCGAAGACCTGCCGCCAGGGACTGCCCTCCAGGTGGGTCAGGCGCGAGAGTTCCTCGCCGCTCATCTGACCGTAGGTGGCCCACACGCTGCGAATGACCTCCAGCGCCGCCGGATCATCATTCAGGTCGGGTTCACCGGCAGACACGGCCAGCGGCTCCGCGATGGGAGCGCGGCCCCGCCCGCCCCAGTGGTCCCACAGCCGCCGCACGATGGGGCCGTGTTGCCAGGCATGGACCGTGTTGTAGATCAGCGGCCGCCCCAGCAGCGCCAGCGTCCACCCGTGGGCGATAAACACCAGCTTGTGCACCTGCATCTGCGTGAGGGTCCGGCCCTCGGCCCGTGCCAGCTCCAGAAAAGCGTTCGCCACGACCTCGGCGGCGTAGCCGGTACGCAGGGGATCGGCGATTTTCAGCGGCGAGTCCGTCAGGGTCATGGGCAGCGCTCCTTTCTGATGACAGCGTAACACGCGACCATGAAAGGCGGGCCGTAGAGAACCTCTCTCCACGGCCCAGCCTCGGGGTGCCAGGGTTTACAGGGCGGCCAGCGCCTCCCGCATGATCTTCAGGCCCGTTTCCGCGTCCTCGCGGGTCAGGATCAGGGGCGGGCTGATGCGGATCACGGCCTCACCGCAGTCGAGGTTGAGCAGGCCCTTTTCGAACATCGCCATGCTGGCGCGGTCGCGCAGCGCCCCGTCGGGCGAGCCATCCGGCTTGACGAACTCCAGCCCGATAAACAGGCCCTCGCCGCGCACGTCGCCCAGGAACCCGAACTCGGCCTGCATTTTCCGCAGTTCAGCGAGAATATAGCCGCCGACCTCGCGGGCATTGTCCATCAGGCTCTCGCCGCAGCCGGGGTGCTTCACCACGCCTTCGAGCAGGTCGAGCGTGGCGTGCGCCGCCGCCGCCGCGACCGGGTTGCCGCCGAAGGTGGAGCCGTGCGAGCCGACCGGCCACGTCATCACGCTTTCCTTCGCCAGCATCGCGGAAATGGGCAGGCCCGAGGCGATACCCTTTGCCAGCGTCACGATGTCGGGCTGCACAGCGAAGTGCTGAAAGGAGAACATCTTCCCGGAGCGGCCCATCCCGGCCTGCACCTCGTCGAAGATCAGCATGATCCCGTACTTGTCGCACAGCGCCCGCAGCCCCGGCAGGAAGTCGGCGGGCGGCACGATGTATCCGCCCTCGCCCTGCATGGGCTCAATGATGATGGCCGCGACCTCGTCGGCGGGAATAACGGTGCTGAACAGCAGTTCGATATGGTCGAGGACCGCTTGCCCGCAAGTCTCGGGCGTGCTGCCCAGTGGCGGGCGGAAGGGGTTGGGGTAGGGGACGTGGCTGACATTGGGTAGCAGCGGGCCGAAGCCGCGCTTGTACTTCGTCTTGGACCCGGTCAGCGTGATCGCCCCGTAGGTGCGGCCGTGGAAGCTGCCCAGCGTCGAGATGATGTGGGTGCGCCCAGTGTGGTTGCGGGCCAGCTTGACCGCCGCCTCGACCGCCTCCGCGCCGGAGTTGCCGAAAAAGACGCGCCACTTCTCGCCCGGCCGCTCGATGTGCGCGACGAGCCGCTCGGCGAGGCTGGTGGTGATCTCCTGCGGGTAGTCGGTCAGGCAGACGTGGGCAAACCTGGTGATCTGCTCCTGCACGGCCTTCACGACATGCGGGTGCGCGTGCCCGGTCGTGCTCACCGCGATGCCCGCGAAGAAGTCGAGCATGGTGTTGCCGTCCACGTCGGTGAGCCACACGCCCTCGCCGTGGTCGGGCACAAAAGGGTAGGGGCGCATGTAGGAGGTCGAGAGGTGCTGAGAATCGCGCTCCATGATGGCCTTCGTCTTGGGGCCGGGGAGGGCGGTCTTGAGGAGGGGCTGGCGGGGCTGGGTGGCAGTGGTCATGGGGACTCCTTCGGGGGCAGCAAGGAGGCCGGAGTAAACCCGGCCTCTGGGGAGGGGTGGGGCCGTTCAGTCGCCGCCGACGGTCTGCGCTTCGCCCTCTACCGGGTAAGGCGTCTGCACCATGCCGTCGGGGGCGGTGTCGGTGACTGCACCCGCACCCCCGACCCCATACGCCGCCCACTTGTCCTCGCGGCTGTTCAGGCGGTGCTGGGTCGCGCCGGGGCGGTTGCGGCTCTCGCTGAATTCCTTGGGTTCGATGGAGATGCGCTCGCCTTCCATCAGGCCGTAGATGCCGCTCTGGCCGGGCTCCTTACGCTGCCAGTCCTCGGGCACCGCCATGTCGGGGCCGGTGTAGTCGGTCGGCTCGGAATAGGCGGCGATATAGCCCTCGAAGTTACGGAGAATCAGCTTTTCCGGCGAGTGCGAGAGCACGTAGTTCGGCGCGACCGGAATCTTGCCGCCGCCGCCGGGTGCGTCCACCACATAGGTGGGCACCGAGTAGCCCGAGGTGTGCCCGCGCAGGCTCTCCATGATCTCCAGGCCCTTGCTCACGGTGGTCCGCAGGTGCCCCGCCCCGTGTACGAGGTCGCACTGGTAGATGTAGTACGGCCGCACGCGAATCTTGACGAGTTCGCGCAGCAGCTTTTGCATGATCACCGGGTGGTCGTTCACCCCACGCAGCAGCACGCTCTGGTTGCCCAGGGGCACCCCCGCCCGCGTCAGGCGGTCGCACGCCTCTGCGACTTCCGGCGTGATCTCCTTGGGGTGGTTGACGTGGATGTTCATCCACAGCGGGTGATTCTCCGCCAGCACGTCGCACAATTCCTGGGTCACGCGCATGGGCATGAACACGGGCACGCGGGTGCCGATGCGGATGATCTCGATGTGCTCGATTTTCCGCAGCTCGGAGAGCAGGCGGCCCAGCACCTTGGGCGCGAGGGTCAGCGGATCGCCGCCCGAGAGGAGCACGTCGCGCACCTGGGGCGTGTTCCGCAGGTAGTTCAGTTGCGCCTCGTACTCGGCGGGATTGAAGGTTTCGCTGGGGTCCCCCACGATGCGCGAGCGGGTGCAGTAGCGGCAATAACTCGCGCACTGGGTCGTCACCAGCATCAGCACCCGGTCGGGGTAGCGGTGGACCAGGCCGGGCACGGGGCTGTGCTTGTCTTCGGCGAGCGAGTCTTCCATCATTGCGGTGAAGGGTTCGAGTTCGTGGTGGGTGGGGATGACCTGACGCCGCACCGGGCAGGTGGGGTCCTCCGGGTCCATCAGCGAGGCGAAGTACGGCGTGATGTCCAGCCGGAAGATGCCCTTGGCGCTGGCCCCCGCCCGCTCGGACTCGGTGAGGCGGATGACCTCTTCAAGTTCCTCGACGGAGTTGATGCGGTTCTTGAGCTGCCATTTCCAGTCGTACCACTGCTCGTCGGGCACGTCCGCCCACTTGGGGGCGCGGTGGTTGCGGGGCAGCATCTGCTGGGACCGGACGGTCGCCTGCGGGTGCAGGGGAGTGGGACTGGGCATGAGACCTCCTGGGGGTGATGAAACGTGAGTGCGGTCCCCAAAAGTCTGACGCCCCCAAAGACGGTTTGGAAGGCGCGTGGAACGGCTGACGCAGCCTCGGCCGCCCACACCAAACTGACAAACGCCATGTCCGACCTGGCAAACGTTAAGATGACCTCATGAAGCAGCACGGCGGCCCGCTTGATCCCCTTGACCACCGCATCCTCGGAGAACTGCAAACCGACTCGCGCCTGAGCATGCGCGAACTCGGCCGCCGCGTGGGCCTCTCGGCCCCAGCGGTGACCGAGCGGGTGCGGCGGCTGGAAGACGCGGGCGTGATCCTGGGCTACGGCATCCGGGTCGCCACGGGGCCGCTGGGCCGGGCGATCACCGCCTTTATCGGCGTGCAGGACAGCGGGCGCAATGACCCCACGCTGATCCGCTGGGCCAAGAAACACGACGGCGTGCTGGAGTGCCACTCGGTCACGGGCGACAACTCCTGCATCCTGAAGGTCGCCGTACCTGACGTGGCCGCGCTGGAGGGGCTGCTGGGCGAGCTGATCGCGATGGGCTTTACCTGCGCGACCTCCATCGTGCTGAGCACGCCGCTGGAGGGCAAGGTGCTGCTGCCGCCCGCATGAGGTCTAGTCCGCCAAGAAGCTGTATACGGTCCGCGACGTGAAGCGCTCGCCGGGGCGCAGCACCGTGGAGGGGAAGTCCGGCTGGTTGGGCGAATCCGGGAAGTGCTGGGTTTCCAGGCAGACCGCCCAGCGGTGGCCGTAGCGCCGCCCGCCCTTGCCGACGAGCGAACCGTCCAGAAAGTTGCCGCTGTAAAACTGCATTCCCGGCTGATCGGTGTGGACGGTGAGCCACCGCCCGCTGACCGGGTCGTGCAGCATGGCCGCTGGCCCCTCTCCCCCACGCAGCACGAAGTTGTGGTCGTAGCCCCCGGCGAAACGGAGTTGCTCGTCGTCGGCGTCCACCCGTGCGCCGATGGGCTGGGCCGTGCGAAAGTCGAAGGGGGTGCCCGCGACCGCCCGGCGCTCGCCCGTGGGAATCAGCGTCTCGTCCACCGGGGTGAATAGGTCGGCCGCCACGGTCAGCTCGTGGCCCAGGATGTCGCGTTGGGCGTCGCCCGACAGATTCCAGTAGCTGTGGTTGGTGAGGTTGAGAACCGTGGGCGCGTCGGTCGTCGCCTCGTAGTCGATTTGAAGGGCACCTTCCGGCCGCAGGGCGTACGTCACCCGGACGCTGAGGGTGCTGGGATAGCCTTCCTCGCCGTCGGGACTCACACGGGTGAAGACGACCTGGGGGCCGTCCTCGCCCACCGACGCCTCGCCCTGCCACAGCCGTTGGTCGAAACCGCGCTCGCCGCCGTGCAGGGCGTTGGGGCCGTTGTTGCGGGCGAGTTGGTAGGCGTGCCCGTCCAGGCTAAAGCGGCCCCCGGCGATGCGGTTGCCGAAGCGGCCGATCAGGGCACCGAAAAAGGAGGCGGTGGCGCGGTCCAAGTAAGGCTCTGGCGAGTCGTACCCCAGCACGATGTCGTCCAGCTTTCCGTCGCGGTCGGGGGTCAGCAGGCGCACGAGCACGCCGCCATAGTTGGTCAGGCTGGCCTTAATGCCGCTCGGCAGGCTCAACGTGTAGAGGGTGACCGCCTCGCCCTGGGGGGTGCGGCCCCACTCGCGCTCCTCCACACTCCCGACTGGCCGATGCTGGTCCATGCCCCAGGGTGCCACACGGCCGGGGCGTGCCCCCCCTACTGCCGCGTGTGCGCCGCGTACCGCTGGAGCAGGTCCCACGCCGCGCCGCTCGCCATGACCTCGCGGGCCTGTGCTACTCCTTCGCGGATGCTGGCGACCCGTCCGGCGGTCCTCAGCGCTGCGCCCACGTTCAGCGCCACGATGTCGCGCTGCGCCGGAGTGCCGCCGCCCGTGAGGAGAGAGCGGGTAATCTCGGCGTTCTCGGAGGGGCTGCCGCCCACAATGGCCGCACGGGAGTGCTCCTCTACGCCCGCCTCGGCCGCCGGAACCACCCGGTCGATCACCTCGCCGTCTCGCAGCCCCGTGACCGTGTTCGGGCCGCAGACGGTGAACTCGTCGAGGCCGTCACCGTAGACCACGGTGGCCCCCTTCGCACCCAGCAGCCGCAGCACCTCGGCCAGCGTGTGCGTCAGTTCCGGGCGGTAGACCCCCACAACGAGGTGGGTGGCCCCTGCCGGGTTGGAGAGCGGCCCCAGGATGTTGAAGACGGTGCGGGCGGCGAGTTCAGCGCGGACGGGCGCAGCGTGCCGCAGGGCCGGATGGTAGTTGCGGGCGAACATGAAGCCGATGCCCAGACCGTTGATGCCGTCCGCGACGACTTCGGGTGGGGCATCGAGGTTGACGCCCAACGCTTCAAGCACGTCCGCGCTTCCAGCCCGGCTGCTCGCGGCGCGGTTGCCGTGCTTGGCGACCGGGACCCCGGCGGCGGCCACCACGAAGGCGGTCGTCGTGGAGATGTTGAAGGTATGCGCCCCGTCGCCGCCCGTGCCCACCACGTCCAGCAGCACGTCGCGGGGTTCGACCTGCACCTGGACGGCGTTTTCCCGCATCGCCTGCGCGAAGCCCGCGATTTCCTCCGGCGTCTCGCCGCGCACGCGCAGGGCGGCCAGGGCGGCGGCGAGGCGCACCCCGCTCACGCTGCCCTCCATCACCTCGCGCATGAAGGCGGCGGCGTCGGCCTGAGGCAGGGCCTCGCCGTTCATCAGGCGCAGGTGCAGGGTGCGGGGGTCGCTGGCGGCGGTCACGCGTTCACCTCCGCCCCGGCCCGGTATTCCCGCACCAGCGTCAGGAAGTTGGCGAGCAGGGCCATCCCGCCCTCGGTGGCGACCGACTCGGGGTGAAACTGCACCCCGTAGACCGGGTAGTCGCGGTGGCGCAGGGCCATCAGCACCTCCTCTTCGGGGTCGGTCGTCCAGGCGACGGGCACGAGTTCGGGGGGCAGGTCACGGACCACCAGCGAATGGTAGCGGGTGACGGGCACCTCCTCCGGCAACCCCGCGAAGAGGCCCGTGCCCTCATGCCGCACCGGGCTGGTCTTGCCGTGCACGGGCCGCCGCGCCCGCTCGACCCGCGCCCCGAACGCCTCCCCGATGCTCTGGTGCCCCAGGCATACGCCGAGGGTGGGGAATTGCGGCCCCAGTTCACGGATGACGGCCACGCTCTGCCCCGCCTCGCGCGGAGTGCAGGGACCGGGCGACACGACGATGGCGTCGGGATTCAGCGCCCACACGTCGTCCAGCGTGAAGGCATCGTTGCGCCATACGGTGACCTCGCACCCCAGCTCCCCGAGGGACTGGACGAGGTTGTAGGTGAAAGAGTCGTAGTTGTCGATCAGCAGGACGGACAGGGGGAAGTTGAATGTCACGGTGAAGTCTCCTGGGAGGGGGCGGGGAGGGGTCAGGGAAGGCGACTCCGGTCTCATAGCCCGCCCGCCGCCAACTCGACGGCCCGCATCAGCGCCGCTGCCTTGCCCCGTGTCTCGGCCTCCTCGCTCGCGGGGTCGCTGTCGGCCACCACGCCCGCCCCGGCCTGAATGTGAACCCTCCCATTTGTAATCACCATCGTCCGCAGGGTGAGGGCCATGTCGAGGCTTCCATCGAGGGCGATATAGCCGAAGGCCCCCCCATACGGCCCCCGGCGCACAGGTTCGAGTTCGTCAATGATCTCCATCGCGCGAATCTTGGGCGCTCCCGACACCGTGCCCATCGGCAGGACGGAAGCCAGGGCGTGCAGCGGCGTCTGCCCCTCCCTCAACTCGCCCGTCACGGTCGAGACGATGTGCATGACGTGGCTGTAGCGCTCGACCGAGTAGGCCCCCTCCACCCGCACCGTCCCGTAGCGGCTGACCCGCCCGAGGTCGTTGCGCCCGAGGTCGAGGAGCATCAGGTGCTCGGCCCGCTCCTTCTCGTCGGCGAGGAGTTCGGCAGCCAGGCGGTCGTCCTGCTCCGGCGTCTCGCCGCGCCGCCGCGTCCCGGCGATGGGCCGGGTGACGAGCGCGTGGCCGTCCGAGCGCAGCAGGCTCTCGGGGCTGGAGGCCACCAGCGTCACGTCCCCCAGCGCGAGGTAGCCCAAGTACGGGCTGGGGTTCACCCGCCGCAGGGCACGGTAGAGGGCGAAGGGGTGCAGGTCGCCCAACTCCGCACTGAACCGCTGCGAGGGCACGACCTGAAAGATGTCCCCGGCGCGGATGTATTCCAGTGCCCGCTCTACCGCGTCCATGAAGCCTTCCGGGGTGAAGTTGCTGGTGAAATGGGGCGCGGAGGCCGGGTCGCGGCCGGGCACGTCGGAGAGGGGACCGCGCAGCCGGGCGGCGAGGTCAGCGACCACCGCGTCGGCGTCGGCCTGGGCCTCGGCGGTCGCCACCACGGTTAGGCGGTGGCGCAGGTGGTCAAAAATCACCATGCCGCGCGGCGCGACGAAGAGGGCGTCGGGCACGTTCAACTCGTTGGGGTTTCCGTCCGGCAATCGCTCGTAGGCCCGTACCACGTCGTAGGCCGCGTAGCCCACCGCGCCACCGATAAAGGCGGGCAGCCCCTCGGGCAGCGGCGCGGGCCGGGTCGCCGCCGCATACAGCCGGGCGAGGGGGTCGGTTTCGGGGCCGTCAAAGCTGCCGAACACGCCTGAACTCGTCACCCGCCCGGTCCGGTACGTGAAGCGCCCCGCCTCCCCCACTCCGATGAAGGAATAGCGGCCCAGTTTCTCGCCCGCCTCCACGCTCTCCAGCAGGAAGCTGACCGCCTCCCCCCGCGCCACCTTGAGGTAGGCGGTGACGGGCGTGTCGAGGTCGGCGTTGAGCTCCTGCACGGCGACGGCGAGGGGTTTGGGATGCGTCTGGGTCATGGGGCTCCTGGGAACAACAGAAGAGCGCCCGGTGGGAGTTCCACCTGGGCGCGTCGGGGGCTATGGAGATACGGCGCGTCAGACCCAGGTGAAACTGGGCCACCACCACGCACCGAAGGAGGTCATGGGGGGGAGGATAGCGCCCACACAGGCTCTGAGCGCGGGGAGGCGTGTAGACAACTTCCGGCCTGTGCCCCCGCTTGCCGTCTGCCGGGCGGCGGGATGACAGTCTGGGCCATGCCCGACCGCCCCCGACCCGAATTGCCGCCCGAAGCCTTCCGCCGGGTGGACGAGACGCCCGACGAGCGCTTCTACGCCCAGCCCCGCTTCGTGACCCACATCGACGACGCGGCGATTGCCGCCGTCACGGGGCTCTACCGCGAATACTTCCCGCCCGGCGGCCACATCCTCGACCTGATGAGTTCCTGGGTCAGTCACCTCCCGCCTGAGGTCGAGTATGCGGGCGTGACCGGAGTGGGCCTCAACCGCGCCGAACTGGAGCGCAATCCCCGGCTGACGCGGCGGGTGGTGCAGAACCTCAACACGGACCCCAGGCTGCCCTTCAAGACGGCGAGTTTTGACGGCTGTGGCATCTGCGTCTCCATTGACTACCTCACCGACCCGGTGATTGTGCTGCGCGAGGTCGGGCGGGTGCTGAAGCCGGGAGCGCCAGTAGTCATCACCTTTTCCAACCGCTGCTTTCCGACCAAGGCGGTCGCGGTCTGGCACGCGCTGGACGACGCCGGGCACGTCGCGCTCGTGGAGGAGTTGCTGCGAATGGCGGGGAACTTCCGGGACATCGTAGGGCTGGACCGCAGTCCCCGGCCGGGGCGCTCGGACCCGCTGTACGCGGTGGTGGGGCGGGCCGCACACGCGGAGGGCTAGCCCATCGCCCGCCACATCAGCAGCCCGGTGAGCACGGTGCCGCCCAGCATCACCGCGAGGGCCTTGCCGCGCGTCTTCTTGAGGTACAGGAGAATCACCAGCCCGGTCACGGCCACCAGCGCCAGCAAGGCGCCGCTCACGTCAATCAGCCACGCCCAGGCCCGCCCGGAGTCGCGGCCCCGGTGCAGGTCGTTGAGGACCGCCACCGCCCCCTGGGCGTCCACCGTGAGGGTGTACTGCCCGGTCGCCGTATCGATAAAGGCATCCGCCCCGTAGCCGGGGGCCTTGAAGCTGAGGCTGGCCTCCGTCTCGTCCACCCGTGTGTCCCCCGCCCGACCGCGCAAGCCGTGGCGTGCCCGCAGTTCCTCCGCGACGGTCAGCCAGTTCACCTCCCCGCCTTGAATCCAGCCTGCCGGGAGGGTACCCGTGACCTCGCGGCGCGTCTCGGCACTCCCGAAAGCCCAGTCGGGGTGGTTGAGCGTGACCCCGGTGACCGCGAAAAACAGCACCGCGAGCAGGCTGATCATGGAAGTGTAGGTGTGCAGGGTGCGTGCCCAGGCGTTGGCGCGGGCCTTGGCCGAGCGCGGACGCGGGGCGGGGCGGGCGGAGGCGGCTTCAGGCCCTGGCGTAAGAGACACGCGCCGCCCCGATGTCGCCGTCGGTGCCCAGGTCCTTTTTAAACGCACTCGCGCCCAGGGTGACCTTCTCGCGCACCAGGCTGTAGGGGCCGTGTTCGCGGGCTGATTCTATACAGACGTAATAGTCGCCACGCGGAGCGACCGCCCCCCGGTCGGTCTTGCCGTCCCAGGCGACCGCGTAAGTGCCGGGGTTGCGCGTAGCGCTGCTCACGGTGTCCAGCAGGTCCGAGTTGCCCCGGTACCAGCGCCGCAGGTCGGGAATCCAGCGCGGCCCGCGCCCGGTGGTCTGCACCCACAGGCTCAGGGTCCTTACGGGTTTCCCCGCCGAATCCTCGATCCACACGGCCACGTAGGGCCGCTTGACCCGCCCGCTCGCCGCCGTCGCCACGCTGAAGGTGATGTCCAGGGCCATGCCTTTCACCCACGCGGGCGTCGCGGCGGCGGCTCCCGCCGGAAAGAAGCGGCCCAGGGTCAACACCGCGCCCGCAGCGGCGAGCTTGCCCAGAAAGGAACGGCGGGTGTCGGCGGGAGTGGGGTCAGGGGGCAGGGTGGACATAGGAAACCTCCGGGGATGTGGGGGGAATGAAGGATTCCGGGAGCTTGGGCCGACCCGGTTAATGCACGGTTAGAGGTGGGGATGAGGGACGAGCAGAGCGGACGGAAGAGGCCCCCCCGCCAGATGGCGGTGGACTTGCGAGGGTACGCGGCAGAGGTTGAAATGTCGGTCAAGGATAGAGCTTGCCGCCAGACCAGAGACGCCAACCTGTCCAGGTGCCCGGCCCCTTCCCCTGCACCCCGCACAGGGCTGTTCCACAGGAGGCCCGCTTATCCCTTCCCCCAGCGCCCGCTCGCGTGCCGCTTCCCCTCCCGCGTCACCAGCAGGGCGGCGGCGCCCGGCGTGGCGTCCACGAGGGTGAGGCCCGCGCCCACGTCCAGCACGCTCAGGACGGTGGCGAGGGCGTCGGCGGTCAGGCAGTCGGGGGCGGTGACGGTCACGCCGGGCACCTCCGACACGGGTTGGCCGCTGCGGGGGTCGAGCAGGTGCGAGTGCCACGCCGGGCCGATGCGGTAGCCCCGGTGTGCCCCGCCGCTGGTGGCGAGTGCTCCATCCCTCACCCTGACCCGTGCCAGGGGCGGCGCGTCGTCGCGGGCGGTAAAGGGGTCGGCCACCGCCACCGTCAGCCCCCGCCCCCCCAGGGTCCGCAGGTCGCCGCCCACGTTGACGAGCACCGCCCGCACGCCCGGAGCGCCGTACGCCGTCTCCGCCGCCCGGTCCACGATGAAGCCTTTGGCAAGCGCATTGAGGCCAAAAGTCAGGGAGCCGTGCCGGGTCGCCGTGCCGTCCGGGTGCAGGGTCCACAGCGGCGAGCGCAGGGCGGCGATCACGTTCGCCAGGGCCTGGGGGTCGGGCCGCTCGCCCTTCGCCGCCGCCGCCGCCCACAGCGCCCCCAGAGCGTCCGCGCCGGGGTGAAAGGCCCCGCCCGAGCGTTCCCGCCAGAGCTCGGCCTGCTCCAGCACCTGCCGCAACTCCGGGCTGAGGGGAGTGGGAAGCCCCTCGGTCGCCGCCCAGCGTGAGAACTCGCTCGCCGGGTCAAAGCGGTTGAGCATCCCCGCGAGTCGGTCCACCTCGTCCAGCGCGGCGCATTCGGCGGCCTCAGCCTGGGGGCGGGTGCCCGCGACAATCTGGAGTTCCAGCTCGGTGCCCAGCATCCGCTCGTAGACGCTGCGGAGGCGGTGGGGTCGCCGGAACATCCCTAGCCCCGGTTGGCCGCCACCCACAGCAGCAGCCCAATCAGGAGCAGGTCAAACGCCCACGCCGCCGGGCGTTTGAGTTCGGGCCGCCGCTGTGCCCGCAGAATCTGAACCACCAGCCGGGCCAGCAGCAGCCCCACCACGAGGTAGGGGCTGGGCAGCGGCCCGCCCAGCAGCGGCACCAGCAGCAGCACAGCCACCCCCACCAGCAGCAGCAGGCTCACGGCGGTCAGGGGGTCGGGGCCGGGGCGCGGGCCGCTCATGCGGGGTCCGGCTCCAGCACCAGCACGCTCAGGGGCGGCAGGTTCAGCCGCAGGTGGTGCGTCTGCCCGTGCCAGCCCTCCTCATGGGCCGTCAGGTCCGGCTGCTGGGTACCGAACCCGCCGAACTCGCCGTCGTCGGTGGAGAGGACCACGCGGTACTCGCCGCCCTGGGGCACGCCCACTGGATAGCTTTCCCGGTAGACGGGCGTGAGGTTGGCGACGACGAGGCTCCACGCGGTGCCCTGCGGATCGCGGCGAACAAAGGCGTACACACTGGCCTCTGTATCGTCCGCGCTCACCCACAGCATTCCCTCGTCCAGCATGTCCCCGGTGTGGAGGTCGGGCCGCCCCACGTACAGGCCGTTGAGCCGCCGCACCAGCTCCAGCACGCCCCGGTGGTCCGGGTGTTCGGCGAGGTGCCAGGGCAGCGATACGTCATGGTTCCACTCGGTCGGCTGCGCGAACTCTTGGCCCATGAACAGCAGTTTCTTGCCGGGCGTGGTCCACATCAGCGCCAGAAAGGCGCGGTAGCCCGCCCGCTGCGCGTACCAGTCGCCGGGCATCTTCAGGACCAGCGATTTCTTGAGGTGCACCACCTCGTCGTGGCTGATCGCCAGGATGAACTTCTCGGAGGTGCGGTAGGCATTGAAAAAGGTCAGCTTGTGGTGGTGGTGCCTGCGCCACAGCGGGTCCTGCTCGAAGTAGAACAGGCTGTCGTTCATCCAGCCCATCGCCCACTTATAGTCAAAGCCCAGACCGAAGGGCGCGGGGGCCGTCACACCCGGAAAGGAGGTGCTCTCCTCCGCGACCATCACGGCGCCGGGCGCCATGTGGTGCACGACCTCGTTCAGCCGCTTGAGAAAGGCGATGGCCTCCAGATTCTCGCGCCCTCCGTGAATGTTGGGCACCCACTCGGTGCGCGAGAAGTCGAGGTACAGCATGGAGGCCACCGCGTCCACCCGCAGGCCGTCCACGTGGAAGTCCTGAAGCCACTTCAGCGCCGAGCCGATCAGGAACATCACGACCTCGTTGCGGCCGTAGTCGAAGATGTACGTGTTCCAGTCGTGGTGAAAGCCCTTGCGGGGATCGGCGTACTCGTAGAGTGGGGCGCCGTCGAAGCGGGCCAGGCCCGACTCGTCGGTAGGAAAATGCCCCGGCACCCAGTCGAGCAGGACGCCGACCCCCCGCTCATGCAGGTGGTTGACGAGGTACGCGAAGTCGTCGGGCGTGCCCAGGCGGCTGGTCGGGGCGTAGTAGCCGGTCACCTGATAGCCCCACGACCCGTCGAAGGGATGCTCCATCACGCCCAACAGCTCGACGTGGGTGTAGCCCAGCCACGTCACGTAGTCGGCCAGCCGGTGCGCCAGCTCGCGGTAGTTCAGGAAGCCGCCGTCGTCCCGCCGCGCCCACGAGCCGACGTGAGCCTCGTAGATGCTGACCGGGCGGTCATAGCCCACGCCCCGCGCGGCCATCCAGTCGCTGTCGGTCCACTCGAAGGCGGGCTGCCAGACCACGCTGGCGGTGTCGGGCCGGACCTCCATGTGCAGGCCGTAGGGGTCGGACTTGTCCACCGTCCGCCCGTCCGCGCCCGTGACCCGGAACTTGTAGCGCTGCCCTGGCATGGCTCCCGGCACGAACACGCCCCAGAAGCCGAAGGCAAGGCGCTGCATGGGGTGGTCGAACCCGTTCCAGCCGTTGAAGTCGCCCACCACACTGACGTGCCCGGCGTTGGGCGCCCACACCGCGAAGCGCACGCCCTCCACACCGCCTTCGGTGACCGGATGCGCCCCCAGCAGGTGGTCGGGCCGCACGAGGTCGGCAGTGACCAGCTTTTGCAGGTGCTCGTGGTCGAGGGGCAGGGGCGGGCGGGGGGCACTCATGGGGGGGAGTGTAGCGGGGGGAGCGGTCAGCGGTCAGCTTCCAGTCGCCCGCCATGAAGGCTTGAGCAGAGGCTCAGGACGGGCTGGCCGCTGGTGGCTGGTCGCTGGAGGCCCCTTCCAACACATACCGCCGGAAACGCTCCAGAATCGCCAGCCCCACCGCGCCGCTCTTTTCCGGGTGGAATTGGGTCGCGTGCAGATTGCCCGCGCTGAAGGCCGACCAGAAGGGAACCCCGTACTCGGTCAGGGCGCCCGCATCCACCTCCACGTCGAGGGGCACGTAGTACGAGTGGACAAAGTAGGCGTAGGCGGGGCAGGCGAGGTCACGCAAGAGCGGCGAGTCGCCCACCTTGTCGAGGCTGTTCCAGCCCATTTGCGGGACCTTCTGGCCGGGTGACACATCGAAGCGGCGCACGGTGCCCGGCACGAGGTCCAGACCCGGCAAGCCGGGCGCCTCCTCCGACCCCGAGAGCAGCATCTGCATGCCCACGCAGATGCCCAGCAGGGGCACACCGCCCCGCGCCGCCTCGGTGACCGGGCCGTGAAAGCCATGGCGGTCGAAGGCTTCCATGACCTGCCGGAAGTGGCCCTGACCGGGCACCACCAGCGCGGGAGCGTGCGGCACGTCGGCGGGGTCGTCGGAGACGCGAACCTGCATCCCGGCGCGTTCCAGGGCGCGGGCGGCCGAGCGGACATTGCCCGCGCCGTAGTCGAGGAGAAGGACTTCGGGGAGGCTCACAGGACTCCTTTCGTGGAGGCGAGGTCGTCTGACGTGACCCGCACCGCGTCGCGCAACGCCCGCGCCAGCGCCTTCATGACCGCCTCGATGACGTGGTGGGCCTCGCGGCCCGCGAGCAGGCGCACGTGCAGGGTCACGCCGCCGTGATTACAGAACCCCCGCAGGAACTCGCGCAGGTGGTAGTGGGTCATGCCGCCCGCCGTGCCCCACACGTCCAGCGTCTCCGGCTCGAAGGCGAGGTGCGCCCGCCCCGAGAGGTCCACGACCACGTGCGCCAGCGTCTCGTCCATGGGCACGAAGGCCGACCCGTAGCGCTCGGTGCCCCGGCGGTCCCCCAGCGCCTGGGTGAGCGCCTGCCCCAGCGTGATGCCGGTGTCCTCGATCAGGTGATGCGGCTCGACGTGCAGGTCGCCCTGACCCTTGACGCTCAGGCCCAGGCGCGAGTGCCGGGCCAGCGCGTCGAGCATGTGGTCGAAAAAGGGGTGCCCGGTCGCGGGGGCGTCGTAGGCGGGCGAGTCGAGGTTCAGCGTGACCGTGAGGTCGGTTTCCCCCGTCGTGCGGGTCACGGCAGCGGTGCGGTGGGCGGGCATAGGCAGCCATGCTACGGCGCGGGGCCGGGAGCGAGTGGGGGCGGGATAGGGGAGCTGACGGCGGAGAGCGGTTCAGTCCCTCGGCACGTCCACATCGAACAGCGCCCGCACGAACTCCTGCGGATTGAAGGGCTGGAGGTCGTGCGCCCCCTCCCCCACCCCGATGAACTTGATGGGCACGCCGAGTTCCCGGACGATGGGGACCAGGATGCCGCCCTTGGCCGTGCCGTCGAGCTTGGTCACGATGACCCCGGTGAGCGGCGTGGCCTCGTGGAACTTCTTGGCCTGCGCGAGGCCGTTTTGCCCGGTCACGGCGTCCAGCACCAGCCACACGTCGGCAGGTTCGCCGGGGTCGGCCTTGTCGATGACACGGCGGACCTTTTTCAGCTCTTCCATCAGGTTGTGCTTGGTGTGCAGCCGCCCGGCGGTGTCCACGAACAGCAGGTCGGTGCCCCGCGCGGCGCGGGCGGCGGCAGCGTCATAGGCGACGGCAGCGGGGTCCCCACCCTCTGGCCCCTGCACGACCGGGATGCCCAGGCGCTCGCCCCACACGCCGAGCTGTGCTCCCGCCGCCGCGCGGAAGGTGTCCCCGGCGGCGAACATCACGCTGCGGCCCCGCCCGAGGTAGTACTCGCCCAGCTTGGCGATGGTGGTGGTCTTGCCCACCCCGTTGACCCCCACCACCATGACCACGTGCCCGCGCGGGTCCACGACGGTGCGGCGGGCGTCGGGCGTGAAACCGAGCTGCCGGAACTGCGCCCGGCGCAAGTCGGGTTCGAGTTGCAGGGTCAGCGCCTCCATCAGCGCGTCTTGCAGGTTGGATTTGTTGCTCGCGCGGATGTCCGAGAGGATTTCCTCGGTGGCGGCGCGGCCCACGTCGGCGGCGATCAGGGCGTATTCGAGGTCCTCGATGCTGTCGAGGCGGGTGGTCAGGGTCTCGCGGAGGTCGGTGCCGAGGTTCCCGGCGGTGTCGTTGATCTGCTGCCGGGTCTTGCTCAGGCCCTGGCGCAGGCGGTCTAGCCAACTCATGGGGGCACGATAGCGCGGGGGGGCGACCAGAACTGGCCCTGACTCACCCCCTGCCGCCCACCTCGCGCAGCAGCCGCAGCTTCAGCCCGCTCAGGCGAGCACGGCTCAAGACGCCTTTGAGCAGCACGCGCTCCCCGGCGGCGAGCACGGGCACGTCGTCGCCGTAGCGAGCACGCAGGGCGGGATCAGTGTCCACGTCCACCGGCTCGTAGGCGAAGTCGAGCAACCGCAGCCGCTCCTCGGCCTGCTCGCACAGGCGGCAGCCCCGGCGGGTGTAGAGGGTCAGCGGCGGCAGGCGGCTCATGCCGGATTCTCTCCCGGCGGGCGGGGCAGCAGGGTCAGCGCGAGGACCGGGGTGTACATGTCGCGGGTGGAGACGAGGTCGCCCGCCGCGCTGAAGGTCCGCAGCATCTGGCCGCCCTGCCGCACGGCGTAGAGTTGCCCCTCGGGGCCGGGTTGCAGCAGCCACGGGGCGGAGGCGGGTTCGCCCACCAGGGGTTCGAGGGAGAACGCGCCGCTGGGGGTGCCGCTGGGGTCGATGCGCCGGACCTTGCGGGCCACTCCGTCCACGATATAGACGGTGCCGTCGGCCCCCGCCGCCAGCCCCTCCAGCTCGCGCAGGCCCTCCGAGCCCCGGTCGAGGCGGAAGGCGTAGCGGCCCCGGTACTCGCCCGTGGGGGAAAAGCGGCCCACCTCGCGCCGCCCCATGTCCAGCACCAGCACCTCGCCGCCCGGCGTCGCAGCCACGGTGCGCGGGGCCTCGAAGGTGCCCGGCCCGGTCCCACGCCCGCCGAAGGAGCCCCGGAACTCGCCCGCCGGGCTGTACACATTGACCCGCAGCGCCTCGCCGTCGAGGACATAGAGCTGCCCCCCCGCCCAGGCGAGGCTGACGGGGTCGAGCAGTTCGCCGTCGCCCAGGCCGTAGCGTCCGAAGCTCCGCAGCTCGGTGCCGTCGGGGGCAAGCTGCCGGATCAGGCCCGCCGTGCCCGCCCGGCCATAGTCGAGGACAGCGGCATAGAGGTGACCCGCGTCGTCGGCGGCCAGCGCACGCGGCGCGGCGGGAAGGCCGGGCGCGGCAGCTTCCTGCCCGGTTGCCAGGGAGGGGCTCCCCGGCCCGTCGCGCAGGCTGAGGCGCAGCTTGCCCGAGAGGTCGAGCAGCCGCAGGGTGCCCCGGCGTTCCTCCACGCCGAGGGCCAGCGCCCAGGGGTCGCTGAAGGTTTCGTCCTCCAGCACCCCGGCGTCGATGCGGGCGATCACCTCGTCGAGGCCAGGGCGCTGGGCGGGGTCTTTCTCGATCATGTGCAGAATCAGGTCGCTGAGCTTGCCGGGCACCTCCAGCCGCACCTGCTTGGGGGGCTTGGGGGCCTCGAAGACCTGCTGGTGCACGACTGCCTCGTAGCTGCCCTTGAAGGCAGTGTCTCCGGTGGCGAGTTCGTAGGCGAGCAGCCCCAGCGAGTACACGTCGCTGCGGGCGTCCACCCGGCCCCCCTTGGCCTGCTCGGGGGCCATGTAGATGGGCGTGCCGACCCGCGCTCCCGTCATGGTGAGCCGGGTCAGGACCTTGCCCACCGCGATCCCGAAGTCCATCAACTTGACGCCGCCCTCGCGCAGCCGCCCGTCCCGGAAAGCGCCCTTCAGGACCATCACGTTGGCGGGCTTGATGTCACGGTGAATCACGTTCTGCATGTGGATGTGACGCAGGGCGTCCGCGAGCGCCCGCACGACCTGCACGGCCTCGGAGAAGGGAAGCCGCTCGCGGTCCATCAGGGTTTCCAGGCTCTCGCCGTCGAGAAACTCCATGGCGATGTAGTGCTCGGGATCCTCCATCCGGAAGTCGTAGACCCGCACGATGCCGGGGTGGTTGAAGCGCTTCAGGACCTCGGCTTCCCGGTAGAAGCGGCGCACGAACTTGGTGTCCGCGAGGTACTTGTCCTGCGGGACCTTCAGCGCCACCGTCCGCCCGTCTGAGCGGTGCCGGGCGCGGTAGACGCTGCCCATGCCGCCGATGCCCACCCGTTCGAGCACCTCGTAGTCCTGAAAGTGCAGGTCGGGGAGCGGGGTGGCCGAGCGGGGCGGGGCCACCCGTTCGGTGCGCTGCACCCGCACCGGGCGCCGCCGGAAGAGGGCCGCGCTTCCGCCCGACACCACCAGCGGGGCACCCATCAGCAGCACGGCCGCCGCCACCAGCGCCGCCTGCGCCCGTTCGGGGGTTCCGGCCCCCAGGCCCAGGACCAGCAGGCCCACCGCCAGCCCCGCCGCGAGGACGGCGGCCAGTACCGCCAGCGCCCGCTCGGGCAGCCGCACGAACAGCAGTAGCCCCGCCGCAAAGAGCCCCGCGAGCAGCAGCAGGTTGGGCAGGCTCCCGCCGGGCAGCGCGTCGGGGGTCAACGGAGGCTCCGGGCGGGCGGGAGGGGGAGCGGGGCGGCGGGGCAGGGCAACATCGGTACCCCCGTTATAGCGAACCCCGGCGGCGCGGCGCAGCGCGAATGGGGGGGGAGCCGGGTCCGAATCCTGTCAGAGTCCCGCCTCTACAGTGGGCCGCGTGACGCAGCAGACCGTGTGGGCCGAACTCGTCGAGCTGTACGAGTACCGGGTGGCCGACGTGCGGGCGGGGGGCCGCCCCAGGGGGGGGTTGCGGGCGCTGGGCGAGTTGCGCACCCGCCTTCAGGCTGCCCCCCTCGACCCCGGTCTGACCCGGCGCCTACGGGCCGCCGACCGCCTCTACCGGGCCTACCGGGCAGGGGAGGACGCGCCCGCGCCGTCGACCCTGCCCGCTGGGGCACCTGCCCCACGGGCGGTGGGAACCCCCGACGAGTCGGCCCCCGCCGACCCCGCCGAGGTCCGCGCCTGGGCCGAACTGCGTGGCCTGCGCTGGGAGCGCGAGCTGCGGGCCGGGCTGGAGCGGATGGGCCGCGAGTGGCTCGCGCAGCGGGGACAGCCGGGGCTGCGGGTGCTGCACGCCGCCGCCGAGAGCGCCGAGCGGGCCGCGCAGGGCCAGAGCGGCGGGGCCGCCGTGCCCGCCGCCGGGGACCCGCTGGTGTCGCTGGACCGCCCCGCCGTCGCCCGTGACCTGCTGCACGGGGTGGCCGCGCTGATGGGCACCCACTCCGGCTGGGCGCGGCTGCGTTCGGCCCTGCTGGTCCTGGAGGCCGAGCCGCTGCCCCGCCATGCCGACGCGGACGTGCTCGCCGCGCATCTGCGGGCCGCCGAGCGCGAGCCGCTGGCCCCGGCCGCGCGGGACGAGCTGGTGCGGGCGCTGCGGGAAGCCCACCCCGCCGGGCAAGGCACCCACGAACGCCCGGTGCTGCGCGAGGCGGCGGCCGAGGTGCGGCGGCGGCTGGACACCCTGATGGAGGCGGCCCCCTCGCCCAGCCTGGCCCCCGGCACCGATCTGCCCGGCGGCGCGATCCTGTACGCGGCCACGCCCCGCGCGGCGCTGGCGGCTCCCGCGCCGGGGGCCAATTCGCTGACCCTGCACCTCGCGGGGGGGCGCGAAGCCACCTGGCAGGGCCTGGACCTCACCTGGCAGCGGGTGGGGGCAGGCTGGCAACTGCTCGTCGAGGGACCGGGCGGCCGGACGGTGGCCCTGCTGCACCCCGAGCGCCCCGCCGCCGAGCGGGTCCAGACCCTGCCGCTGGGGCCGCTCGCCCCCGGGGAGGCGGCGCTGCGGCTGAGCCTCAGCGGGGCGTACCTGACCCTGGACTGGCTCACGCCGCCGGGGCCGGGGCTGGCTGACCTCGCCGCGCAGGTGCGGATCGTGGCCGCGCTGCTGCGCCCGGACGAGGGCTACGCGGGCCTGCGCCTCGCCCGTGCGGTCGCGGGCGTGCTGCGCGGCGCTCCGGTCGATCTGGACGCCCTGGGACCCCGCAGCGCCGCCCGCTACGCCGCCGCCCCGCCGGGTGCCCTGCTGACCCTGGCCCGCAAGGGGGCGGCCGCCCTGCACGCCCGCGCCGCCCGCCTCTCCCCCGCCGAGCTGGACGCCGTGCTGGAACAGGCCCGCGCCCGGCTGGACCTGGGAGAAGAAGCCGCCCTCCGGCTGCGCGGGGCCGTCCTCGCGGCCCGCGAGCCTCTGCCCCGCGCCGCGCAGCCCGTCGCCGGGGGCGAGGCCACGCTCACAGGGGACGGCACCTGCACCCGGCTGCGGCTGCCCCGCGACCCCCACCTCATCCTGCGGGCCGCCGGAACCGAGCTGGAGGTGCGCCCCGGCCTGGGTGCCCTCATCGTGCAGCCGCCCGGAGACGCGGAACAGGAACTGGCCGACCTGCTGGTCCTGAACCTCCCCGGCGCCCAGGTGCTCCTCGTGCGGGCGTTGGAGGACCTGGGCGGCGCGGTGCTGGTCGAATAGGGCGGGTTACAGCGGCGACCCGCCCGCCCCCAGCCGCTCCTCCAGGTCGCCGAGGTGCTCGGTGGCGGGGTCGGTCGCGGTGATCGCCGCCAGCCCCAGGCACAAGGCGGCCACCGCCGCGTGCAGGGGCAGGCTGCCCAGGTCGGTCAGCGAGAGGCCCGCCGTGACTGCCAGCGCCCCCAGCAGCGCGACCAGGCTGCGGTCGCGCCCGACCCGGCGGTGCGAGAGCCGCAGCGCCGTGAAGCGCAGCAGCGCGAGCGAGAACAGCAGCGAGAAGAGCGACCACACCACGAGTTGCAGGTTCACCGCGTCACGGACATTCTCGGTGTCGCTGATGCCGTGGCCCATCCCGACCGCCAGCATCACCAGCCCCAGCGTGAAGGGGATGTGCCCGTAGAGCCACATCAGGAACGACCCCACCCGGCCCCGGCGGTGCGCCTCCAGCACCGGAAGGGCGCGGGCCTGATCGAAGTACAGCCGCCACAGCCCCACCGCCGCCAGCAGCGCGAACAGGGAGGGCGCGAGGTCCGGCACGGTCAGAGGCCGCTGCCGTCCCCCCGCCACCAGCTCGGTCACGATGTTGCCCAGCGCGATGATCTGGAGCAGGCCCACCCGCTCGGGCAGGTGCTCCTGATGCGGCAGCGCGTGGCCGTGACGGTCCTTGATCAGCAGCGGCGTCACGAGGTCCACGGCGAGCGCCACCCCCCAGGCCACGAGTTGCGTGGTGCCGCCCAGGAAGGCGCTGCCCAGCCAGAGCAGCGCGGCCAGCCCGTATCCGGTCATCAGCGGGCGGGCGAATGCGGCCACGTCGGGGTTCTTGCGGATCATCAGCCCGTGCATGGCGACCAGAATCAGGCGGTTGGCGGCGAAGGCGGCGGCGAAGACCGGCCCGTTCTCCGCGAGTTCGCCCCGCTCGGACAGCGCCATCAGCGCCACGGTGAGCAGTTGCGCCAGCGTGCCCCAGCGGTAGACCCGCTCCTGATTGCCGTGCCGCGCCGCAAAAGTGGTGTTGCCCGCCCACGCCCACCACACCGCCCCGAACATCACCAGAAAGTTGACGAGGTTGATCCCCGAGGGCGCGTCGCCCAGCCGCTTGGCGAGCTGGTCAAAGGCCACCACGAAGGTAAGGTCGAAGAACAGCTCCAGCCAGGTAACCTTCTGCTCCCCGGGGGTACCGGGGGCCGCCTGCTCGTTGGCGCTGGGACCGTCTTGCAGGGTGACGCTGCTGGGTTCGCCGTGGGTCACCGCAACCGGCCCAGGCCCTTGCGAATCAGGGCGTCGGCGCTCTGGGCGGGGTCGGCGGCGAGCAGCTCGGCCACCACCCCGCGCACCTGCCCCTCGCGGAAGCCCAGCGCCAGCAGCGCCTCAATGGCGTCGCGCCCGGCGGTCGTGGGGGGGGCCGCCGCCCGCGCCGCGCCGCCCCCCGCTGGCCCGGCGGCCAGATGCTCCGGCACCTTGTTCTGAAGTTCCAGGACCAGCCGCTCGGCGGTCTTCTTGCCCACGCCCGACACACTGGAGAGCAGCTTCACGTCGCCCGTGAGCAGGCCCTGCGCCACCGCACTCACCGGCATGGCCGACAGCAGCGCCAGCCCCAGCTTCGGCCCCACCCCGCTCACGCCGGTGAGCAGGTCGAAGAGGCGCAGGCTGTCGGCGTCACTGAAGCCGAAGAGAAGCTGGGCGTCCTCGCGCACGACGTGGCGGATATTCAGCTCGGCCTCGTCGCCCACGCTCAATTTGCCCAGGGCGGAGGCCGGGCAGTGGACCTCGTAGCCCACGCCCCCGGCGACGATCACGGCACTCGCGTCGCGCACCTCGCGCACGGTGCCTTTCAGGTAGGCAATCACACATCTGATTTTAGGGGGCCGCCCCTCATAGAACCGGGGGAAAGGTGACCGGGACGGCGCCTCAGGCGGGGAGCCTGATTTCACCCTGTTCCATCCAGCCGCCCCCACAGCACGGCCAGGGCCACGAGTACCAGCAGATAGACCAGCGGCGCCGCACTCCAGGCGAGGTCGGCCCGGTCTGCCCCCCGCCGGGCCGCCCGCTCCCCCAGCGCCAGACTCCCGAAGTACACCAGCGGGGACGCGACGGTGCCCCAGCCGAACGCCAGTTTCACGGCGACGAGGGCGGCGGGCGGGTTGTTCGGGTCGTCCGTGCCCAGCAGCATCACGCTGGCGAGGAGCACGGCGGGATAGGCGAACAGCGGCAGTCCCCCCAGCACGCGCAGCACCCAGACCAGAGGGGAGCGGGAGGGTCGGTCAGCCCATTCAGGCCCGTTTCGTTCATGGTGCCCTCGCGGGGAGAGGTCGGGGAGGCCCGTTCAGTGTACGGCCTGCCGCCCCGGCCCTCTCATCCCGTGGGCGGGGGCGGCGCGTACCGTTGACCCACCGCTCACACTTCTGGAGGAAAAGAGGATGCCTTTGACCGTGCGTTCGCTGTGGCTGGTGTGCAGCTTGTGTCTCCTGTGGCTGTGGGCCGCCGCGTCTGCCCAGACCGCGCCGCGCCTTGGCAACCTGACCTACCGGGTGCCGCCCGGCTGGACCGCGCAGACCGACAGGGGCATCGTCGCCCTGATCCCCGGCAACCTGCCCGCCGGTCAGACCGCCTATATGCTGCTGGCCCCCGACGTGCCCCTGAGCGGGAGCCTGCGCGACTGGTTCGCGGACCGGGTGGCGGGCGTGCAGCAGGGCCTGAAGGTCATCTCCACGACCGGGATAGACCAGGCGGCGGGCGGCTCCACGGTGCTCTCGCAGGGGGCGGTGGTCGTGGGCGAGTCGGGCGAGACCCAGTACCGCCTCTACGTCGCGGGCGAGCTGGGGCAGGGGCGGGAACGGCGGGCGGTGTTCGTGGTGTTTCAGGCGTCCAGTCTGGCGCTGGTGGAGCGGTATCAGTCCGGCCTGACCGCCCTGACCGACTCGGTGAACCTCGCCGCCCCCGTTCAGGCAGCCGCCCTCCCCGCCGTCAAGACCCTGAACGCCGCCGAGTTCGTGAAGGCGGGCGGCGACCCCACCGCGACCCTGATTCCCGGCGAGTTCCGCTGCTACGAGGAACGCGGGGGGGACGACGTGGCGCGGCCCCACCTGACCGTGCAGATTCTGCCGGGCGGCCAGTACCGCACCGCGCTGGGAAGCGGCACCTTCAGCACGCGCAAGGACGGCAGTCTCTCCCGGATCAAGTGGCGGAGCGGCCCGCTGGAGGATACCTACGAGCCGTACCTCGTCTTTGGCGACCACGGGCAGGACTTCAGCCTGATGGATGTCGGCGTGGGGGACGAGGAACGCGACTACGAGTGCTACCAGGCGGGGGCACGCGAGAACCTCGCCAAGTTGGAATTCGCCCTCAAGACGCCCAAGGTCGGCCAGTATCCGTGCGTGACCACGGATGGCAGTGGCCGCAGCGCCGGGACGCTGGAGCTGTTGCCGGGGCAGCGCTACCGCTTCGGCGGCGGCGAGGGGCGGTATACGGTGAACCTGCTGGGCGATCAGGACGAGAGCTGGAGCGACGTGGACTTCGTGGGCGGCCCGTGGGATGACGAACGCGCCCTGTACAGCGAGGAAGAGGACGGCGAGCGGAGCTTCAGCGGCGTCCAGAAGCTGACGTGCCGGGTGGTCGTGAAGCCCACGCCCATCCCCCGCTACGGCACGGCGAAGGCCCCCGTCCCGCCGAAGGGCTCGGGCGGCCTCTCGGGGGCCTACGCGAGCTGGAATGTGGACCCGCTGGGGTACGGGGGCTGCGGCGGCCTGTGCTGGGACTTCTACATCTTCGACAAGAACGGCTACGTCTACACCGACGAACCCGAGACCGGGCTGGAGGACGCCGACTGCTCGCGCACCCACCCCAACGGCCTGCCCGTGTGCGAGGTCTACACCTTCCAGAACGGGATGCTGAAGATTGGGAATGAGAAGGCCGAGCCGCTGAAGAAGAAGGCGAACGGCGACTACGACCTGGGCGGCACCACCCTGATCGCCATTCGCCCGGTGACCGGACTGAAGCTGAGTGGACCGTACCGCAGTTTCTCCGCCTCGGTCGCCATTGGCGGGCTGAACAGCGGCTACTCGGAAGCCTACCTGCGCTTCAGCCCCGACGGGCGCTTCTCGCGGGAGGCGTCGGGGGGCTTCAGCGCCACCTTCACGGACACGGGAAATTCCCTGGGAACCACCACGGGCGGCGTGACCACCACCAGTTCGCGCAGCAGCGGCGGCACCTACCGCTTCGTGGGCAACACGCTGGAGCTGAAATACGCGGACGGCCGGGTGGTGCGCTCCTTCGCCTTCCTGGGAGACAGCCCGAAGGATGGCAAGGTGTCCACCGGGCTCCTGCGCGTCGGCGGGCGCGACTACACGCTGCAAGACGGGAAGTAGGTGTCGATCATGACCGCTGGAAGGACCCCTCTGCCCCTCGGCAGACCGGGAGGGCGGGGGAAGGCCCGCTAACGTTCTCCTTTCTCCCCAAGGCGCCCATCCCCTGAACCCCTGGAGGTCCCCCATGCCTAGACGCCCTCACCCGCCCTCGTCCGCTGCGCTCGCCCGCGCCGTCTCCCTCGTCCTCACGACCACCCTCGCCGCCGGGCTGGGTTCAAGCGGGACTGCCGCCCAGACGGCCCCTCCCCCCAGCCTGGAAGCGCAGGTCGCCGCCCAGCCCTACCGTATTGGGGACCGGGCGGGGTTCAAGCCGCTGTATGTCACGGACCTGGACATTCTGGTCCTCGGGGACGACCCCGACGCTCTCGGGGAGGACCTGGAAGTCTGGGGACCGTACCTCAGCATGGTGGTTTCGGCCAGCCCCTCCCCTGCTACGGCTGGCCGCGAGGCGTTCGCGCGGCGGGCGCTGGAGTTCATCGTCTTCGCCTCGGACATTGAGGTGGAGGGCACGGCCACCGTGCGGCAGGGACTCAACCTGTGGCACGAGACGGTCGGGCGGGGGCTGAGCGTGTCGGGCGCGGAGCTGCTCGTCTATCAGGCGATCCTCTACGGGGCACCCGGTAGGCCCTACCTGCGGGTGGTCGGCCTCGCGCCTGCCGAGATGCGGGAGGCCGTGCTGCCGCGCTTCAGGCAGGTCTCCCGCAGCATCACCCTGAAGTCAACTCCGGGTGGGGCAGGCACCTGAATCGGCTTATCTTGTGACCCCACTCACACTGTCTGGAGCGTTCAGGCGGAACTCTGGGGCCATGACCGCTGCCCTCACCATGATCATGCGAATGCCCTCCCGCGCCTGAGGTCGGTCAGGAGGGGCGGGGTGAGACGCGAGAGTCCGCCCCGCCCCTCCTCCATGCCGACCATTTTCCGTATCCTGACGGGGTTGCCCGGCCCCCCTCTGTGAGAGCAGAGCGTGCCGGGCGGGGAGAGAGCGAGCATGACCAGACCAACGGGGGCCGAGCCGCCCACCTTCTACATCACGACCGCCATCGACTACGCCAACGGTCTGCCGCACATCGGGCACGTCTACGAGAAGATCCTGACCGACGCCATCGCCCGCTACCGCCGCCTCGCCGGGGACCGGGTGCATTTCCTGACCGGCACCGACGAGCACGGCGAGAAGATCGCCAAGGCCGCCGCCGCGAGCGGGCAGACCCCGCAGGCCTTTGTGGACGACCTCGCGCTGCGGGGCTTCCGGGGGCTGTGGGACCGGCTGGAGATCAGCTACGACGACTTTATCCGCACGACGGAAGACCGCCACAAGCGCTACGTGCAGGAGATTTTGCAGCGCGTGTACGACGCGGGCGACATCTACTTCGCCGAGTACGACGGCCTGTACTCGGTGGGCGCCGAGCGTTACGTGACTGACAAGGAACTGGTCGAAGGGCCAGACGGGGTGCGCCGTTTCCCCGGCGACAAGGACCCCCCGGAGCACCGCCGGGAGGCCAACTACTTCTTCCGCATGGAGAAGTATCAGGCGTGGCTGCTGGAGCACATCCAGACCCACCCCGACTTTATCGGCCCGGCCGGGTACCGCAACGAGGTGCTGGAGATGCTGCGCGAACCCATCGGGCCGCTGAGCATCTCGCGCCCCAAAAGCCGGGTGCCCTGGGGCGTCGAGCTGCCCTGGGACCCCGACCACGTGACCTACGTGTGGTTCGACGCGCTGCTGAGCTACGCCTCGGGGCCGGTCAGCCTCGGCATGGGCGAACAGACCATCGGGACCGCGTGGCACGTGATCGGCAAGGACATCCTCAAGCCGCACGCGGTCTTCTGGCCCACCATGCTGCGGGCGGCGGGGCTGCCCGTGTACCGCCGCTTGGTCGTGCACAGCCATATCCTCGCCGAGGACGGGCGCAAGATGGGTAAGAGCCTGGGCAACGCCATCGACCCGGAAGAACTGGTGGCGAAGTACCCCGCCGACGCTATCCGTTACACGCTGCTGCGTGAGGCGTCGCTGGGGGCCGACAGTCCCTACGGGGAGGGGATTCTGGTCTCGCGGCTGAACTCCGACCTCGCCAACGACCTCGGCAACCTGCTCTCGCGCACGGTCAGCATGATTCAGAAGTACCGGGGCGGCGTGCTGCCGCAGGCGCAGGAACGCGGCGAGCGCGAGCACCGGATCGAGGCGGCGGCGCTGGCCCTGCCCGGCGAGGTGCTGCGGCTGGTGGACGACCTGAAGATCAACATGGCGATCGAGGCCGCCATGAACTTCGTGCGCGACCTCAACCGCTATATCGCGGAAAGTGCCCCGTGGACGCTGGCGAAGTCGGAGGACACGCAGCGGCGGCTCGACACCGTGCTGTACACCGCCGCCGAGGGCCTGCGGGTGGCGAGCGTGGCGCTGGAGGCCGTAATTCCCGCCAAGGCCCAGGAACTCCGGGCGCAGCTCGGGCTGGCGGGGCAGAGTTACCCGCTCGCGTCGGCCTGGGGCCTGATTCCGGCGGGGACCCAGGTGCCCGGCGGCCCGGTCCTCTTTCCCAAGCCGGAACCGCAGTCGGGGGGCGACGCGGCCCCCACCCCTCCCCCCGCCAAGCCCAAGAAGGAGAAGACATCCATGACCCAGACTCCAGAAACGATGCCCGCCCCGCAGCCCGCCGCCCAGCCCACCGCAACGGCGGCGCCCACGGAGAACCTGATCTCCATCGACGACTTCGCGCGGGTGGACCTCCGCATCGCGGAAGTGGTGGAGGCCGAGGCGGTCCCCAAGGCCGACAAACTGCTCAAGCTGACGGTGCGGATGGGTGAGGAGACGCGCACGGTGGTCAGCGGCATCCGCCAGTGGTTCGCGCCGGAAGACCTGGTGGGCCGCCGGGTGATCCTGGTCGCCAACCTTAAGCCCGCCAAACTGCGCGGGATCGAGTCCCAGGGCATGATCCTCGCCGCCGAGGACGAGCACGGGAACCTCGATCTGGTGGGCACGCGGCTGGAACTGCCCAGCGGAACGAAGGTCCGGTAAAGCGTCGGTGATGAGCACGGGAGGGGCAGGGGCGAGAGCCTGCTGCCCCTCTGCCTTGCTCCCCACGCCCTAGACTGCCCGCATGTTCGTGATCGTCTCCGGCCTGTCGGGAAGTGGCAAAAGCACGGCGCTGCGGACGCTGGAGGACGCAGGCTTCTACGTCACCGACAACCTCCCGCCCGAGTTGTGGGGATCCATGCACGACCTGGCCACGGCGCGGGGGCTGGAGCGGGTGGCGGTGAGCACGGACGCGCGGACCCGCGACTTCCTGAGTGCGCTGGAAGACAGCTACGTGCGGCTCTCGCGGCGGCGCGAGGACCTGCGGGTGCTGTTTCTGGAGGCAACTTCGGAGGTCTTGCTGCGGCGCTACAACCTCTCGCGCCGGGAACACCCGCTCGGCGAGAACCTGATGCTGGACTTTCAGCGCGAACGCGATCTGCTCGCGCCCCTGCGGGCCATCGCAGATACGGTGATCGACACGACCACCCTTACCCCGGCGCAGCTCTCGGAGCGGGTGCTGCGGGCCTGCCGTCTGGAACAGGACTTTGCCCTGCGGCTCCTGAGCTTCGGATTCAAGCACACGCCCCCGCGCGACGCCGACCTGGTGGTGGATGTGCGCTCGCTGCCCAATCCCCACTATGTCCCCGAACTGCGGCCCCGCACTGGGCTGGAGGCGGACGTGGCCGGGTACGTCTTTCAGGACGGGGAATCCGAGCGCTTTTACGAGGAGGTGCGCGACTTCGTGCGGGCGAGTGCCGAGCGGGCACGGGCGGCACGGCGGCACGGGTACACGGTGGCGGTCGGCTGCACCGGGGGGCAGCACCGCTCGGTGGCGGTGGCGGCGCGGTTGGCAGCAGACCTCGCGGACCTGGGCGCCCAGGTGGCCGACCACCGCGACATGCGGGTGGGTGGGGAGGCTTGACGCCTCTTCCCCAGTCTGAGCGGCGGCGTTCCCGGACGGGCCGCGCCCGCCGCGCCCGGATGTGGCTGGCGCCGGGGCTGGGGGTCAAGCGCTGGCTGGTGCTGTTCGTGATCTGCACGCTGATCGGGGCGGTGGGGTTCTTGCACTTCACCTGGACCGGGCCGCTGCACTTCGTGGCAACGCGCTGGATTCTGTGGCTCAACGCGCTGACCTCGCCGGAGGTGATGCCCCTGTACGTGGGCGGCATGACCGTGATGGCGCTGGCGCTGGCCGGGGCGCTGCTGAGCATCATGATGCTGAGCCGCTCCATGCTGCGCTCCACGGGCACCGCGCCCGATCAGGCGCTGGACGTGATCTACTCCACCCGCACCCTGGCCCGTGGCCCGCGCATCGTGGCGGTGGGGGGTGGGACGGGGCTGTCCAACCTGCTCAGCGGCCTCAAGGCGCACACCAGCAACATCACGGCGGTCGTGACCGTCTCGGACGACGGGGGGTCGAGCGGGCGGCTGCGCGAGGCGCTGGACATGATCGCGCCGGGCGACCTGACCGACTGCTACGCGGCGCTCTCGGATAGCCCGGTGCTCGCGCGGCTGCTGCTGCACCGCTTCGACCGGGGCGAGGGACTGGCGGGGCACACCTTCGGCAACCTGCTGCTCGCCACGCTCTCGGAGGAACAGGGGGGCCTCCAGGACGCCATGCGCGATGTCCACGAGGTACTGCGGGTGCGCGGGCAGGTCTTTCCGGCCACGACCACGCCCAGCACGCTGGTGGCGCGGCTCTCGGACGGGCGCGAGGTCCGGGGCGAGAGCGGGCTGGCCGCGCAGGTGGGCGAGGCGCGGGTGGAGGCGGTGCGCCTCGATCCCCCGGACCTCCCCGCGCTGCCCGCCGTGCTGGACGCGATTCGTCAGGCCGAGCTGATCGTGCTGGGGCCGGGGAGCCTCTTTACCTCCATCCTGCCCGCGCTGCTGGTGCCGGACGTGGCGCGGGCGATTCGCGAGTCGGCGGCCCCGGTCGTGTACGTCGCCAGCCTGATGACCGAACCCGGCGAGACGACGGGGCTGGGTCTGGGGGACCACGTGGGCGCGGTCACGGGGCACCTGCGGCGCACGCCCGACTGGGTCCTGGTGAACAGCACGCCGGTTCCGCCTGCCGTCCGTGCCCGCTACGCCGGGGAGGGAGCCGAGGTGCTGGACCCCGGCGCGGTGGGGAGCGACCTGCGCGGGCGGCTGCGCCACGCGCCCCTGCTGCATCCCGGCGAGCAGGCCCGGCACGACCCCGACGCGCTGGCCGAGGCGCTGGTGGCCCTGACGCCGAGACGGGTGACGCTCTGAAAGCCGCACCCCCTGAGCTATGCTGGCGCCCGTGCTCACGCTGCTGACGGCCACCCTGCTCACGGGGACGCTGCTTTCCGTTCCCGATCCGGCCGGGGACGCGCGGGGGGACGGCGGCTACGTGCTGCCCCGGCGCCCCGCCATGTCCGAGGCGGCCTTTGACCTGCGCTCCTTCCAGGCCGGGCCTGCGGGAGACGGGATGCGCTTCACGGTGGGGCTGGAGCGGCTGGACAATCCCTGGCAGGCGCCCTCCGGCTTCTCCGCGAACGTGACCGACATCTTCGTGGGCGGGAGCGTGGGGGGCGAGCGAGAACTGGCCGACCTGCGGCTGAATACCGGGGGGCCAGGCTGGACCTACCACCTGCGGGTGACCGGCTTCGGGAGCCAACTCACGCGGGTGGCGGAAGCTGGTGACGAGCCGACGCCTCTGGAGGATCCCCGCGTGCGGGTGGAGGGCAACCGGCTGGTCATAGATGCGGCCGTGCCGCCGGGTCAGTACGCCTACTGGGTCACCTCCAGCGTGTACTCGCCCCTGACCCCGGCCGGGGTGCTGCGCCCGGTCACCGCTCCGGGTCTGGCCGTGCTGCAAGCGGGCCGCGCGGGGGCTCCCGTTCCGGTGGACGTGCTGGCCCCGGCAGGAGACGTGACGCCCTTCACGCGGGGCACCCTGGCCCCGGTGGGCCGCGCCCGCGACAACCGTGCCCTGACGCTGGCGGGGCTGGGCGGGCTGGGCCTCCTGGCGGTGGTGGTGGCGACCGTGCGCTCGCGGCGGCCCCCGGCGTGAAGCTCTCCCCCGCCGGGCTGATCCTGACCGCCGCCGTGCTGTGGGGCCTGCTGGGAATTCTGGGAAAAGGCGCTCAGGGGGCGGGGGTGGGCGCACTGGAGGTCGCCTTCTGGCGGGCCGCGTTGGGGGGCGGCCTCTTCGCGCTGCACGCCGGGCTGACCCGCGCCGACTTGCCGCGTGGCCGGGATCTGGGGGCCACCGTCCTTTTCGGTCTCGTCGGGGTGAGCGTGTTCTACGGGGCGTACCAGCTGGCGGTGCGGACGGGTGGGGCCAGCCTCGGGTCGGTGCTGCTGTACACCGCGCCCGCCTTTGTCGCGCTGCTGGGCTGGGGCCTGCTGCGCGAGCGGCTGGGGGGGCGGGAGGCGCTGGCCGTCGCGGGCACGCTGGGGGGCATCGCCCTGATCAGCCTGGGCGGGGGCCAGGGCGTGACCGTGACCGGGGCCGCGCTGGGGTGGGGGCTGCTCTCGGGGCTGACCTACAGCCTGTATTACCTGTACGGCAAGGCCTTTTTCGGGCGCTACGCCCCGGCCGCCCTGTACGCCGTCGCCCTGCCGGTGGGAGCGCTAGGGCTGCTGCCCTTCGTGGAGTTCGGCGCCAAGACGCCCGCCGCGTGGGCCAGCCTCGCGGGAATCGCGGTGCTGAGCACCTATTTCGCCTACCTCGCCTACAGCGCGGGGTTGAAACACCTGCCCGCCACCCGCGCCAGCGTGATCGCCAGCCTGGAGCCCGTGGTGGCCGCTGGCCTCGCCGCCGCCCTGTTCGGGGAGAGGCTCTCGGCCGTCGCGCTGGTGGGCGCGGCGCTGGTGATCGGGGCCGCGCTGGTGCTGAGCGTGGGCGGGGGGAAGCCGACCGAGGCGGCGACCGCCACGCCGTAAAGGTCAGCGTCCGGGGACAGGACGGGAGAAGGTTCAGGACCACGGCTCCAAAATCAGGGACTCCCGACCCCAGCGCCAGTAAAGTGCGTCTGAAAACCGTGCTGGCGCATGGTTTTCCCGCGTGATCGAACGCGCACGATGAGGCGGAGGTGGTGCGCCCATGACCCGGCCTGCGTACCCAAACGATCTCACGGATGCCGAGTGGAACGTCCTTCGTCCGCTACTCCCTCCAGACGCCCCAGTTGGCCGCCCCCGGAAGTGGGCATTGCGGGAAATCCTGGATGGCATCTTCTACCTGCTGCGTGGAGGCATCGCCTGGCGGGCGATGCCCCATGACTTTCCCCCCTGGCAGACGATCTACCACTATCACCGGCTGGGGAGGCTGTAGGGCGTCTGGGAAGCCGTGCACACCACACTGCGGGAATGGGTCCGTCTCCGGGAAGGTCGCGAGGCGACCCCCAGCGCCGCGATTATCGACAGCCAATCGGTGAAAACGACTGAGGCTGGTGGACCCCGCGGGTATGACGGCGGCAAGAAGGTCAGTGGCCGCAAGCGTCACCTGCTCGTCGACACGCTGGGGCTGGTCATGGCCATCAAGGTGCATGAAGCGGACATCCAGGACCGCACCGGTGCGGTCCTGCTCCTGCGGGATCTGCCGAACGTCTTTCCGCGCATGGGACACTTGTGGGCCGATGCCGGCTATACCGGGAAGCTCGCTGGGGATATCCACACGCACCTGGGCTGGACGCTGGAGATCATCAAGCATCCCTGGGCTGGCTGGCAGGGCACCTGGGCGCCCAAAGACGCACCTCCACGACCCGTGGAGGTGCCGAAAGGGTTTGTAGTGCTGAAGCGCCGCTGGGTGGTGGAGCGGACGTTCGCGTGGTTGGGAAAGTCCAGGCGCATGGCCAAGGATTACGAGGCACTCGTCGAAACTGCCGAGAACCTGGTCTACCAGGTCATGATTCGGCTGATGGTGCGTCGCCTGGCCAAAGGCCCACCCTGACGGTTTTCAGACGCACTTTAGGCCCCGGTCGGCAACCACATGTCGTCCATAAGCCAGGAAACGCGGCCCCGCCCGTTCTCTTCCAGGCGCGAGCAGGCGCTGGGCTCAGCCTCCGCTGCCGGGCAGAGCCAGCTTCCCCGGACCTCGTACATCTGCCCGTTCTTCCGTGTCCACTGTCCCTGAAGTTCCCGCAGGCTGAGCCCAGCGGGTGAGGCGAAAAGCGGCAGCCCCCCGGCGATCCACAGGCCGAGGTAGAGAAATTGGGTGCCCACGATGGCCGCCACACCCCGGCCCGGTGGTCCCCGCCGTACACGGGCAAAGACGGCCAGCCCCAGCGACACGGCTCCCAACGCCACTAGCACCGTTGTCCCCGTGGGGAATGACGACCCCATGAAGCCCCAGACCACAAAGCCCACGCTCAGCAGGGCCACCCCACCGAGCAGAGGCCCGCGCCTCACGGGGCCAGCACCGCGAGTGCCAGCGGCCACAGCGCGAGGACGGGGCAGCCGGTGGGCAGCAGCCAGGGCCACCAGCGGCGCGGCACGAGATACGTCACGCCTATCAGAACTGCACCTCTCAGGAACAGCACCGGCAGCACCCAACTGACCCCTGACCAGGCGCCGAAGAGGGTGAAAGCGGCCACGCCTCAGTCTGCCTTACGCCCACCGGGTGAACACGCCAAAAGTGACGGCCCCGCGACCTTACTTCCCCTCCAGGCGGAAGTCCCACTCGAAGGAGCGGCCCCAGGGCAGCGCGGCGTCCTCCAGCGTGTAGGTCAGGCCGACCCGCAGCGGGAAATACTCGCGGGCGATTTCCAGCAGCCGTACCTGCGCGGCGGGGGTGTTCAGTTCGGCTTCCGGGACGGCCCTTCTCAGGGCGGCCCGCACCTCGGCGCTGTAGATCACGTCGTTGGCATACTCGCGGGCCAGCAGCGCGTCCTGCCGGATGGGGTTGGCACCCTCCAGGCTGAGGCGGGCGTGGGCCAGCGCCGTCCCGACGTTGTTGC
This sequence comes from Deinococcus terrestris, assembly GCF_009377345.1. Classification (NCBI taxonomy): domain Bacteria; kingdom Thermotogati; phylum Deinococcota; class Deinococci; order Deinococcales; family Deinococcaceae; genus Deinococcus; species Deinococcus terrestris. The sequence continues at coordinate 247,408 of NZ_WBSL01000001.1, read as the reverse complement.
CGGGTGTGCCCCAGGCGGCCAGCGAGCGCAGGTTCGCGTGCTGCCGCAACGTGGCAAGGTCGCGCCACAGCCGCACGTTGCCCAAGTTCACCTGCGCCACGTCCGCCACCGCGACCGGCCCACCGCGCAGCAGGGCACTCACCCGCAGGGCGGCCCAGCGGGGGTCACCGCCGTTGTAGACGTAGAGGGTCAGGTCGGCGCGTCCCACCTCCACGACCCGGAAACCGCTTGCTCCCGCGTGATTGAGCACGCTCTGGGTCAGCGGAATGCCCTCATAGCGGATGACCTCCTGCGCCTTCACCGGGTCGCTGTACTCCACCCGCACGGTCCGCTCGGCCGGGGCCAGGGCACGGGCCACCAGCAGGCTCAGCACCTCGTCGGCGCCTGGGTAGACGCGCACGTTGGCCGGAGCCTGGGCCGCCAGCGCCGCGCCTTCGGCCGGGGCGGGGCTGCCGGGCAGGGCGTCGTCCCAGGTGACGTGCAGTTCGCGAAAGGCCCCCTCCCCTGCCCAGCGCATCACCTCCTGCACCACGGCGAGGTTGCGCTCGCGGTCGGTGGCGTCCGGCTCGCGCGGCAGGGTGATGAAGGCGTAGACCGGACTCCCGGTTCGCGCCGCCCACGTCCGCAGCGGCTCCAAGCGGGCCAGCGCCTCCGCTGCCGTCAGCGGGCTGGTGCGCGACTGCACGAGGCCCCCGTAGGCGATGGCGTCCAGCGCCACCACCAGCGGCGCCCCGGCAGGTTGCGCCTCCAGCCACGCGGTCAGAGCGGCGGGGTCGGCTCCCCGCGCCGCCGTGCCCAGCAGTTCGGCAGGGGGCACCCGCACGTCGCCGCCGCGCAGTCCAGCAATCAGGGCAGGGAGCACGTGCGTAGCTGGGCGCGAGTCGAGCGGGAGGAGGGTCTGGGCACCCGCCTGGGCCGCGAGCAGCAAGGCGAGAAGGGGCAGGGAGCGGGGCATGGGGGCAGGGTAGGGGCCAGAGGTGAGGGGCGGGCCAGGGGCGGCCTTGAGAGCGGTGGATGGGGGCAGGAGGGCTTGATTCTTTGACGACTCCACCCCCCAGCCCCCTCTGCGGCGCAGCTCTCCGAGTCCCCAGAGGGAAGGGGGAGCGGAAGACGCTTCGCTATGAAGAAAACGCATCCGACCTATCGACCTGCCTGCCCAGCCCGCTGCCCAGGCACCTGCCCCTGTCGGCTGACCTAGTCCGTTCATCCGGGTCGTGGTCATGTGGATGGCTCCACCCCCACCCCCCCACCCGCTGAAGCTCCTCCTTCTTTTTCCTGTGTCAGCCGCCCGAAGCGTCCCTGCCTTTCAATTCCACTTTCCAGGCAGACGAGCCGTTCAGCGCGTCCGCGCCGAGGCCTTTCACTTGGGCGGCAGGATGGCGCGTAGGAGGAACAATGGGCGGAGCAGACAGGGGCAGAACATGGGGGAACAACCTTTGCCTAGCGCAGCGCTGCTCGTTCCTTCGCTCTGGAGAGGGGGGCTGGGGGGGAGGGGTAAGCCGAATCAAGATGCCCCGGCCCGCCCACCGCACCCCCGCTGTGCCCCGGCCGCCAGCAGCCCCCCACCCCCATATCGCAGCCCTTCCCCCCCTCTCCCCCATTCCGGCGGCGTAGCCTGTCAGCCAATGAACGGCAAAGACTTATGGACCCTGGCGTGGCGCGGCCTGACCCGCCGCCCGGTGCGGACGCTGCTGACCGCGCTGGGGATCACCGTGGCGGTCGCCAGCATGGTGGTGTTCCTGTCGCTGGGGGAAGGCATCCGCAAGGTGTTCACCGCTGAACTGGGCGGCATCGGCCCCGACGTGCAGGTGAGCCTCAGCGGCTTCTCGCAGGGCTTCGCGCCCTCACCCAACCTGCCCGAGGAGGTGGTGGGGCAGATTCGCGGCCTCTCGGACGAACTGGGCATCACGGCGGTGACCCCGATCGTGGTGACGGTGCGCGGCAGCCTTGACGTGACCCAGAGCGCGGTGCTGTACGGGGTGCCTGCCGGGGGCGGTATGGGTAACGTGTTTCCGAACGCGCGGGTGGCCCAGGGCCGGGCGCTCACAGGGGCCGATCAGGCCGGGCAGGTGGCGGTCATCGGGTCCAAGACGGCCGAGAACCTGAACCTCGGGCTGGGCAGCACCCTGAACCTCAACCGCCGCAGCCAGGTAGAGGTGGTCGGGGTCCTCGCGCCCGAGTCGGGGCTGGTGGACTCGCTGATCTTCCTGCCCATCGAGACGCTTCAGGCGGCGGAGGGGGCCGAGGGCCGCGTTTCTACGGTGGCGCTGAAGCTGGAAGACCCCCGGCAGTCCCGCGCGGTGGCCGACGCCATCACCGAGCGGCTGGACGTGGAGGCGCAGACGCAGTCGGACTTCGTGTCCTTTGTGGACCGGGCGCTGCGCATCAGTGACGCCGTCAGATTCGGCATCAGCCTGATCGCGCTGATCGTGGGCGGGCTGGCGGTGGCGAACACGGTGATGATGGGCGTGTTCGAGCGCACCCGCGAGTTCGGCACGCTGCGGGCCATCGGGGCGCGGCCGGGCTTCGTGCGGGGACTGGTGCTGGCCGAGTCGCTGCTGCTCTCGCTGGCGGGCGGCGTGGGCGGGCTGCTGCTGGGACTGGTGGGCATCTGGGGCGTGAACCTCTATACCCAGGACCTCGCGGGAATCGACGCGGCGGCCCTGACGCCCCGGCTCACGCTGCTGGCCCTCGCCATCAGCCTGCTGCTGGGGCTGCTCTCGGGACTGCTTCCGGCCCGCAGTGCCAGCCGCCTGAACATCACCGAAGCGCTGGGGAGGGTCTGATGAGCACCCTGCACGTCGAAACCCTCTCGCGGGTCTACCCCAGCGGCGAGGGTCAGGTGACCGCCCTCGCCCCCTTCACCCATACTTTCGCGCCCGGCATCACGGCGGTGGTGGGGCCGTCGGGCAGCGGCAAGTCCACGCTGCTGAACCTGCTGGCGGGCTTCGACACGCCGACCACCGGGCGGGTGGTCGTGAACGGCACCGACCTGCACGCGCTGCCGGAGGCGGGCCGGGCCGACTTCCGGCTGGCGCACTACGGCTTCGTGTTCCAGAACCACAACCTCGTGTCCATCCTGACGGCGCTGGAAAACGTCGAGTTTCCCCTGACGCTCGCGGGCGTGCCCCCCCGCGAGCGGCGCGACCGGGCGCGGGCGTTGCTCGACCGGGTGGGGCTGGGGGCCAGGGCCTCGCACCTGCCCTCGCAGCTTTCAGGCGGGGAGGCGCAGCGGGTCGCCCTTGCCCGCGCCCTGGCAAACGACCCCGAAGTGCTGCTGGCCGACGAGCCGACCGGGAACCTCGACACGCGCACCGGCGAGCGGGTGCTGGAATTGCTCACCGCTCCCGCCCGCGAGGGCCGCACGGTGGTCCTGATCACCCACGACCGCGACGTGGCCGCGCTCGCCGACCACACGCTGCGGGTCCGCGACGGGACAGTGACGGCGGAGCAAGAAGGCGTGAGGGTGTAAGCCACGCCCACGCAAGAGGGGGCGAGGTGGACTGTTCCAGCCTCGCCCCCTCTCTGTGGTCCCCGCTACTCGTCCTGAACCGTCACGCGGGCATCCCGCAGCCACAGGACACGGCCCCGTGGGTCTTCCAGGCTGACCACGACCTGCACGCCCTCGCCCGCCGACAGCCTGCCCGCCGCCCCGCTCCCGCTGGTCTGGAGGCAGGGCCGCTCGCCGCAGCCCTGGCGGCTGGCCCGTGCCGCCGGGGCCGACCACATCCCTTCGCGGGTCACGACGTACACGCCCGTCACCGTGAGGGGGGGCAGAGCCTCGGCGCCGCGCTGCCCCTGAACCCGCACGCGCACCCGCAGTGTGTCGCCGCCGAGTTGTGGGGCGGCCTCGACCTTCAGGCGCTGGGTCCCGAGTTGCAGCGACGTGGGCGCCCCCAGCAGGTCCCCGGTGGTGGGGGCCGGGGGCGTGCCCAGCGTGCCGCAGGCTGTCAGAGCAGCCAGGACCGGGGCCAGAAACCACGCACGCTTCATGAGTTCATCTTAACCCAAAGTGGGTCCTGGGGGCGTGCCCTGTCACGATCCTCACGCCTCGCCGTCCGCCAGCGTCGGCCAACAGGGAGGGCATGCGGACCCTTTCTTCTCATCCGCGCGAGGGCAAGGGGCGCCCGCCGTCTCCGTTCTGGTTCACATCGCCTGTCACCAGGCCAGGTCCGGCGCCGTCACCACCGCGTCGGCGGGCTGGTCCGTGAGCAGGGTGTAGCTCACCGTGTAGGTACCCGGAATCACCCGCGCGAGCACGATGCTGTCGCCCTCGGCGCGGGCCGCCACCCCCGCGAGGCTAGGTCCCTGGACGGTCAGCGGCCCGCGCACCGCCGAGGTGCCCCCCTCGGCCACAGGCAGGGGGTCGATCAGGCGCATGTTCTCCAGGGTGCGGTCCACCGTGAGGGTCAGCGTGACGGCGTAGCCCTGGGGGGCGGCCTCCACAGTCTTGGCGAGGGTGGCCCGGCCGCCACCCTGCACGGTGCGCGTCACGTTGGCCCCGCCCGGATTGCGCACACGGGCCTGCCCGGTCGCCCGCAGGTCGAGGGGCTCGGCCACCGCCTCCGCCGTGTCCGTGCGGCACACCCGCACCGGGACCTTGAGGCGCAGGGGTTGCCCAGCCCCCACCTCGCCCGGCACCTCCAGCGGGTAGTCGCTGGCCCACCCGGCCGGGAGGTTCAGCCGCACGCGGGCGGGCAGGCGCTGGGGAAAGTCGGTCTTGAGGGTCGCGGTGAACTGGGTCACGTCGCAGGCATTCAGGACGTCGGGAGCGGTGACCAGCGTCAACTCGGTCCGGACCACGTATTCGAGGATCACCCGCGCGGTGCCGCCGTCCGCGACCCGGCCGGGAGCGGGCGCCGTGACCGTGCTGCCCGCCAGGGTGCCCGGCTTGACCGGGTACTCGCCCGGCGCGAGCGGCAGGGTGGCCGGGGCGGTCAGCGTCTGCCCCGCGACCTCAAAGGCCACGCCGCTGAGGGGAATGCGCTGGTCGCCGTACACCGCGACCGCCTCCACCGCGAGCTGGCCCTCGGGCGGGCGAGCCACGAAACGCACCTTGGTAAAGCCCGGCTGGTACCGAATCTCGGTGGGCGAGACGATGTTGCCGGTCCCCTGTACGATGCTGCCCCCCACCGGCAGGTAGCCCGGCGGCAGGCTGGGCCGCACCACCCGCTCACCGATCAGGGTGTAGCTCGCCCCCGGAATGGCCCGGCCCTGCGGATCCACGACCTCCACGAGAAGCTGGTTGTCCAGCCGCGCTCCGGTCGGCGGTGCGAAGCCCCCCACGCGGGCGGTGACGGCCTGGTTGCCCAACCGGAAGGAGTAGCGCACCGCGTTGGAATACTGCTTGGTGGTGGGCAGCACCCGGAGATAGACCTGCCACTCGCCCACCAGCTCCGGCGTGACCGTGAAGCGGTCGGTCGCGGCCTGCCCGTTGGCGCTGGGCGTGAGATTGACCCGCGCTCCGCCAGGCTGCACCACCCAGGTCTCGGCCTCCTGCGGGCCGTCTACGTCGTAGTTCAGCAGGCTGAGGGTCTGCCCCACCCAGGCCTGCGGCACGGTCAGCCGGGCGGCGAGCAGCGGCGTCTGCTCGGTGTCGCGGGCGTTGACGGAAAAGTCGCTCGTCTCCAGGCTGAACGGCTCGGCCACCCGCAGCGCGAAGGAGTTCTTGCCGTCGCCCCGGCTGCTCACCCGCAGCGTGTAGGTCCCGGCGGGCAGCCCCCCCGCATAGAGGCTGTCCCAGGTGTGCTCACGCCCCGCCGCGTACCGCCGCTCCACGACGGTGCCGCCGGGTCCCGTCAGGGTGAAGGTGCTCTCGAACGGCTCGTTTTTCTTGTACAGCTCGTCCCCGAAATAGCCCGCCCCCCGCCGCCCGTCCACGTAGTCCGCGAGGTTGAAGCCGGGGCTGTACGCTTCCAGGCCCAGCGGTTTCCCGGCGTCCCCCGGCGCGACCCGGATCACGTACGTTTCCTGTGCCTGCGGCCAGCGCTCGCCCACCGACACCAGCGGGAGGATGCCCCCGGTCGCACTCGGCCCCGGCGCGGCGGGGCTCGGCGGGGCCGGGGTGGGGGCGGTCTGGGTGGGTGTGGTCTGGGCGGCGGCGGACACGGCGAGGAGCAGGGTGGAGAGCAGGAGGGCGGCCGTGGGGAGGCGGGGCATGAAGGCAGAATAAAGGGCCGAGGGCGGGGGTGGATAAGGCAGGTGGGCCGGGAAGCGGGGGCGGGTCGAAACCCGCTAGCATGCGCGGTGATGCAGTCCCGCGCCGTGGCCCTGATGTCCGAATCTGCCCTCGCGGGCAACCTCACGGCCCTCGCGCGGCGAGCGGGGGTGCCGCTGCTGCTGCCCGTCAAGGCGAACGCTTACGGGCACGGCCTGGCCGAGGTCGTGGCGGTGGCCGCCCGGCACCCCGACGTGTGGGGATTCGCGGTCGCGGTGCCGCAGGAGGCCGCCGCCCTCGCGGACCTCGCCCCCGGCAAGCCCATCCTGCTGCTGACCCCCCCCACCCCGGAGGAGGTCCGGCCCCTCGCGGACCTCGGCGTGCGCCTGCCCGTCGCCTCGCTCGCCCAGGCTGAGGCCCTGCCCGACCACGCCCGCGCTCACCTCAAGGTGGATACCGGGATGAACCGCCTGGGCGCGAGGCCGGAGGAGGCGGTGGAGATCGGCCGCCGCCTCGCCGAGCGGGGGTTGCTGGAGGGCGCCTACACCCACTTTGCCACCGCCGACGAACCGGACCTCTCCTTCGCGCACGAGCAGCTTGCCCGGTTCGCATCGGTGCTTGCTGCCCTGCCCCCGGTCCTCGCGCACGCGGCGAACGGGGGCGGAGTGCTGAGTTTCGGGCCGCTCCCCGGTATGGGGCTGGCCCGGCCCGGCCTCGCCGCCTACGGCTACGCGCCGCCCCACCTGCGGGACCGGGCGCCGCTGACCCCGGTGATGACCCTGCGGGCGCGGGTGACGCACGTGCACACCGCCCACGCGGGCGAGAGCGTGAGCTACGGCGGGCTGTGGCGGGCCAGCCGCGAGACCACCGTGGCGACCGTCGGCGTGGGCTACGCGGACGGCTACCCCCGCAATGCTACCGGGCACGCCGAGGTCCTCGTCGCGGGCGAACGCCGCCCGGTCCTGGGCCGCATCTGCATGGACCAGATGATGGTGGACGTGACCGGGCTGCCCGTGCGGGTGGGCGACTGGGTGGAGGTCTGGGGCGCGGGCGAGATCACGGTTTCGGACGTGGCGACGTGGGGCGGCACCATCGAATACGAGGTGCTGACCGGCGTAGGGGCACGGGTGGAGCGCCGCGCCGCGCCGTAGGGGTCAGTCCAGGAACACGGCCGTTCCCTGCGCCGCCTCCACGCTGGCATACCCGCCCACGAACAGGGCGACCCGCAGCTCGTGGATGAAGCCCGCCAGCCACGCCTCGGCCGCCTCCGCGCTCTCCAGCGCAGGCTCCAGCAGGGGGCGGGCCACTGCGACGACCTGTGCTCCCAGCGCGAGAGCGCGGGCCGCGTCCAGGCCGGTGCGGATGCCGCCGGACGCGATCAGCGGCGTGCCGGGCGCCTCCCGCCGGGCCTCCCGCAGCGCCCGCGCGGTGGGCACCCCCAGCTCACACAGCTCCGGCGAGCGCACTTCCCCGAAGCGCACGAGCTGCTCGACCCGTGCCCAACTCGTGCCCCCCGCCCCGGCCACGTCGTAGGCGGCGAATCCGGCGCCCCGCACTGCCCGAATCGTCGCCGCGTCCAGCCCGTGCCCGACCTCCTTGAGCACCACAGGGAAGGGCAAAGAGGGCACCACCTCTGTCAGCCGGGCCGCCAGCCCTGCCCAGCGGGTATCGCCCCCCGCCTGCATCGCCTCCTGCAAGGGGTTGAGGTGAATGGCGAGGGCATCAGCGCCTACCTCGCGGACGGCCCGGATGGCCTCGGCGGCGCCGTAGCCCAGCCCGAACTGCGCCGCCCCCAGATTGCCGACCAGCAGGATGTCGGGCGCCACGTCCCGCACCTGAAAGCTGACGGCCGCTTCCGGCCGCTCCAGCATCACCCGCTGCGAGCCCAGCATCATCCCCAGGCCCAGCCGCGAGGCCGCCCGCGCCAGATTTCGATTGATCGTCCCCGCCCTCTCCGCCCCGCCCGTCATCGCGCCGATCAGGACGGGGGCGGCGAGCGGGCGACCCAGGAAGGACGTGCCCAGGTCCACCCCCCCCAGGTCCAGCTCCGGCAGCGCCCGGTAGGGCCACGGCACCGCCGTAAGGCCGGTGGACACCCCCGCGTACTGGCTCTCGGGGCGCAGGCAGGCGTCGAGGTGGCGCAGCTTGCGCGTCTGGATGTCCCCGCTCTCGGTCACCCGGCCAGCCTACCCGTCGGGGCTGGCCGGGAACGGTCGGGGCGCCCACACGTGTTGACCTCCACGCCTTGACACATTGGCGGGTCGGCGCTACTATTCCTGAGCGCCGGAAGAACCGAGGTTCCGAAGGAGGCAGATGACGCAGGGTAGAGCAGTCTGGTAGCTCGTCGGGCTCATAACCCGGAGGTCACAGGTTCAAATCCTGTCCCTGCAACCAAAGAAGAAGGCCCCCACTTCGGTGGGGGTTGTTCGTTGTTGGATGGGCGCCCGCGAGGTGTCCCTCTCCCCCCCACCCGCCTTAGCGCATCCGGTCGCGCACTTCCTGCAAGGTGTCCTCGAAGGCGTCGTCGAACACGTCCTCCAGCACGCGGTCGCGGATCAGTTCGTCTTGCAGGGTGGTGGTCTGCTCGCGGGTCCAGCGCACCCGGACCTCGCGGGCGGTGCTGACGTTGCCCTGCCCGGCGACGAAGTGGGCAGCGTGGCGCAGGGCGTCTCCGGGATCGTCGGTGGGCGCCACCACGCGCAGGTTGCGCAGGCCGCCCCGGTCGTTGACGAGCGAGCAGGTCACCTCGATGCGCTGGCCCCGGCGGGCCAGGAACACCTGATCCACCCGCCACATGCTTGTGGCGCGGATAGGCTCGGGGGCTGAACGGAGGGGACGCCGACGGGCCATCTCAGGCGGGCGCCCCCGCGTGGGGCGGGGTCCATTCGCGCGGCGTCTCCAGGCCCAGCAGCACCCGGCCCACGCCCTCCGCAAGGGCTTCGAGTTCCAGTTCGCCGGGCACCACGATCACGGGGGCAATCCAGCTCAACCGGCGCTCGATGCGGTCCACCAGGGCCTCCCAGCGGGCCACCCCGCCCGTCAGCGCCAGCGCGTCGGGCCGGGCGGAGAGCGCCCCGCACTGCTCGCCCACCGCCTTGCACGCCTGATGCACGAGGGCCGAGGCCGCCGCCTGCACAGCGGGGTCCTCCCCCGCGCGGGCTTCGAGGTCGCGCAGGTTGGCGCTCCCCGTCAGGGCCAGGAAGCCGCTGCCCGACGCGAGCCGGGCCAGCACCTCGTCGGGGCGGTGACCCTCGGCCAGCCGCAGCAGCGCGGGGGCGGGGAGGGGTCCGGCCTGCTGCGCCCCGATCGGCCCGCCGCCCGCCCCGCTCCCGGTGGTGTCCACCGCGCGGCCCCGGTCAAAGGCAGTCACGCTCGTCGTGGCCCCCAGATGCGCGACGACCACCCGCGCGTCTTGCAGGCGCAGCCCGACCTCATGGGCGGCGCGGCGGGCCACCACGCGGGCATTGAGGGCATGAAAACGCGGCTCGCGGGTCACGCCGGGCACGCCTGTCTCGCGGGCCTCGGGGAGGAGCTCATTGACACTCTGGGGGTCCACCACGTAGGCAGGCACCCCCCGCGCCTGCCCCAGCCGCAGCGCCAGCGCCGCCCCCAGTCCGTCGCGGCCCGGCTCGGCGGCGTAGGCGGCCAGCGAGGGCGTCACCCGGTAGGTGCCCGCCGCCACCGCCCCCAGCCAGCCGCCGCGTCCCACCACCGCGTCGGGGGTGGACCAGCCCGCCGTGGCGTCCAGAATGGCGGTCATCAACTCCTGGGGGGTGTGCCCGGCGGCCAAGGGCACCTCGGCCCGCTCCAGGCTCAGGCGCAGTTGTCCCGGCAGGGCCGGGTTGTCGCTGGGCGAGATGGCCGCGCACGCGAGCTTGACGCTGCTGGTTCCGGGGTTGACCACGTGCGCGATCATGAACACCCCAGCCTAGCAGATGCCCCGGCCTGCCGCCGGGACGGCCAGGGGTCGCTGCAGGTCCGCTCAGGGCTGGAGGCCGACCGGGGAGGCAGGGAGGCGGGCGTCCGGCGGCGTCAGCAGGTACCGGCGCTGCTCAGCCACGATCTGCCGCAGCGCCGGGGCCGCCTCGCGGCTGAGGTACGGGAAGTTCACGAAGCCGTGCGGCATGGAGGGGTATTCGGTGAGCACGACCGGGACCCCGGCCGCCCGCAGAGCCTCGGCGTAGCGAATCCCCTCGTCGCGCAGCGCGTCGTATCCGGCGACCTGCACCAGCGCGGGTGGGAGCCCGGTGTGGTCCGGGGCCAGCAGGGGCGAGAGCCGCCAGTCGTCCTTCGGCGTGCCCTCCGGGACGTAGAAACGCTGATAGGCCTCCATCTCAGCGGCATTCAGCAGAATCTGATGGGCGTGCCTTCGCCGCGATTCCGTCTCGCGGGTGAGGTCGGTGGCCGGATAGATCAGCGCCTGGTGACTGATGGCTGGTCCACCCCGCTCCCGCGCGAGCAGGCACATCACGGCCGCGAGGTTGCCGCCCGCGCTCTCCCCCATCACCCCGGTGCGCCCCCCGGCACCCAGGGCCGCCCCGTTCGCTGCGCTCCAGGTCAGGGCCGCGAAACAGTCCTCTACGGCGGCCGGAAACGGGTGGGCCGGGGCGAGGCGGTAGTCCACCGACACCACCACCGCGCCCAGGTCCGCCGCCACCGTGCTGCACATCCAGTCACCCATCTCCAGGCTGCCCTGGACCCACCCGCCCCCATGAAAGGCCACCACCAGCGGCCTGCCGGGAGCGGCCGGGCCACCCGGCGTATAGACGCGCACAGGAATCTTCCCATCTGACCCCGGAATCGTCCGGTCTTCCCGCCGCACGCCGCGCCGGGGCCATCCGGTCAGGCCCCGCACGAGTGGCCCGGTGTGGGGGATGCGGCTCGCCTGAATCGCCTGCTCGGCCGTCATCTCGGCCACCGAGGGGATGGGGGCCTGGCGCAGCCACTCCCCGACACGCCTCATGCGTGGGTCGAGGGGAATGGCTGCTCTCTCCGGCGGGGCGTCCGTCTCCCGGCGGGCGCGGCGAAGGGACCGGGAGGCGACGGTCCCCAGCAGGACCAGCGCTCCTGCGACCAGCAAAAAGCGCCGGGCGTGGCGCGGGCGGGACCGGCTTCGGGGGGAAGGTGTCATGCGGCTCCTTTCAGGTCAGGTCAGGCAAAGGGGGCAACCTGTGGCAAAGGGGAGGGGAGGGAGACCCCCTGGACGATCACCCTCCCCCCGACTTGCCCGGCCTCAGCTCGGCTCGATCAGCCCGTAGTGCCCGTCGCGGCGGCGGTAGACCACGCCGACGCCCTGCGAGTCCATGTTGCGGAAGACGTAGAAGTCGTGGCCCAGCGCCTCCATCTGGGTGATGGCGTCCTCGGGGCTCATGGGGCGCACGTCGAAGCGCTTGGTGCGGACGATCTCGGGGCGGAACTCGGTCACGTCGTCGAGCCCCGCGTCCACGTCGGCCTCGGCCAGCCCCGGCTCGGGCAGGGGGGCGGCGTCCTGGCGGTGCTTCATGTAACGGGTCTTGAACTTGCGGAGCTGGCGCTCCAGCACGTCGCTGGCGCGGTCGATGGCCGCGTACATGTCGGCGTGGTGTTCCTCGGCGCGGACGATGCCGCCCGGCACGTTGAGCTGCACTTCCACGCGGTTGCGCCGTCCGGCGTCCCGCACGTCGCGGACCGTCAGGACCACGCGGGCGTCGGTAATCTGGTCACTGAAGCGGTCCAGGCGCGTCAGTTTCTCCTCCACGTAATCGCGCATCGCATCGGTAACCTCCACGTTCCGGCCGGACAACTCGTAGATATGCACAGACGTTCACCTCGTTTCGGTTCTCCGGAAGGGGAATCGGCCTTCCGGGCACCCGCACTCTAGGCCAGCCGTCAGGTATCCGTCAGGCGAGGAGATTACAGCCGCGCCCCGCCGGGTGGGATATGGTGAGGGGGTGAGCCGCCCACCGCCGCGGAACAACAAAACGCCCACCCGCGAGGGGTGGACGGGATGCGGCGAAACCAAGGCCAATCAGCGGCGATCGCGCACGCGGACCGGAACGGGCACCGGCTGGGGCTGCGGCGCACCCTTCAGCGCCTCGCGCAGCCAGTCGATAAATTCACGCAGGCCCTTCATGGCAAGAGTCTAGAGGCTCAGGCCGGGGACAGATGCGCCCCCGCTTACGATACCCCCATTGCGGAAAACTTCACCGGGGACGGCCAAACACCTCATGGACAAGGCCCCGGAGAGCGACTTCTCTGGGGCCGGTGACCATGAACCGCGTTCTTACTCGGCGAACCGCTTCAGCACGTCGCGGCTGATGACCAGGCGCTGCACCTCGTCGGTGCCTTCCCCGATGCGGGTGAGGCGGTTGTCGCGCCAGTAGCGCTCGACCGGGTACTCCTTGATGTAGCCGTAGCCGCCCAGCATCTGGATCGCCTCGTCGCAGGCCTCGACGCCCACGGTCGTGGCGAACAGCTTGGCGCGGGCGACGGGCACGGTGAAGTTCATGCCCGCGTCCTTGAGGTCGGCGGCCTTGCGGATCAGCAACCGGGCCGCTTCCAGCTTGGTGTCCATATCCGCGAGGCGGAAGGCGATGTCCTGGTTGTGCGAGATGGGCTTGCCGAACTGCTCGCGCCCGGCGGTGTAGCGGGCGGCGTACTCATAGGCGGCGCGGCCCAGCCCCAGCCCCATCGCGGCGATGCCCACGCGCCCGCCGTCGAGCACCTTCATCACGTCCTTGAAGGCGTTGCCGCGCTCGCCCAGCAGCGCGTCGGCGGGAAGGTGGATATCCTCGAAGATGAGCTGCGCGGTGTCGCTGCTTCTGAGGCCCAGCTTGTCCTCCTTGCGCCCGATGGAAAAGCCCTGCACCTCGTCGCGGTTGAAGACGAAGGCGGAGATGCCGTCGTTCTTGCCCTTGCCGGGGCGCGGCGCGTCGGTGCGGGCCAGGATCACGTAGGTGCCGCCCACGCTGCCCTGGGTGATGAAGTTCTTGGAGCCGTTGAGAATCCACGAGCCGTCGGGCTGTTCCTTGGCGTTGGACACCATGCCGCCGCTGTCCGAGCCGCTGCCGGGTTCGGTCAGGCCCCAGGCCCCCAGCTTCTTGGCGGAGGCGAGGTCGGGCAGGAATTTCTGCTTTTGCGCCTCGGTCCCGCCGATCAGGATGTGGCCCTGGCACAGCGAGTTGTGCGAGGCGACGGTCAGGCACAGCGAGCCGTCCACCGCCGCGATCTCCTCGATGATCATGGCGAAGGTGGCCGTATCCAGGCCCGAGCCGCCGTATTCCTCAGGCGTCTGGGCGCCCATGATGCCCATCTCGCCGAGTTCCTTGACGATCTCGAACGGAAACTCGCCGGTCTGGTCGCGCTCGGCGGCGCCGGGTTCCACGCGGGTCTTCAGGAAGCTCTTGAGCGCGGAGACGATGGTGCGCTGGTCGTCGTTGAGGGGCGCGGTGTTGGGGTTGGCGGGACGGTCGAGGGTGCTGGTCATGGTGGAAACCTCCGGGAGAGGGGACGATGGCTTCTTTTGCTCCTCCCCCTTCAGGGGGGAGGCTGGGAGGGGGTGGGCCGTCACGTCCTCCGACGGGCTCGGAAGGGGTGGCAAAACGTCTTGCCGACGTTGGAGATGGTCACACGCCCCCTCACCCCTTGCTTCGCAAGGCCCTCTCCCACGGGGGGAGAGGGAGAACTGTTCAAACCTGAAACACACCCACTTTGAACTCTTCTTGCACTGGATTCTGGGCGCAGGCTTCCAGAGCGCGGATCAGGCGGTCACGGGTGTCGTTCGGCTCGATGATCTCGTCCACCCACAGGCGGGCGGCGGCGTATCGGGGGTCAAGTTCGGTGTCGTATTTGGCCTTCACGTCGTCGTAGAGGCGCTGCAACTCCTCATCGTCGGGTTCATGGCCGCTGCGCTTGAGGGCCGCGAGCTGAATGTCGAGCAGCGTCTTGGCCGCCGCGTTGCCGCTCATCACGGCGTACTTGGCGCTGGGCCACGCGAAGAGGAAGCGCGGCGCGTACGCCTTGCCGTTCATCGCGTAGTTCCCAGCCCCGAAGGACCCGCCCGTGATGATGGTGATCTTGGGAACGACGGAGTTGGACACCGCGTTCACCAGCTTCGCGCCCCGGCGGATGATGCCCTCCTGTTCACTGTCGCGGCCCACCATGAAGCCGGTCACGTCCGAGAGGAACACCAGCGGCACGCCCGCCTGGTTCGCGTCCAGAATGAAGCGGGCCGCCTTGTCCGCCGAGTCGCCGTAGATCACGCCGCCGACCTCGATGCGGGTGCGGATGCCGGGTTCGCCACCCGACTTGAGCTTCTTCTTGATGACGGTGCGCTGGTTGGCGACAAAGCCGACCGGGAAGCCGCCCACCCGCGCAAAGCCGCACACCAGCGTCTCGCCGTACTCCGGCTTGAACTCGTGGAACTCGCCGCCGTCCACGACCGACGTGATCAAGTCGCGCACGTCGTAAGTCTTGGAGCCGTCAAAACCCACCAGTTCGGTGAGGTCGCGCTCCGGGGCGGGCACGGCTTCCTTGCGGCGGCGGGCGAAGGGGGCCGGATCGCCCTGCGCGTACAGGTCGGCGAGGGCGCGGATGCGGGCCAGCGCCGCGTCGTCGTCGGGTTCCTTGTAGTCCACCGTTCCGGCAATGGAGGCGTGCATGTCCGCCCCGCCGAGTTCCTCGGAATCCACGACCTGCCCGATGGCCGCCTTCACGAGCGCGGGTCCGGCAAGGTAGAGGCCCGAGCCCTCGGTCATGATCAGCGTGTCGCACATGACGGGCAGGTACGCGCCCCCCGCCACGCAGTTGCCCATGATCGCGGCGATCTGCGGAATCCCCTTGGCACTCATGCGGGCGTTGAGGTAAAAGACCCGTCCAAAGTCGTCCTGATCGGGGAAAATCTCGTCCTGCATGGGCAGGTACACTCCCGCCGAGTCCACGAGGTAGACGACGGGGAGGTGGTTCTCGAAGGCGATGGTCTGCGCCCGAATCACCTTCTTGGCGGTGATGGGAAAGAACGCGCCCGCCTTCACGGTGGCGTCGTTGGCGATGATCATCCAGGGGCGGCCCTGAATCGTGCCGATGCCGGTGACGGTGCCGCCGCTGGGGCAGCCGCCGACCTCCTCGTACATGCCGTATCCGGCGAAGGTCATCAGTTCGTCGAAGGGCGTCCCCTCGTCCACCAGGCGGGCGATGCGTTCGCGGGCGGTCAGGCGGTTCTTGTCGTGCTGGCGCTGCTGGGCCTTGGGACCGCCGCCCGCCCGGACCTGCTGCTGATCGGCGGCGAGGCGGGCGAGGGCCTCGGCCCAGGCCCCCTGCGGGGTGGACGGCGGCGGCGCCGGGGCGCGGGTGTCTGGTTGGGTCATCTGCCCCGCCAGTCTAACAAACGGCCGTTTGGGGTGGAGAGGTGGGCACCGCCGCTGCTCCTAGCCTTCCCGCTAAGCTGGACAGAGGATGCGCGTGGGCCTGCCGCTGGTGCTGCTGGGAAGCCTCGGGGTGTTCGTGGGTTGTACCCCGGCCCCCAGCCTGCCTCCCCTGCCTCCCGTCGTCCTGCCGACGCCCGACGAATTGTATTTTGGAACTGCGACGGGCAGCTTGGATACGGCCGCCTGGACGAGGGTGTTTGACCATCTCAAGCCCCGGCACCCGCGCCTGAGACTGAAGTTCTATCTGCTGCCCAGGGGGACGCGCGTGGATTCCCTCAAGGCGCACTACGACGCCCATCTTCTGCCGGAAGGCTGGGGGGAGGTGAGAGAGCTGCCGACCCTGCCGAGCCGAGGGTCCTGGGCGTTCGGGTATCGGAAGGGAAAGTACGTGTTCGCGGTCGTGGGCCTGAACGAGCGGTACGTGCAGGAAGACCGGGTGCCCATGAATGTGCTGACCGATCTGCCGGACCCCCCGGCACGCTGAGTTCCTGGGCCTGAGGCCGTGAGATCATGGGCCATGACCGCCACCCTCTCCCGCCCCGCCGGTCTCCGGCCCCACCCCGTCCTGGGGCACCTGCCTGAGCTGCGGCGCGACGCCCTGGGCTTCTTACGCCATGCGCGGGCCGCCTACGGGGACGTATTTCCCATCCGGTTTGGCCGTAATGAGGTGCTGGTGGTGGCCGAGCCCGCCGCCGCCCGCGAGGTGCTGGTCACGAAGGCCGCGAGCTTTCGCAAGGGGCGCGGTATTCAGAAGATGGAGCCGTTTCTGGGCACGGGTCTCCTGACTGCCGAGGGCGAGACGTGGCGCTTGCACCGCCGCCTGATGCAGCCCGCCTTTCACCGCGCGGCACTGGAGGGCATGGCCGGGGACATCGTGGGGGCGGCGGCGCCGCTGCTGGCCCGGCTGGAGGGGGCAGCCCGCTCCGGGGAGGAAGTGGACGTGGGCTCCGAGATGCTGCACGTGGCGCTGCGGGCCGTGGCCGCCGTGCTGTTCGGCACCGGGCTGGACGACCGCGAGCTGGCGGTGGTGGAGAGGGAGCTGCCGCCGCTGCTGGACCGGACCTCGGCCCGCATCCGCTCGCTGGTGGAATGGGACCTGCCCACCCCCGCCCGCCGCCGCGAGCAGGCCGCAGGCGAGGCGCTGGACGCCATCGTTGACCGCATCATCCGCGAGCGCCGGGCCTCCGGGGAGGGGGGCGGGGACTTGCTGGGGATGCTGCTGGCCGCACGGGACGAGGACGGCGGGGGCGGCCTGACTGACGCCGAGCTGCGCGACGAGGTGATGACCCTCTTCCTGGCCGGGCACGAGACGACCGCGACGCTGCTGACCTTCCTGCTCCTGAGCCTGTCGCGCCATCCCGAGGTCCGCGCGGAGGTCCAGGCCGAGGTGCGGGCGGCGCTGGGAGACCACACCCCCACCGCCGCCGACCTGCGTGGGCTGCCTCTGCTGAACGCCTGCATTCAGGAGACGCTGCGCCTCTACCCCCCGGCATGGCTGGTGCCCCGGCAGGCGACGGCCCCCGTGACGGTCGCAGGAGTGGAAGTGCCCGAGGGCGGCAATGTCAGCGTGAACATCTTCCTGATTCAGCGCCATGCCCGCTTCTGGCCGCAACCGGACGCCTTTCGCCCCGAGCGCTGGCTGGAGGGGGGCCGCACGCCCGAGGCGTTCCTGCCCTTCGGCGCGGGGGCGCGGATGTGCATCGGCAACCACCTCGCGCTGATGGAGGCGGGGCTGATCGCGGCGCTGGTGCTGCGCGACTTTGATCTGGAGGTGCCGGGGGGTGGGCCGACCGGACTCGTCGCGGGCGTGACCCTCAAGCCGGACGGGGCGGTGCGGGGCCAGGTGCGGGCGGCGTCAGCGGTTCAGGAGTAGGTCAGGCGCGGTCCAGTTCTCGCCCCAGCCACCACAGGGCCGCGCCGGAGAGGACCAGACCGAGCCCGGCGAGCCCAGCCACTCCCAGGGCCTCCTCGCGCTGAATCGGCAACTCGGAGGCGAAGGGGCTGAAGGCCAGAAGAAGGCCCGCCAGCACGCCGAAGGAGCACACTACCACCGCCAGAACGGACAACCGGGAGAGGAGGCGCAACGAGGCCGGGGGCATGGGCAGAGGTTACCGCTTCAATGCCCGTTCCAACTCGGGCGGCAGTTCGGGCAGGAAGGGAAAGACTACCCAGCCGGGGTAAAGGTAGGGGTAATGCTTCGTCATCTCCGAATATGGCGTCTCCGTCCGCGCCCAGGGCGTGAGCTTGCGGTGATCTCCCGGCGTGAAGACAGCGGCGTAGGCGTCCATCCCCGGCTGCACTGGTCCAGTCAGGTGGACGACGAGCAGCGGCGCACTCGCCCGGAATGAGAGGGGACGCGGGCGGCCCTGCGCGTCCTGAAAGCAGCGCGTGACGCTGGAGCGCACGTCATCCACCACGAAGTCGTCGGGCAGTTCGGCACGGTCGGGGATCAGGCCAGGTTGCGCCGCCCACAATCGCTTCCCGACCGTGCCGTAGGTGAAGCCGCCCCCATAGTCCATCCACGGGTCGGCCTGGAGTCCCCGGCAGTCCACCCGCACAGCGGGAAAGAAAGCGAAGAGGAGGATTCCTGCCATCCACAGCCAGGGCGCAAGCGGTGTGGTAAGGGCGAGGCGCAAGGCAACCCCTACACGGCGGCGAAATACCCCCAGCCCTACGAGTGCCAGCAGCAGCAGCCCGGCAATCAGCGGCGCGGCGACCAGCGTTTCACTGTTTCCAGCGAGGATGGGAACGGCGATCACTCCCAGAACCAGCCCCACTCCCAGTCCCAGCGTCAGCAACAGTGTGAAAAAGGCGATCACGCCCCGGTCCTGCCGCACGGCGTAGGCGAACGCCGCCGCGCCTATCAACACCACCAGCAGCACGATCTCCTCCGGGACACCGTACAGCAGCCACCCCAGCAGGTAGCCCAGCGGCAGGGCCAGCAGGGTCAGGACGGCGGCGCGGTTCACACCCGGCAGCATAGGCAAGGGAGAGGCCGGACGCCTCCGCAGAAGCGCCCGGCCCACTCCCCTCTCCCCTACTCCTGAATCGCCGCGCCCGTCTTGGCCCGCAGCTCGTCCAGCGTGACGCCGGGAGCGAGTTCCACCAGCCGTAACCCCTCCGGCGTCACGTCCAGCACGCCCAGATCGGTGATGATGCGGTCCACCACGCCCTGACCCGTCAGCGGCAGGGTGCAGTCGGGCAGAATCTTGTGCGCGTCCCCCTTGGCGACGTGTTCCATCAGCACGACCACGCGCTGCACGCCCGCCACGAGGTCCATCGCGCCGCCCATCCCCTTGACCATCTTGCCGGGAATCATCCAGTTGGCGAGATCACCCTTTTCACTGACCTGCATCGCCCCCAGGATAGCGAGGTTGACGTGCCCGCCCCGGATCATGGCGAAGGAGTCGGCGCTGGAAAAGAAACTCGCGCCGGGCAGCGCCGTCACTGTCTGCTTGCCCGCGTTGATCAGGTCGGGGTCCACCTCATCCTCGGTGGGAAAAGGGCCGATGCCCAGCAGCCCGTTTTCCGACTGCAGCATCACGGAGACGCCTTCGGGGATGTGGTTGGCGACCAGCGTGGGCAGGCCGATGCCGAGGTTCACGTAGTAGCCATCTTGCAGTTCGCGGGCGGCGCGGGCCGCCATCTCGTCACGGGTCCAGGGCATCAGTTCCTCACCGTCCGCTGCTCGATGCGCTTTTCCGGGGTGGCGTTCAGCACCACGCGCTGCACGTAGATGCCGGGGGTGTCGATCTCATCGGGGTCGAGCTGTCCGACCTCCACGATCTCCTCCACCTCGGCCACGGTCACGCGGCCACAGGTGGCGGCCATCGGGTTAAAGTTCTGCGCCGTCTTGCGGTAGACGAGGTTCCCGGATTTGTCTGCCTTCCACGCCTTGACAAGCGCGAGGTCGGCCCGGATGCCGCGCTCCAGGATGTACGTCTCGCCGTCAAAGTCCTTGTGTTCCTTACCGTCGGCGACGACGGTGCCCACGCCCGTCTTCGTGTAGAAGCCGGGAATGCCCGCGCCCCCGGCCCGCATCCGCTCGGCGAGGGTGCCCTGGGGGGTGAACTCCAGTTCCAGCTCGCCCGCGAGGTACTGGCGCTCGAATTCCTTGTTCTCGCCCACGTAGGAGGAGATCATCTTGCGAATCTGGCGGGTCTGAAGCAGCAGCCCCAGGCCCCAGCCGTCCACGCCCGCGTTGTTGCTCACGGCGGTGAGGCCACGGGCGCCGCTGTCGCGCAGCGCGAGGATGAGTTGCTCGGGAATCCCGCAGAGGCCGAAGCCCCCCACGGCGACGGTCTGGCCGTCCGCGACCACATCTTGCAGCGCCTCACGGGCGCTCGGATACACCTTGTTCATGTCGGCTCCAGACTAATTCAGGACAGCTTGTCGAGGAACGGTTGCAGCAGGGCGCGGAAGGCGGCGGGGTCCTCCTGCGGAAAGCCGTGGCCGACGTCGGGCAGGAGGGTCGCCTCCGTGCCCAGCGCCGCCGCCTGCGCCCGCACCAGCTCCGGGGTAATCAGGCTGTCCAGCTCGCCGCCCAGCACGAGGACGGGCAGCCCGGCGAGGCGCCCCGGCTCTACGCTCCACGCGGCCAGGGCGCGGGCATTGCCGCTGTAGTGTCCCGGCGCCATCTGGCCCGCGTGCTCCAGCAGTGTGCCGAAGTTGTCGGGGCGGCGCGACGGGAAGAGCGCCCCCAGACTCATCTCGCGCAACCCCGCATTGTCGCGCAGCAGCTCCAGCACGGGGTAATTCTCCTCGGGAGTCACCAGGCCAGACAGCGGAGCCGACGCCGCCAGAATCAACCCGGCGTAGGCATCTAGGCGACGGGCCGCCGCTTCCAGCACCACCGCTCCCCCCAGCGAGTGCCCCAGCAGCACCGAGCGAGTGATGCCCTGCGCGGTCAGCCAGTGTTCCAGCCAGTCGGCGTAGGCAGCGATGCCGACCTCGCCTTCATGAGCCGTCCCCGCGAAGCCGGGGAGGTCGGGGGCGAGGACGCGCCAGCCCTGGGGTGGAGCAGCGAGGAGGTCCGCCCACCACGCGGAGGAGGCGAAATTGCCGTGCAACGCGACGAGCGTGCGCTCAGGCATGGGGTACCTCCCCCGCGCCCGCGAGGTCGGGGAGCGGCAGGGCGGCGGGCAGGGTGTCGTCCAATAGGCACCGGAGTAGGCCCGCGAAGGGGGCCGTCTCCTGCACGCAGCCCAGGTGCCCCCAGGCCGAGTCGTACTCGAAGTGGGTGTGCGCCACGCCCGCCGCCCGGCCCGCCTCGGCAAAGGCCCGCATCTCGTGGGCGGGGAAGAACTGGTCGCCCCGGAGGTTCACGGTCAGCAGCCGCAGCCCGGCGTCCCGCCAGCGGGCGAACAGCTCGGGGCGGGGGGCCACGTCGTGCAGGTCGTGCGTCTGCACCACCCTCGCGATATCGAGGATGTGCGCGAGGCTGGCCGTGCCCGAGCGCGAACGCAGGTACTCGCCGAAGTCGGCCTCCCGGAAAGTCTCCTCCAGCCCGTCCGACCCCATGCCGAAAAAGGAGATCAGGCGCAAGGCCCCCTCCAGCCCGCCGGTCGGGGCCACGTCGCGCAGCAGCGGCCCGAAGGCCCCGCGCAGCACCGGCCCCGCGCAGGGGCTGGTCGCCACCGCCGCCACGCGGGGAGCGAGGTCCGGCGTGCGGGCGGCCCACTGGAGGGCCTGCATCCCCCCGAAGCTGGGGCCGATGACCGCGTGCCAGCGCTCCAGGCGGAGCTGCCGCAGCAGTTCAAGCTGAAGCGCGTGCAGGTCCGCGAAGTCCCAGGCCGGAAACCGGCTGCCCCAGGGCTGACCGTCGGGGTGCGGGGTGTCGGGGCCAGTCGTCACGACGGCCGGGTCGTGGACCTGCACATTGGAGAGCGTGTTCAGCGCCACCACGAAATAGCGGTCCGTGTCTACCGCCCGCCCCGGCCCGATCAGGGGCGCCCACCAGCCGGGCGTGCCGTCTGCGGCCTCGCCCGCCGCCTGCGCGGTGCCCGTGTAGTAGTGGCAAACCAGCACGGCGTTATCCCGCGCCTCCGTGGGCTGGCCCCAGGTGCGCCCACCCAGCCGCACCGGGACCCTGACCCCCCCCAGCGCGGCGTCCACCTCCAACGTGAACGCCGCGCCCTCCCTGTCCTCACCTTGTCGCATGTCGCCTCCGAGGGTAGGGGGGGCACGTTACGGGGCGGTCACACCCCCGGCCCCGGCTTCCCGGCTGTAACGCGGACGTGACGCTCCTGCCCTACACTCACTCCGAACATGAAAAAGATGCTTCTGACGGGCGTACTGCTCGCGCTGTCCGGCGCGGGCGCGGTCAAAGTGGGCGCACTCCTTCCCCTCTCGGGAGCGGGGAGCGTGTCGGGGCAGGCGGCCCGCAACGGCTACCTGCTGGCGCTGGAGGAGATCAACAAGGCGGGCGGCGTGCTGGGGCGGCCCCTGGAACTGGAATTCGCCGACGACGGCTCCTCCCCGGCCAAGGCGGTGCCCGAGTTCGTCAAGCTGGTCACGGTCGAGAAGGTGGACTTCATGGTGGGCGGGGTCAGCAGCGCTACCTCCATCGCCGTGTCGGGTCCGGCCAAGCAGTACAACACCTTCATGGCCTGGATCGGCGCGGCGGCGGTGCCCGTGGAGGACGCCTTCGCGGACCACAGGTACTTCTTCCACTACCACCCCTGGAGCTACTACAACTTCGAGGCGATCCTCGACTACTTCAAGCACCTGCGCGTGACCAAGAAGGCCCGCAACATCGCCATTGCCTACGAGGACGGCCCCTTCGGGTCGGCGGGCATCAACGACACCGTGGCGGCCTTTAAGAAGGCGGGCTTCAACGTCGTCATGACCGAAAAGTTCAAGACGGGCAGCGGCAACTTCGGGCCGATCATCTCCAAGGCCAAGGCCGCCAAGCCCGACATCTTCTACTGGGTGGGCTACGACACCGACGCCCTGCCGCTGGCGACCGAGATCAAGCAGCAGAACCTGAACGTGGGCCTGATCTACGGCACGCCTCCCTCGTGGCCCGTCGGCTTCGAGAAAAACCGCCTGGCCGACAACGTGGCGGGCCTGAGCCTGTGGCTGCCGACCAGCCCCAACAGCCAGAGCCGCGCCTTTGTCAACGCCTACCGCAAGAAGTTCGGCAACGTGACCGAGGAGTACTTCGCGCCGCTGGCCTACGTGAACCTCAAGACGCTCGCCGCCGCCATCAACAAGGCGGGCAGCACCGACAAGGACAAGGTGGCCGCCGCCCTCGCCGCGACGAACACCCAGACCCCCTTCGGCCCGCTGACCTTTACCAAGAGCAACAAGACCCGCTATCAGGGCTTTAAGGCCGGAAGCTGGCTGAGCTTCCAGTACCTCGGCGACGACCGCGCACCCGTCTACCCGCTGAAGTTCGCCAAGAAGACGACGGTCTGGGGCAAGTGAGCCTGACGGGGCCGGTGGTTGGCCCTCTGACCTAGAGCCCGGCCACCGACTCCCCCGCCAGGGCCGCCCGCCACCACCGGGGCGGCTCCCCTTTTGCCCCCCTTTTCCCTCTCCCCTACGGAGCCTGTATGGAACTCTTTTTACAAACCCTGCTCAACGGCCTGCTGCAAAGCGGCATCTACGCGCTCGTCGCGTCGGGGCTGGCGCTGGCGGTCGGCGTGGTGGGCATCGTGAACTTCGCGCACGGCGAGTTCCTGATGATCGGGGCCTTTCTCGCCTGGGCGCTGAGCGCCTACCTGGGCGTGGACCCCCTGATCTCGCTGCCCTTTGCCGCGCTCGCCGTTTTCGGTGTCGGTGCGCTGACCTACCGGGTCAGCATCCGGCACGTGCTGCTGGCCCCCGAACTCAACCAGATGCTCCTGACCTTCGGGCTGGGCATCCTGCTGCAAAACCTCGCGCTGATCTGGCTGGGGGGTAACACCCGCACGGTGACGACGGGCTACCAGGGCAGCAGCCTCTCCATCGGGGACCTCAGCGTGGGCGGTCCCAAGGCCATCGCCTTCGGGCTGGCGGTGCTGATTCTGGGGGCACTGTACGCGGTGCTCTACCGCACCACCCTGGGCCGCCAGATGCGGGCGGTGGCGCAGAATCGCCGGGGCTCGCAACTGATCGGCATCAACGTGGACCGGGTGTACCTGATCGCCTTCGGGGTGAGCTGTGCGCTGGCGGCGGTCGCGGGCGTGCTCGTCGCCGTGCTGCTGTTCGCCTCGCCGTCGGTGGGGCTGGTCTTCGCGCTCAAGGCCTTTGCGATCATCGTGATGGCGGGGCTGGGCAACCTGACCGGCGTGCTGTGGGCATCGGTGGTGCTGGGCGTCTCGGAGGCGCTGGTGCAGACCTACGTGCCGGGCGGCGGCGGCTGGAGTGACGCGGTGTTCTTCCTCTTGATCTTCGCCACGCTGGTCTACCGCTCGTACCGGGGGGCCAGATGAGCCGGGCGATGGACGGGGGCCGGGCGGTCGTGCGCCGTCCCGACGTGCCGCTGCGTTCGCTGCTGCCGCTGGCCCTCTTTTTCCTGCTCGCGCTGGTGTTCCCGTTCCTGCCGCTGGGCGAGCGGGCCGAGTACCTGCTTCAGATCGCCTTCTTCACGCTGGTCGCCGGGGTGCTCGCGCTGTCGTGGGACATCCTGGCGCGGAGTGGGCAGGTCAGCCTCGCGCACGCCGCCTTTTACGGGCTGGGAGCCTACGGCTTCGCGCTGCTGAGCAAGGCGCTGCCCTGGTTCCTGGCGATGCCGGTCGCCGCACTGCTCGCCGGGCTGGTCTCGCTGATTCTGGGCGCGGTGACCATGCGCCTGAGCGGGATGTATTTCGCCATCGCCACCCTCGCCTTCACCGAGGTCGTGCGGACGATCATCCAGAACCTGCCCGAAGCCACGGCAGGCGGCGCGAACGGGTTGCTGGTTCCGGCGCTGCTGGGCGGGAACGCGCGGGCACAGTATTTCCTGGCGTTCGGCATCCTGCTGTTCACGGCGCTGGTCAGCCTCGCCATCCGGCGCTCGCGGCTGCACCACGCCTTCGCCGCGATCCGGCAGGGCGAGGAAACCGCGCGGGTGCTGGGGGTCAGCATCGTGAAGTACAAGCTGCTGGCCTTTTTCATCTCGTCGTTCCTGGCGGCGCTGGGCGGCGTGCTGTACGCGGGCAAGACCTTTTTCATCAACCCGCTGGAAACCTTCAGCCTCGCCAACTCCATCGCGCCGCTTACGACTTCCATCTTCGGGGGGCTGTACACCACGCTGGGGCCGATCCTGGGGGCGACGGTGCTGCGCGTGGCCGAGGAAATCCTGCACAACTACATCAAGACCGGGTACCTGGTGGTCTACGGGCTGGTGCTGATGCTGAGCATCCTGTGGCTGCCGCGCGGGTTGATGGGGCTGTTCAAGCGGGGCAAGCACGGGGGGGACGTATGACAGCAGTCGCCAGTCACCAGTCGCCAGTCCCCAGCCGGGCGGACGAGGTGCTGCGGGCCGAGGGGCTCAGCAAGAGGTTCGGCGGCCTCCTCGCCGTGCAGAACGTCAGTTTCAGCCAGTACGACGGCGAGATTCTGGCGGTGATCGGGCCGAACGGGGCGGGCAAGACCACGCTGCTGAACCTGCTCTCGGGGGTGTACCGGCCCACGTCGGGGCGGCTGCACCTGCTGGGGCGGGACGTGAGCCAGGAGCCGATGGAGGCGCGGTGCCACGCGGGGCTGGGCCGGGCCTTTCAGATCGTGCGGCCCTTTCCCGAGATGACCGTCCACGAGAACGTGACGGTGGGAGCACTGTTCGGCAAGCGCGGCGTGACGCTGGGGCAGGCGCGGGAGCGGGCCTACGACCTGCTGGAGCGCACCGGCCTCGCCGCCCACGCCGACAAGGAGGCCCACGAGCTGACCCTGCTGCAAGACAAGCGGCTGGAGGTCGCCCGTGCCCTCGCCACCGGGCCGCGCGTGCTGCTGCTGGACGAGGTGATGGCCGGGCTGCGGCCGGGGGAGGCGCAGGAGGCGGTGCAACTCGTCCGCAGCGTGCGGGACAGTGGGGTCAGCGTGCTGTTTATTGAACACATCATGCCGGTGGTGCGCGACCTGGCCGACCGGGTGGTCGTGATGGATCAGGGGCAGGTGCTCGCGGAGGGCACCTACCGCGAAGTTACGGCCAACCCGCAGGTGGTCGCGGCGTACCTAGGAACGGAAGAGGGGCTGCACGCATGACGGCGACACAGACAAACCCGGCCGCCAGCCGCACCCAGGGACAGGATCTCGTGATCGAGAACCTCGCCGCCGGATACGGCAAGGTGCAGGTGCTGTGGGACGTGAGCCTGCGGGTGGCGCCCGGCGAGTTCGTCGCCATGATCGGGGCGAACGGGGCAGGCAAGACGACCACGCTGCGGGCGGTGAGCGGCGTCGTGAAACCCTCGGCGGGGCGCATCACGCTGGGGGGGCGGGACATCACCCGCGCCACGCCCTCGCAGATCGTGGGACTAGGGCTGGGGCATGTCCCTGAAGGCCGCGAACTCTTCCCGCTGATGACGGTTCGCGAGAACCTCGAACTCGGCGCGGCGATGCGCCCGGAGGCGCGGGCGGTGCAGGCGCAGACGCTGACGCACGTCTACGAGCTGTTCCCCCGTCTCAGCGAGCGGGCGGGGCAGCTTGCCGGAACGCTCTCGGGCGGCGAGCAGCAGATGGTCGCGGTGGGCCGGGCGCTGATGAGCCGCCCCAGCGTGCTGGTCGTGGACGAGCCCAGTCTGGGCCTCTCGCCGCTGATGACCCAGACCGTCTTCGGGGCGCTCAAGGCCGTCAACGAGCAGGGCGTGACGGTCCTGCTGGTGGAGCAGAACGTGGGCCTGAGCCTCAAGCTCGCGCACCGGGCCTACGTGCTGGAAAACGGGCAGGTCGTGAAGGAGGGCAGTGGGGCCGAGTTGCTCGCGGACCCAGGGGTGCGGGAAGCGTATCTGGCGCTGTAGCCAGGGCAGGAGCGCGGGGCGTGAGGGAAAGCTGATTTCCTCCACGCCCCGCGCTCCTGCCTTTTCGTAAGGGGGGGCCGCGAGACGGACGCCGCCGGAACGCCCCGCGCCCCCCCGAAGCGGCGTGGGAGGGCGCGGTCAGCCCCACGGCGCGGGGGCCGGGGCCACGGGGGGGCTCCAGCTCAGGCCGTGTCGCGGGGTGATCGCCGGGTGCTGGGGGAAAGGCGGGGCCGCAGCGCGGCGGCCTCGGTGGGGCGCAGGATGAGTTCGCGGTAGATCTCGCCCATGCGCTCGGGGCTGTGGGGTTGGCCGTGCCGCAGCCACCAGTCGATCAGGTTCAGAAACGACCGGATGAAGTGGTGGGCAGCCACCTCCACCGGCACCCGGGCGTCTGGCCTCGCCTCGAAGGTGTCCAGCAGGCCCTCCACGCCGATCTCGAGAATCCGGTCAAGCAACCCGTGCGAGGGGTGGGCGCTCAGCAGCAGCCGGTAGAGGTCCGGCTGGGCCTGAACATGCCGGAAGACCAGCGCTCCCGCCTGCTCGGGGGCGTCGCCCACCAGCGGGGGCAACAGCCCGAACAGCTCGGTGCGCAGGTCGTCCACCGCGCCGCGCAGCAGTTCCTCAAGACTCGCGTAATGCCGGAAGAAGGTGGCATAGCCGACCTCAGCCCGCTCGGTCAGGTCGCGCACCGTGATGGTTTCCAGGGGCCGTTCGGCACTCAGGTCGATCAGGGCCTGGGTCAGCAGGCGGCGGGTCCGCCGCACGCGCAGGTCGGCGGGAGGGGTCGGCGTGGCTTCAGGCATCCGCCCCTCTCCTGAACGGCTCACGCGACTTCATGACTCCTATGCTACACCCTGACTCAGAGCTGGACCGAGGAGGCCCCCCATGACGACCGACCCCACACCCCGTTGCCCCTTCCACGAACCTGAGCGCAAAACCGCGTTTGGTGCCGAGCACGACCCTGGGATCGACCTTCAGGGAGACGTGTGGCACCTGCGCTCCTACGCGGCCGTAAAGGCCGTGCTGCGCGACAGCGAGCGCGTACGCCAGGGGGCGACCACCGACAACGTGTTGGTGACCCGGTTGCGCCCGGCCGTGATCTTTCAGGACGGCGCGGAGCACCGCGAGCAGCGCACCGCTATCGCCCGGTTCTTCACGCCCAAGACCGTGCAGGACAAGCACCACGCCTTCATCGACCACCTGACCGAGCGCCTGATGGTGCGGCTGACGCGGGCGGGCCGGGCCGACCTGAGTGACCTGAGCATGGAACTCTCGGTCGAGGTCGCCGCCCGCGTGGTGGGCCTGACCGATTCGCTCCAGCCTGGCATGGACCGCCGCATCGACGAACTGCTCTCGGGTGGCGGCGTGAATGCAGAAGACGACGGTGACCTGGCAGGCCGCATCCGCCGCGCCCTGGAGCAGTCACGGGGCCTGTGGAAGATGTCGAGCTTCTACCGCGTGGACGTGCGGCCCGCGATTCGGGCCAGGCGCCAGAAACCCCAGGAGGACGTGATCAGCCACCTGCTGGGCCAGGGGTACAACGACCTCGAGATTCTGGTGGAATGCCTGACCTACGCGACGGCCGGAATGGTCACCACCCGCGAGTTCATCAGTGTGGCGGCGTGGCACCTGCTGGAAAACGAGGAGCTGCGGCGCGAGTACCTTGCGGGCGACCGCACCGAACGGCACCGCATCCTGCACGAGATCCTGCGGCTGGAGCCGGTCGCCTCGACCCTGTGGCGCCGCGCCGAGCAGGACGTGACCCTGGAGCATGGCGGAGTGACCCACCGCATTCCGGCGGGCGCTCGCATGATTCTGGACATCCGCACCGCCAACGCCGACCCGGCGGTGGTCGGCGAGGAACCGCTCACGCTCTGCCCGCACCGCCCCCTGCCGGGCGGCGTGCAGGCCCAGGCCCTGAGCTTCGGGGACGGCGCCCACCGCTGCCCCGGAGCGTTTCTCGCCATCCACGAGAGCGACGTGTTCCTGCACCGCCTGCTGAGCCTGCCGCTGCGCATCGTCGGCACACCGGAACTGACCTTCAACGAGATGCTGATGAGCTACGAGGTGCGCGACTTCACGGTGGAGGTTCAGAGCTGATTCAGACCTCGGGAGGAGCAGGAAAACCGCCGACAGACGGGGTGAACCGGGCGAATCACGCGGTGCGAGCGTTTTTGCCCGCAGGTCGGGGCCTGACCATCGGCCCCCCGCCGCTGTTCCTATCCGCCGGTCAGAAAGCGCCCCGTCTCCCGGTACAGCAGCTCCACCGCCTCCAGCGAGTCGAAGGTGTGGTTGGCGCCGGGAATCGCCACCGCGTCGCAGCCGAGGGCCTGGGCGTAGCGGACCCCGAATTCGGGCGGGCAAACCGTGTCGGCGTCGCCGTGAAAGACGCGGGCCACCCCTCCCCAGCGGGCGGCGGCCTCCAGCGGCTGCACGCGGGGCATCTCCAGCAGGAACTCGCGGCCCAGCGGCCAGCCGCCGTAGTCGCGGATGACTGGGGGCGCGTAGCCGCCGCGCAGCAGCGGAAGCCACAGCTCCGGCAGCGCGGGCGCCCACAGCGCGAGGCGGTGGGGCCGCACCCCCCCGGCGGCGAGGGCCGCGACGAGGCCGCCCATGGAAAAGCCGAGCAGCATCACCCGCTCGGGGTCGAGCATGGGCAGGCCGCGCAAGTAGACGAAGGCGGCTTCCGCGTCCTCCACCTCGCGGGCGACCGTCATCTCGGAGAAGTCCCCCTCCGACTCACCGCTGCCCCGGAAGTCGAACCGCAGCGAGGCCACCCCCCGCGCCGCCAGATACCGCGAGAACAGCGGCAGCAGGCGGTGGTCGCCGCTCCGGTTGCCGGTAAACCCGTGCAGCATCACCACGCTGGGCCAGCCCTGCGCCGGGCGTCCGCCCCCCAGGCTGTGTTCCTCCGGGACGTGCAGCATCCCGTAGACCCGCTGACCTCCCACCACGAACCCCGCGAACTGTTCCATGCGCCTGATGATGGCAGAGCGGACACCCCTCCCGCCCCTGCTAGCCTGCACCCATGACGAAGGCGAGCAGGTTGGCAAGCGTGACCCTGAAGCCGGGGGCGGTGCGGCGCCTCTCGGGGCGCTACCCCTTCGGGCACGCGGGGGACATCGGGGAGGCGGGGCCGGGCATCGGGGCGGGCGAGGTCGTGGACGTGCGGGCACCGGACGGGTCGCTGGTCGGGCGCGGATATTTCAACCCGCAGGGGGCGACGCCGCTGCGGATGCTGACGTGGACGCCGGGCGAGGCCATCGACCTCACCTTCTACCGCTCGCGGGTGCGGGCGGCGCTGGCCCGGCGCGAGGGCCGTATCGTGGGCACCGATGCACGCCGCGTCCTGTACGCCGAGGCGGACGGACTGCCCGGCGTGGTGGCCGACCAGTTCGGGGACGTGCTGAGCGTGCAGTTCCGGAATGCGGGGGTGGAGCGTCACCGCGACCTGATCCTGCGGGCGCTGCGCGAGGAGACGGGTGCGACCTCGGCTTTCGAGCGCAGTGACACGGGCGAGCGCCGCCGCGAGGGGCTGGAGTTGCGGACGGGCGTGCTGTGGGGCGACGTGCCCGAGCGCGTGACGTTCCATGAGGATGACCTCTCGCTGCACTTCTCCCCCTTTGACGCGCAGAAGACGGGCTTTTTTCTGGACCAGCGCGACAACCGGCGGCTGATGCGTTCGCTGGTTCAGCCCGGCGAGGGCTTTCTGGACGTGTATTCGTACACCGGGGGCTTCAGCCTGCACGCGGCGCGGGCGGGAGCGAAACCCGTCGCGCTGGACAAGGACCAGGCCGCGCTGGGGGTGCTGGAGCGCGAGGCCCGCGAGAACGGCGTGCAGGTCGGCGTGCGCTGGGGAGACGCCATAGAAACGCTGACCACGCTGGAGCGCGAGAAACGGACCTTCGGGGCGGCGGTGCTGGACCCGCCCACCCTCGCCAAGCGCAAGGAGGACGTGCCCCGCGCCAAACGCATTTTCACCGACGGCACCGCCCGCGCCCTGCGGATGCTGCGGCCCAGCGGTCACCTGCTGGTGAGCACCTGCGCCCACTACATCCGGGTGGACGACCTGCTCGACGCGGCGAGGGTCGCGGCGGGCGAGGCCGGGTGCGGCGCGGAGGTCGTGGCGATCACCTACCAGCCTGCCGACCACCCCCACCTGCTCAGCGTGCCGGAAAGCCTGTACCTGAAGAGTGTGCTGCTGAAGAAAGAGGCGTAAGCGCTACGCGAAAGGCGGAAGGCTCCCATCTGTGGCCTTCCGCCTTTCGCGTGGTCCTCTCCTTCAGTCCACGTCCGCCGCCTCCAGCGACACCTGATCGAGCGCCGCCGGGTTGAGCAGGGTCACGCTCTGCGCCCCTACCTTGAGCAGGCCCTGAGCCTCCATGCGCCGCAGCACCCGCACCACTGTCTCGCGGCTGCTGCTGGTGCGGGCCATGATGTCGGTGGTGGTCAGGGGCAGCACCTCCGGGCGCGGCACGCCCGCCGCCACCCGGACCGCGTGGAGGTTGCCAAACACGTGGGCGAGGGCCGCCTCCGTGTTCAGCCCGAAGGCGATCAGCTCGTCGTTCAGCAGGGTGACCCGGCGGGCCAGCATCTCCGCGAGGTTCCACAGCACGCCGGGGTGCTGGCGCAAGATCAGCTCGAAGTGGCTGCGGTAGAGCATCAGGGTGCGGACCTCCTCCAGCGCCCGCACGGACGCGCTGCGCTCCTGCCGGGCCAGCACCGCCGTCTCCCCGATCACGCCCGGCGCGTAGAGGTCGCCCAGCACGCGCTCGCGGCCCCCCACGCTGACGCGGCTGACCCGCACCACCCCGCGCGTGATGAGGTGCAGCGCCTCGCCCTGGGCGTCCTGTTCGACGATCAGTTCACCGCGCCGGAAGAGGCGGGGCGTCACGATTCCGGCGGCCTCGTGCACCGCGGCCTCCGGCACGTCGCGGAACAGCGGCGAAGTTCTCAACTCGTCCAGAAGCGACATCTCAGGCCCCATGCTAGAGCATGGCCCGGCCGATGTGTTGTCCCCAGCCGGAGCACGCCCCTTGCGCTACAGTGCCGCGCGTGACCCGCGTCCCTTCGGCCCTGCCCCCCGCCCTGGAAGCCCGCGAGGTCCGGCACGGCTTCGGGAACCAGACCGTGTTGCACGGCGTCTCGCTGGCGGTGCAGCCGGGCGAGGTCGTGGCCGTCTCGGGGCCGTCGGGCAGCGGCAAGAGCACGCTGCTGCATCTACTGGGCGGGCTGGACACCCCGCAGGGCGGCGAGGTGTGGTGGGCGGGCGAGCGGGTGGACACGCTGAACACCCAGGCGCGGGCGCGGCGGCGGGCCGGGCGGGTGGGCTTGGTCTTTCAGCACCATTATCTGCTGGAGGACCTCAGCGTGCTGGACAACGTGCGGGTACCCGCGCTGCTGAGTGGCGACGGGGGCGAGGAGCGGGCGCGGGGGCTGCTGGAGCGCGTCGGCCTCGCGGACCGGGGGCGCGACCTCCCCGGCGTCCTCTCGGGCGGCGAGCGGCAGCGGGTGGCCCTGGCCCGTGCGCTGGTGACCCGCCCCGCCGTCGTGCTGGCCGACGAGCCGACCGGAAGCCTCGACCGAGCGAACGCCGACCGGGTGGCCGAACTGCTGCTCGGCTTAGCGCGGGAGGAGGGCTCCGGCGTCCTGCTCGTCACCCACGACGAGCGGCAGGCGGGGCGGGCAGACCGGGCGCTGCACCTGCTCGACGGGCGAATCGGGGAGGAGCAGGAAGAACTCGGCCACCCCGCCTCCTGACCCTCCCAGCCTGAGGGTTCCCTGTAGTGCCAGTTAAGGATTCTTGTGGGCGCGGGATTGTACGGCCCCGTACCTCACCGGGGGGACGGTGCCCCTTACGCTGCGGGAGCCTTCCAGGCAGTGGAATTCACCCCTACGAAGTTGGACGCGCCCGGTTCGGGAGGGACAGGCCCTCCCCGGCGTCATCCCTGCTGGAAGCGGACTCCAGGGAGGTTTACCGTGAAGCAGCGCCTGATGTGGATCAGCACCATCCTTCTGCTCGCCTCGCCCGCCGTCGCGGGAGGCGGCCAGAGCGTGCCTGCGGGCAACACCATCGCCGCGATCGTCTCGAACGATCCCAACTTCAGCACGCTGCTCGCGGCGGTGCAGGCCGCCGGGCTCACGCAAACGCTGGCGCAGCCCGGCCCCTACACGGTCTTCGCCCCCACGAACGCGGCCTTTGCCAAGATTCCCGCCGACCAGCTTCAGGCCCTGCTGAACAACCCCGCGCAGCTCCGCGCCGTGCTGCTCTACCACGTCGTGCCCGGCCGGGTGACCGCCGCGCAGGTAACGCGCCTCAGCAGCGCCCGCACCGTGCAGGGCGCCAACGTGAACATCAGCGCCAGCGGCGGCACGGTGCAGATCAATGACGCGACCGTCACCCGCGCGGACGTGCGGGCCAGCAACGGCATCATCCACGTCGTGGACACGGTGCTTCTTCCCCCCAACTGACCCGGTGCGGCAAGGAGGGGGTCAGTCGCCGCTTCGGGCCTGACCCCCTGCTCGCCGCGCTCTTCCGGAGGACGCCACGATGACTCCCCCTTTCATCCTGCGGCGCGGGGCCGGGCGGCTGGCCCTCCTCGCAGGCGCCCTGCTGCTGACCGCCGGACAGGCCCCCCCGGTGTCGCCCGGCGTGGACCGGGAGCTGCGGCCCCAGCCCCTGCGCCTGAAGGTCGTGGCGCCAGAACCAGTCCTGAGTGGCGGGGTGGTCCGGTCCCGTGACGTCGTGCAGACCCACACCCTCACCCTCAGTGCCCAGGAACGGCGCAGGCTACGCGAGGGTCAGGTGACGGGCGACCTCGCCGTGCGGCTGGAAGGACTGTATGCCCGCATCGAGGCGCGGCAGCCCCGCGACGCCCGTTTCGTGCGGGAGGGCGGATCGTGGGTGGCGCAGGCGCGGACCGGGTGGGCGGTGCGGCGGGGTCCCACTGCCGAGCGGGTCCGGGCAGCGCTGCTCGCGGGGCAAGTGGAGGCGACGGTCGCCCTGCGCCTCCTGCCACCCGAGCGCACGGTGGCCGGGCTGCACTCGCGCGGGGTAACCACGCACCTGACGACCGGGCAGTCCAGTTTCGCGGGCAGTCCCGACTTCCGGGTTCACAACATCCGGGTGGGGGCGCAGCGCTTTCAGGGGCTGTGGCTGGAACCGGGCACGGTGCTGGACTTCAACCGGACCGTGGGGCGCATCGCGGCGGACCGGGGCTTCGTGCCGGGCTACGTCATCACCGGGGCGAGCCTGACGATGGAACCCGGCGGCGGCATCTGTCAGGTCAGCACGACCGTCTTCCGGGCGGGGTACCAGGCGGGGCTGGAGGTCGTCGAGCGCCACCAGCACTCGCACCACGTCGCCTACTACGACCCGCCGGGCTTCGAGGCGACCGTCTACGCCCCAACCAAAAATCTGCGCCTGCGCAACGACACCGCCGCGCCGCTGCTGATGCAGGTGGAGTGGAATCTGGAGGCCGGGACGCTGGAAGTCCACCTGTTCGGGGCGCCCCCCGACCGCGAGGTCACGGTGTCCGCGCCGCAGGTGCGGACCACAGCGCTGGCTCCCGCTCCCAGCTTCGTGGCGGACCCCGCCCTGCGCCCCGGCGAGGCCCGGCGCCTCGACATGCCTGCCGCCGGGATGAACACGCAGATCGTCCGCCGCATCACCCGGCGGGGCCAGACCACAACCGACCGCACGAGCAGCCAGTACCGGGCGTGGGGGGGCATGTTCGCGGTCGCGCCCGGAGACGAGCGGCTGCGCTGAAGCCCCTTACCACCCGGCCCGCGCATACATGTCGGGCAGCGGCGGCGTCGCGCCCAGGGTGCGGGCGGCCCGCTGCGGCCAGTGGGGATCGCGCAGGAAGGGGCGGCCCAGCGCCACGAGGTCGGCGTCGCCATTCTGGAGAATGCCCTCGGCCTGCTCGGGGGTCTCGATCATCCCGACCGCCATCGTGAGCAGCTCGGGCACCTCGGCCCGGACACGGGCGGCGAAGGGCACCTGATAGAGCGGCCCCACGGTGATGCGCTGCGCGGTGGTCAGGCCCCCGCTGCTCACGTCCAGCACGTCCACGCCCTCGAAGCGCAGCAGCGAGGCGAGCTGCACGGTCTGGTCGAGGTCCCAGCCGCCCTCGGCCCAGTCGGTGGCACTCACGCGCACGAAGAGGGGCAGGTGCATCGGCCACGCCGAGCGCACGGCGCGGACGACCTCCAGCAGCAACCGGATGCGGTTCTCGAAGGACCCGCCGTACTCGTCGGTGCGGGTGTTCGCCAGCGGTGAGAGGAACTGATGCAGCAGGTAGCCGTGCGCCGCGTGAATCTCTGCGGCGTCGAAGCCCGCCACGACCGCCCGCCGCGCCGCCGCCGCGAAGTCGGCGACCACCCGGCGGATGTCGTCGTGGGACATGGGGGCAGGCACCGGGTATGTCTCGTGGAAACGCTCGCCGTCCGGCCCAATAACCTCCCAGCCACCCAGCTCGGCGGGCACCGCGCCGCGCCCGCGCCAGGGCGAGTAGGTGCTCGCCTTGCGCCCCGCGTGCGCGAGCTGCACGCCGATCAATGAGCCGTGGCGGTGCACGAAGTCGGTGATGTGGCCCAGCGGCACGATCTGCTCGTCGGTCCACAGGCCCAGGTCCTCGGGGCTGATGCGGCCCTCGGGTGAGACGGCGGTCGCCTCGGTGACGATCAGCCCGGCGCCGCCCAGCGCGAACTGCCCCAGGTGCGTGAGGTGAAAGTCGTTCGCCACCCCGTTCTGAGCGCTGTACATGCACATGGGCGAGACGACGGTGCGGTTTTTCAGGGTCAGGCTGCGGAGCTTCAGGGGGCTGAACAGCAGGGGAGCCGGGGCGTCGGCGGGGGGCGTCGTCATGGGGAAAATCTAGCCCACGCCGGGGTCGCCCGTGTGCCCCAGGCCAGATGACGGACGCGCGGGGGCGGCCCACCGGGGCAGGCTGGGGCCATGCGTCTCACCGACTCACTCGCAGGCCTCACGCCCGACGACTTGCAGGGCTTTTTCGTGGACTGGCCCAACCCGCCCTCTCCCGAGACGTCCACCGCCTCCTCGCCGGGTCGTACCGGATTTCGCTCGCCTTGGACGAGGGCGGGCGCGTGGTCGGCTTCGCGCAGGCGATCAGCGACGGGGTGCTGACGGCCTGCATTCCGCTGTTGGAAGTTCTGCCGGAGCACCAGGGCCGGGGTCTGGGGACCGCGCTGATGCGGCATCTGCTGGAGCAACTCGGACACCTGTACGCGGTGGACCTGAGCTGCGACGACGACGTGGTGCCCTTTTACGAGCGGCTGGGGATGAGGCGGGCGAACGCGATGTACCTGCGGAACTACGCGCGGCAAAACGGGGCGTCGGAGGAAAGCCGCTAACGCCGCCGCGCCTGCCAGCGCTCGTGGGCAGTTCGCGCCTGCCGCTCGGCCTCCTGCCAGAACGCGGCTTCCCATGCGACGAGGTCGGGGGCAGGACCGGGAGTTGGGCGGCGGTAATCGGTCACTTCCAGCCGAGCGAGCAAGGCGGGAAAGGTGCGCCCGGAGGCCAGCGCCGCGTCCAGCACCGTTTCTTCCTCCGCATGGGAAGCGGCTGTCACCAACTCGCCGTTCAAGCGGGCGAGGGCTTGCAGGTCGGCCACCGTCGCCGCGTAGACCCAGGGGCCATGCTCCCCCAGCAGGGCGAGGAGGCCGGACCACTCGCCCCGCAGCACGGCGGGGAGCACCTCGCGGGCCGAAGTCCCGGACGGTAACCAGGGCCGCACTGCGAGGAGGTCGGCGGCCAGCCTACCTTCCCCCGCCAGTTCTGCCCCCACCCGCGCGGCGTCGGCGGGCGAGAACACGTCGCGCAGTTCGGTGAGGTGCGAGAGGCGGGCACGGGCCTGGGGCGAGAGCTTCAGCGACCGGGGCCGGGGTTGGCCCAGGGCAGTCCACACGGCCCGGCGCAGGTCGGCGTCCTGCATATCGGGGAAAGCCGCCCGGACCTCCGCCAGCGAACGCGGCGGGGTCGGCCCCGGCCAGTTCATCCCCATGCGGGCGAGGGCATCGGCCCAGCGGTCCACCCCTAGCTGCTCGCGCTGGTGTAGCTCGCCACGGCCTTCTTCCAGAACAACCGCGTCAGCACGAAGGCGGCGGCGGCCACCAGCGGCGAGGCCAACGCCAGCGCGGGCGTCAGCGTGCCCGTCAGCGCCTGAGCGGGCACGGTGGTGATAAAGGCGACCGGGACCACGAAGGTCAGCAGCGCCCGGATGGGCACCGGAAAGGCCGTGACCGGAAAGCGGGCCGCCCCGAAGACACCGTTAAATAACTCGCTCGCGTTTTGCGTTTTCACGAACCAGAACGCTGTCGTGGAGAGCGCCAGCCAGATGCAGTACACGATCACCACCGCCGAGAGGTACAGCACCGCCGCCCCCGCGAAGCCGCCCGGCGTCAGCGTCAGGTGCGAGGCGGCGTAGGCGATCAGCCCCAGCCCGATCAGGAGGTCGCCGACCCGCAGCACGTTGAGGTGCCGGGTGCTGACCCCGAACTGCGCGTCCAGCGGCTTGAGCAGCGTGAAATCCATGCTGCCGGTGCGCACGGCTTCCGCGATCTTGCTCATGTTGGGCTGGATAAACACGCTGATGACCCCCTCGGTGAGCATGAAAAAGCCCGTCACCAGCAGCGCCTCATGAAAGGTCCACCCGCCCACCGTGTCTGTGCCCGGCTGTCCGAACAGCACGCCGATGCCCAGCAGGGCCACTCCGACCTCACCCAGGCTGGCGAGAATCGCCCCGACGAAGTTGGCCCGGTATTCCAACTGTGCCGACAGGGTCGCTCCGGTGAAGAGGCGCATGAGGCGGAGGTAACGGGTCACTCGCGCCCCCGGCGCAGGAAGTGGGAAGTGGGGAGTAGGCAGTGGAACAGGACAGGCAACCGATCCACTAACCACTGACCACGGGCCACTAACCCCCTCACGCCCCCACCGCCCCGTACTTCCGCAGCCCCAGCCGCCACACGGCCAGCCGCACGAACCAGAACACGACCAGCCACGCGCCCAGCACCAGCGCCCCACGCCCGGCGTCGGCCAGGGACGCCTTGCCCGCGAGCAGTTGCGCCGGAAGGCCCAGCATGTACGGAAAGGGCGTCCACACGGCGACGGCCTGCACCCACCCCGGATAGAAGGCGAGCGGCGCGAACATCCCGCCCAGCGCGGCGTACAGCAGCCAGACGAGTTCCTGAAAGCTGGTGCTGGATTCCGTCCAGAAGGCCAGCAACCCGATGGTGTACTCGTACAGAAAGCGGGCACTGAAACCCAGCAGTGCCAGCCCCAGCGCCGCGAGGTAGTGCAGCGGATCGGTGCTGAAGCTCGCCCCCGCCAGCCACGCGAAGAGGGCCACCAGCCCCAGCATCGCGGGAAAGCGCACCACCCGCTCGGCCACATGCGCGGCGTAGTGCTCCCACATCGGGTCCAGCGGACGCAGCAGCTTGGGCGAGAGGGTCCCCTGCCGCACCTCCACGTCCAGTTCCCACGCCACCCACACCACCAGCAGTTGCCCGGTCACCCAGATGCCCAGGAAGTAGGAGGCGAACTCGGCGGGCGTGTACCCGTTGATCTTGCCGTCCGGGGCCGACGCCGCCTGCGCCATCCACACCAGCATCATCACCAGCGAGAGGGTGCCCGAGAGCATCCAGATCACGACCTCAGCGCGGTACTCCACCATCTCGGCGAACCGGGTGGAGAAGAGGACGCGGAGTTTGCGCCACGCGGCGGTCATGGGCGGCCCCCTGGCCCGCGGAAATCAGCCACGAACCACTTCCTTCCCCCCGAACAGTTCTGCCATCACCGCTTCGATGGGCGGGTCTTCCACCGTCAGGTCGGCCACGTCGAGGTCGGCGAGCAGGCGGGCGGCGCGGGGGCTGACCTCGGCGCGGGGGACGGTGAGTTCGGCGCTCAGGCCGTCCACCTTCACGTCCGAGCCGTAGGCGGAGAGCGCGGCAGCCTCCACCGGGCGGCGCAGTTGCAGCCGGACAGTCTTGCCTCCGCCGCCCCGCTCCACCAGCCGGGCGAGGTCGCCGTCAAAGACGAGCTGGCCCCGGTCGATGACGAGGATGCGCCGGGCCAGCGCTGTCACGTCGGCCATGTAGTGACTCGTCAGGATGACGGTGGCCCCGTACCGCTCGTTGTAGTCGCGGATAAAGGCCCGCACCGACTCCTGCATGTTCACGTCGAGGCCGATGGTGGGTTCGTCCAGAAAGAGGACGCGGGGCCTGTGCAGCAGCGCGGCGGCGAGTTCGCACTTCATCCGCTCGCCCAGCGAGAGCTTGCGGACCTGCTTTTTCAGGATGCCCTCCAGGCCCAGCACCTCGGTGAATTCGTGCATGGTGGCGCGGTACTGCGGGTCAGGAATCTCGTAGATGGCCTGATTGACGAGGAAAGAATCCAGTGCGGGAAGGTCCCAGATGAGCTGCTGCTTTTGCCCCATTACCAGCGTGATGCGGCGCAGGAACTCGGCCTGGCGGCGCCGGGGCTCGAATCCGGCTACCCGCACCTCGCCCCCACTGGGGTGCAGCAGCCCCGAGAGCATCTTGAGGGTGGTCGTCTTGCCCGCCCCGTTCGGCCCCAGGAAGCCCACCACCTCGCCCGGCGCGAGGTCAAAGGACACGCCGCGCACCGCCTCCACCTCGCGGGACTGGCGGCTGACAAAGGAACGGAGGCTGCCCAGGAAGCCCGGCTCCTTCTCGTGGACGGTGTAGCTCTTGCGCAGGTCGCGGACGTGCACGGCGGCGTCCGGGGTGGGTGTGGTCATAGGTGTGCCCAGGGTACGCGAGGGGAACTGGCCCGGAATGCGCGAAATGGCGGGGTCAGCCCCGTGCGGTGCGCCTCACTCTGCGCCCTGCCCGCCGTACTGCCGGGCGGCCTCGTCCCCGGCCCGCCTCGCTTCCGCCTCAATCTGGAGATGCTGGCGCAGGGCTCGCTCCACATAGGCGCTGAGGCTCTGCCGAGCGTCAATGCTGGCGATCTTGACCTCCCGAATCAGGGATTCAGGGAGGTAGATGTTGAACTGCCTCTTGTCATCCTCTTCCATAGAGCTAGCTTACTAGGATGCTAGTAATCCGGCAACCATACACAGGTTGTGCTGACCCGCTACAGTCGGCCCCATGCGCCTTCCCCACCTCCCCTCCCCCGCCCAGGCCCCCGCGTGAAGCCCTGGGAGCTGTTAAGCCGAGCCGTGATTCCCGGCACCGACGGCGAGATGCGGCTCTCGCGGCGCGATGACGAGTTCTCCATTCACCTCAGCACCCAGACGAGCGAGCTGATGAACAGCCGCATGCATGCTTCGGAGGACGCGCTGGCAGACCTCGCGTGCGCGGCCATCGCGGGCCGGAGCAGGCCGCATGTGCTGGTGGGGGGCCTGGGCATGGGCTTCACGCTGGCGGCGGCGCTGCGGGGGGTGGGGCCGGGGGGTACGGTCACGGTGGCCGAACTCGTGCCAGAGGTGGTGGAGTGGAACCGGGGACCGCTGGGAGAGTGCGCTGGGAGGCCGCTGGACGACCCCCGGACCCGCGTCCATGTGGGCGACGTGGCCGAGCTGCTGCGTGGGGGCCACAGCACCTACGACGCCGTGCTACTGGACGTGGACAACGGCCCGGAGGGCTTTACCCATCACGGCAACAACTGGCTGTACTCGCCCGCTGGCCTGAGCGCCGCCCGGCTCGCGCTCAAGCCCGGCGGGATTCTCGCGGTGTGGTCGGCGAGCGGGGACAGCCGCTTTACCTCCCGGCTGAACCGTGCCGGATTCCGGGTGGACGTGCGGACCGCCCGCGCCCGCCCCGGCAAGGGGGCACACCACACCATCTGGCTGGCCCACGCGCCCGGACCCGGTGGGAGCCGTTCAGGGGCGGGCGGAGGCCGGAAGCGGTCCACGCGTCCGTAGCCACTCGGCCGCCCACGCACCAGGTTGCCCACGCATGAGCGGCAAATTGTCCGGGCCGAAAAAGGCCACCTCCACCCCCTCCACCCCGTCGGGGACGGGCGTGCCGTGCCAGTCGGTGACGAGATACACCGCCGTGTAGAAGTACGCCTCGTCGCCGTTGGAAAGCTGGCGGTACCCGGTCGTCAGGAGGTCCAACAACTCGGCACCGCCCACCTCCAGCCCGGTTTCCTCGCGGACCTCGCGGCGCATGGCCTCCAGCGGCGGCTCCCCGAGTTCGCACAGGCCGCCCGGCACCGCCCACACGTCCCGCCCGGCGAGGCGCTGGAGGAGGAGTTCGCCCCGCCCATTGAGCACGAGTCCAACGGCGCCCATCAGGTTGACGGGCCGGGTGCCGATCAGCGAGCGCAGGGCGGTGATGTAGTCGGGCGGGGCCGAGTTGGAGAGGGCAGGGTCGGTCACGATGGAGGCAGGCTAGCGCGGAGGAGGGACTGTTCCCGCCGCAGTCACGGGCAGAGGCGGGCGGCGTGGGCGTAGCCTCTGCCCATGACGCCGCTGGACAGCACCCCCACGCCCCTCGCCCTCGCGCGGCTGTTCGTGGGGGTCGCGTTGGCGGGCATCGGCGGGGGCCTGCCCGCGCACACCCGGCGGGCGCTGCTGGCGCGAGGCTGGATGACCGAGGAGGGGTTCGCGGAGACCTTCACGCTGGCGCAGCTCACGCCGGGGCCGAATGCGGCCAACCTCGCGGCGATGGTGGGGGCACGGCTCTCGGGGCGGCTGGGGGCGCTGACCAGCGTGGTGGGCGTGCTGACGCCGGGCCTAGTCGTCATGCTGGCGGTGAGCGTGCTGACGCTGGGGGGCACCGGGGACCTCTCTCCCACCCTGCAAAGTGCGCTGCGGGGAGCGGCGTGCGCGGCGCTGGCGGTGCTGCTGACCGCCGCGTTGCCGGTCGTGCGGGTGGGCTGGGGGGTGCGGGGCGGCCCGGCGGTGGTGGTCCTGACCTTCCTCGCGCTGGGAGTGCTGCGGCTGGACCTGCTGCCCGTGCTGCTGGCGATGGTGGGGGCCGGGCTGCTGCTGCACCGCCCCCGGAGGTCCGGGTGACCGAGCTGTGGGCGATGTTCCTGGCCTATGTGCGGCTGGGGCTGATCAGTTTCGGGGGCACCAATGTCGCGGAGATGGAGCGGGTGCTCGTGGGCGAGCAGGGCTGGATCGACGCGGGCACGCTGGCGAACGGCTTCGCGCTGGGGCAACTCATGCCGGGGCCGAACATGCTGGCGGTCACGCACTACGGGTATGCGGCCGCTGGGCTGGCCGGGGCGCTCGTCGCCACGCTGGGGTTCTACGGGCCGACGGCGCTGATCGGGGCGGTCGCGGCCCTGGCGTGGGAGCGGCACCGGGCCAACCCGTGGGTGGTGGCGTTCCGGCAAGCCCTCCTGCCCTTCGGAGGCGGCGTGGTGCTGGCAGGGGCGCTGGTGCTGGGACAGACGAGCGTCACGTCGTGGATGGGGGCGGGGGTGGCGGTTGCGGCATTCCTGTTGCTCTGGCGAACGCGGGTGAACAGCGCGGTGGTGGTGCTGGGAGCAGCGGTGGTCGGGGCGCTGTTGGGGTTGTGAAAGAGAGGGAGCCGCATGTCTCCTTACCATCCCGGCCCCTTGCCCGTCTGCCTGCTGTTTCACCCCGCCGCGTGAGGCCCCTCTTTATGCTGCCGCCATCATGCTTCGTGCCAAACTCACGATTGCGGCGGAGATGCTCGCGGCGCTGGCTTCCTTTTCGGCAGTAGCACAGTCTCCCGCCGAGGCGCAGGTGCTGGCGGGGCTGAATGCGGCGCGGGCGCAGGGGGTCACCTGCCCGGCCAGTGGGCGGCGGCCCGTCGCGGCGCCGCTGCTGCCCAGCCCGGCCCATGCCCTCGCCGCGCGAAATCAGGCGGGGTACATGAGCAGCCGCGCCGGGGTCACACACGCGGGGGCGGGGGGGACCACACCGCGCGTCCGGGCCGCGAGCGCGGGCGTGCAGGCGGTCAGCGTGACCGAGATCATCTATATGGGCACAGGTCCGCAAGCCGCCCTGAACTGGTGGCTGGCCTCGCCGCTGCACTGCGCGATTCTGACCGATGCCCGCTACACGCACGCGGGGGCCGCCGTGGTGCAGGGGTCACGCGGAACAGCGTATGTGGTGGTGCTGAGCAGCCAACCCAGGTAAGCAGATGGCCGAAGGCCAAGGCAACCACGGCCTTTTGCCATCTGCTATCTGCCATCCACCTATCCCCTACCGGGCTGTCCACCCCAGGTCAATGTCCAGCACCGCCCCGGTCATTCCCCAGGCGGCGGGGCTGACCACGTAGCTGGCGAGGGCGGCCACGTCCTCCGGCTCCAGCAGCCGTTTGATGGCGGCGGGTTCCAGCATCACCTTTTGCTCGACTTCCTCGGGGCTGAGGCCGCGCGTGCGGGCCTGGTCCGCGATCTGGCCCTCGACCAGCGGCGTGCGCACGTAGCCGGGGCAGATGGCGTTCACGGTGAGGCCCTGCTCGCCCGCCTCCAGCGCCGCCGTGCGCGTGAAGCCGATCACGCCGTGCTTGGCGCTGATATACGCGCTCTTGAAGGGACTGGCGACATGCCCGTGGATGCTCGCCACGTTCACGATGCGGCCCTGCCCGGAGCGGGTCAGGTGGCTCCAGGCGTACTTGCTGAGCAGGAAGGGCGCGGTCAGCATCACGTGCAGCATGGTGTCCCAGGTGTCTTCGGGAAAGTCGGGGATAGGATCGATGTGCTG
Organism: Deinococcus terrestris; assembly: GCF_009377345.1. Lineage (NCBI taxonomy): Bacteria > Thermotogati > Deinococcota > Deinococci > Deinococcales > Deinococcaceae > Deinococcus > Deinococcus terrestris. The sequence continues at coordinate 204,255 of NZ_WBSL01000001.1, read as the reverse complement.
AAAGCCTGCGTTGTTGACCAGCACGTCCAGCCCGCCCAGCGCCGCGACCGTCTCGTCCACGGCGCGGCGGCAGTCGGCCCGGCGCGAGAGGTCAGCGCCGATGAAGGTCAGACCGTGCTCCTGCGCGACCTCGCGGGCCTGCGGGCGGTCAAGGTCAAGGGCAGCCACCTTCAACCCGTCTTGCTGAAGCCGCCGGGCGATGGCGAGGCCGATGCCGCTGGTGCCGCCCGTGACGAGGGCGACGCGGGAGTCCTGATGGGTCATGCGCGGAGTGTAGTGGGAGGGCGTCACGACGCCGTTGCAGGTCAGGTGCCACCCAGAGCGGCGGACCCCGCCACCCGATGGCCCGGCCTTCTGTTCATGTCAGAACTACGACCATGCTTTAGGCTGTAGGCGTGACGTATCCACAGGTCAAGGATCTGCTCGCGGCCCCCTTTCCGGCGGCGCGGGTCGCCTGGAAGCCCCAGACGATCAGCCGGGACCGTTCCTCGGCGCTGATGGTGGCGTTCGTGGACGCGCGGACGGTGATGGAGCGGTTGGACGCCGTGTGTCCGGGCGAGTGGGCTTTTGACGTGAAGCTCTTTCCGGGGCAGCCGCCGACCGCCCGTGGGCGCCTGACCGTGCTGGGGCTGACCCGCAGCGATGTGGGCGAGGCGGGCGAGGGCGAGGCCGGAACCCTCAAGGCCGCCGCCTCGGACGCCCTGAAGCGCTGCGCCGTGCATTTCGGGGTGGGGCGCTACCTGTACGACCTGCCCCGGATGTGGGTCGCCTGGGACGAGGCCCGCCGCGCTCCCGTGGACCCGCCCCGGCTCCCCGACTGGGCGCTGCCCGAGGAGGAGCGCACGCCCGGCGCGGCCCACGTGCTCGGCGCACTGGAGGCCCTGCGAGCCGGACTCCCGCAGGACGTCGGGCGGCTGCGCGAGGTCTACCGCCACCTGCGGGCGGCGCTGGACGCAGCAGAGCGGGCGGAGGCCGCGCCTGAGTCGGCGGCAGGCTGAGGGTGGGTCGGCGCGACCCCGCCAGGCGCACATACGGTTGCCGTCCCATCCGTGACCGAATCGGGATGGCGCCGGTTCGGTCCCTCCTTTCCTGGCACCCGTTTTCCTTGCTCGCGCTCCCCGGTCGAAATTCGTATCAGGGGTCCTGCCCGGTCAGCGCCCGGTGCAGCGCGGCCGTCTCGGGGAGGGGAGTCAGGCCCAACTCGGCCAGCGCCGTCCGCAGGGCCGCGTAGGTGCGGGCGGCGGCGGCGGGGTGGGCGCGGGCGTGCCAGGCCCGCATCAGCGCACGGGCGGCGGGTTCAAAGGCGGGGTCCAGGGTCAGGGCACGTTCGGCCAGCCTCGCGGCGAGGTCGGGACTTCCGGCCCGCAGCGCGGCCTCGGCTTCCTCGCCCAGGGCCTCGGGGAGGCGGGCGGCGTAGCGTTCGGCCTCGGCCTGCACCGCGTCGAGGTCGCTGCCTGCCACCCCACCGGGCAGGGCGAGCAGCGCCAGGGCGCGGCCGGGCGTGCCGGGGGAGGCGTCCAGCCAGGCCCACGCCCCGTGCAGGTCCACCGTCAGGTCGGGGCCAGGAAGAAGCCGCAGCCAGTCGCCGCGCTCCAGGAAGGTGCCACTCGCCACCCCCTCCTCCAGCACCTGCCCCAGCGCGTGCAGGGTCACCCGGAAGTTGCGCTCGCCCACCTGCGGGTCGGCGTCGGGAAAGAGGGCCTCCTGCGCGGCCTCGCGGGGCAAGCCGCCCGGCGACACCGCCAGCAGCGTGAGCAGGTCGCGGGCGCGGGCGCGGCCCCACTCGCGGGCAGCACCACCGTCGCGGGTGACGGCCACGCGGCCCAGAACCTGCACCCTTACATCCACGCCGGGCAGCGCGTCGGGGCGGGGCAGGTCGGGGTAGCCCAGCGCCCGCGCCACGGGCCGCAACTCGGCCTGCCGCTCCGGGACCGCCGCCCCCAGCCGCGCCAGCACCGCCGCCCGTCCCGCCCGCGTGGGGACCGGGGACACCAGCGAACGCCGCGCGAGCAGGAAGGGGAAGTGGGCGACCGCGCCCGCCGCCGCCTCCGCGCCCTCCCCGGTCGCCGCGTACAGGGCGAGCGCCGCCGCCCCCGACCCGAAGCGGTCGCCGCAGGCCGCGAAGGTGGCGTGGGCCGCCTCCAGACCGGGCCGTGCTCCCGCCGCGTCTCCCCCCTGCCACCGGCCCAGGGCCGCCACCAGCCGGGTCAGCCCCGCCACGTAGCGGTCCCCGCCGACGCTGGCGAGGGCCGCTGCCTCGTGCGCCCCGGCCTCGGCCGCGTTCCCGGCGCGGCCTTCCAGGTAGGCGAGGCCGAGGCGGGGTTCGACCTGCAAGCGGGGCACCACGTCCTGCGCCAGGGCCAGGGCTGCCGTGTACGCCGCCCGCGCCGCGTCCTCCCGTCCGGCGATGGCCTCCGCATGCCCCAGCCGCGCCTGCGCGAGCGACTGCACGAAACGGCTTTCCAGCCGCTCGCCCTCGGCCAGGCCCTCGCGGGCGCGGCGGGCCGCCTCCTCCGGCTCCCCCAGCGCGGCGTGCAGGAAGGCGGCGAGGAGCAGCCCCTCGCGGTGGTTCTGCGCGGCCCGCGCCCCGCCCGCCTCGCCCCGCGCGGCCTCCAGCGCGAGGTCCAGTGCCCGCGCGAGGTCGCCGGAGCGCAGGGCGTAGCGGGCACCGTGGGCCAGGGCCGGAGCCAGCTCCAGCGCCCGCGCGAGGTCGCCCGCGTTGAGGTGGTTCTCGGCCCGCATCCGGGCAATTCGGGCCTGGGTGTCCTGATCGGGGGCCAGGGCCGCCGCCGTGTCCAGCGCTCCCCAGGCGTGCTCGGGCTGCACGGTGTCCAGCGCCACCTGCGCCTCTCCCAGTGCCCGCGCGAGGGGATCCGCCTGCGCATAGGCGGCCAGCGCCTCGGCATAGCGCGAGGAGAGCCGCCGGGCGTCGCCGCTCAGGGCGTGCAGGGCGGGCGTCCACGCCTCCCCCGGCAGCCGCGCCAGGCTGCGGCCCACCAGCGTGACCCGCCCCTGTTCCAGCCAGTGCCCGCCGAAGTGGGCGAGCAGTTCAGCGGCCCGCGCCGCATTCCCAGCCTGGAGGTGCGCCGCCAGCGCCCGCCGGGGCCGCCCGGTGCGCTCGAAGTACTCGGCCCCCCGCGCCGCGACCTCCCGCGCCTCGCCCGGCGAGAGCAGCCCGCGCAGGTGCGCCCGGAGCAGGGGGTGCGCCCGGTACGTCTCGCCCGTGCGGGTCAGGAAGGTGCCGCCACGCTCCAGCGCCCCCAGCAGGGTGGCGGCCTCGCGCACGTCCAGCACGGCTTCCAGCAGGCCCGGCGAGAGTTCCTCGAAGACGCTGCCCCGCGTCAGCAGCGTCCGCAGCGAGGGGTCCAGCGGCCCCAGCACCTCCTGCGCGAGATAGGTGAAGAGGGTCGCCAGTTGCGCCTCGCCGCCGTCCAGTTCTGCCAGCGCCGAGAGGGGCACCCGCCCCTGCGCCGCCGCCTGCGCCAGAAAGCGGGCCGCGATGGGCCACCCTTCGGTGACGGTATGCGCCAGCCGCACCTCCTCCGCGCTCGCCGTCACCCCCTGCGCGGCGAGCAGCGCTCCCAGTTCCTGCCGGGTAAAGGCGAGGTCGGGGGCGCTGAGGCGGCGCAAGTCGCCCTCCGCCTCCAGCCGGGTCAGGGCCGGATGCTCCAGCGGCAGCCGCGAGAGCAGCGCCACCCGCCCCCCCAGCAGTTCGCGCAGCACGTCCCCCGCCAGCGGCCCGGCGAGGTGCCCGGCCTCGTCCAGCACGAGCAGCGCTCCGGCCGCGTCCAGCACGTCCGCCACCCGCGCGGCCACCCGGCGGGGGGTGGCGCCCGCGTCCAGCAGCGCCCCCGGTTCCTCGCCGCCCGGCAGCCCGGCGACCGCCACCGCCAGCCCCGCCACGAACACCTGCGGGTCGGCGTCGTCCACGTCCAGCGTGAGCCACGCCGAGCGCCCCAGCTCGGGCAGGTGCGCCGCCAGCGCCGTCGTCTTGCCGTACCCGGCGGGAGCCACCACACTCAGCACCCGCGCCGAGTTCAGCAGCGAGAGCAGCCGGGGCCGCGCCACCGCGCCGCGCACCTGCGGAGGCCGCGCCCGCCGCGCGGAGGCGTGTTCGCGCCAGTCCAGGGTCACGGGGAGATGGTAGGGCATGGGAGGGAAAAGGGGGCGGGGGAAGGGAGATGGGGATGGTCGCACGCCCCCTCTCCTGCGGAGCTGTGCCAGTCTGCTTCGCAGCTTTGCAAGTCACCCCGTTGCTTCGCGGCTCTATGAGTCACCTGCGAGGAGCGAGGGGTCAATCGCCGTTCTCGCTAAAGCCCTCTTTTCCCTGTGTCTGCCGCCCGAAGCGTCCCCACCCAACGAGTCCACTTTCCAGGCAGACGAGCCGTTCGGCGCGTCAGCGCCGAGGCCTTCCAATTGGGCGGAAGGATGGCGTGGAGGGGGGAACGGGGGCGGGGCAAGCGGAGCCGACGATGGGGGGACGACCTTTGCCCAGCGCAGCGCCGCTCCCCCTGCCCCCTCGGGGGTAGGGGGCTGGGGGGTGGGGGCAAGACGGATCAAGACCCCCTGCCAACAAAAAAGACCCCCACCCGAAGGCAGAGGCCCAAAGCCAACAACGACGTTTAAGCCTCGACCAACCCACTCCGCCGCAGCAGCGCCTCCGCATCCGGGTCCCGCCCCATGAAATCCCGGTACAGCTCGGCCGCGTCCTTGCTGTTGCCCTTGCTCAGAATCGTGTCCACGTACGAGCGCCCCGTCTCCCGGTTGAAGATGCCCTCCTGCGCGAAACGGGAAAAGGCGTCGGCATCGAGCACTTCCGCCCACTTGTACGAGTAGTACCCCGCCCCGTACCCCACCGGGCTGGAAAACAGGTGCCCGAACTGCGCGATGCGGGCGTAATCCTCCGGCAGCGCGTAGGGGTAGAAGCGGGCCATGATGTCACGGGCAAAGGTGACCGGGTCGGCGCCCGGCGCGTCGGCATCGAAGGTGACGTGCAGTTCGAGGTCCACCGTGCCGAAGGAGAGCTGGCGCATGGTGGCGTTCGCGGCGCGGTAGTTGCGGGCGGCGACCAGCTTCTCGAACAGCTCGTCGGGCAGCCGCTCGCCGGTCTGGTAGTGGCGAGCAAAGAGGTCCAGCGCCTCGCGCTCCAGCACCCAGTTCTCCATGATCTGCGAGGGCAGCTCCACGAAGTCCCAGGCGACGCGGGTGCCGCTGAGCGAGCGAACCTCCACGTTCGACATCGCGTGGTGCAGCAGGTGGCCGAACTCGTGGAAGACCGTCTCGACCTCGCGCACCGAGAGCAGCGCGGGCGTATCGCCGCTGGGCGCGGTCATGTTGCCGCACATCAGGCCGAGGTGCGGCTCGACGCCGTCCTCGCGGGGGCCGCCGGTCAGGAAGGCATTCATCCACGCGCCCGCCCGCTTGGTGTCACGGGGGAACCAGTCGGTGTAGAAGGAGGCGAGGTGCGTGCCCCCCTCGTCGCGGATGTCGTAGTAGCGCACCTCGGGGTGCCAGCCGGGAGCCTCGGCCTCGGTCACCGTGATGCCGAAGACGCGGCGGCAGATTTCGAACAGGCCCGACAGCACGCTGTCCATGGCGAAGTAGGGCCGCAGCGCCTCCTCGTCGAAGGCGTACTTGGCCTGCCGCTGCTTTTCGGCCCAGTAGCCCACGTCCCAGGCTTCCAGGGCCGGGGCGTCACTTCCCACCTGCTCGCGGTAGAAGGCCTCCAGCTCGGCGTTCTCGCGCTCGTAGAAGGGGCGCACACGGGCTTCCATGTCGCGCTCGAAGGTCAGGGCGCGTTCGCCGCCGCCCGCCATGCGGTCTTCGAGCACATAGTCGGCAAAGTCGCGGAAGCCCAGCAGCCGGGCCTGTTCGCGCCGCAGCCGCAGAATCTCGCCAACGAGGGGGCGGTTGTCGCGGCCCTCCTGCGTGCCGACCGAGTTCTGCGCCAGCCACAGCTCGCGCCGCAGTTCGCGGTCGTCGGCGTAGGTCAGGATGGGTTCCAGGGTGGGCAGGTGCAGGGTCAGGCGGTGGCCTTCCTGGCCGTGCTTCTCGGCGTCGAGGCGGGTCGCCTCCTTCACGCGCTCGGGCACTCCGGCCAGCCGCTCGATGGGCACATAGAGGTCGAAAGCGGCGGTCGCGTCCAGCACGTTCTTGGAAAAGTCATTGGTAATCTGCGCCAGCCGGGTATTGACCTCCAGCAGCCGGGCCTTCTCCGCGTCGGGCAGATCGGCCCCCTGGCGGCGGAACTCGTCCAGCGTGAGCTTGAGGTGCCGCGCCCGCACGGGGTCGAGGCCACGCCCGGCGTCCGTTTCCGCGAAGCCCTTCAGCGCCGTCCACAGCCCTGGATGGAGGCTGAGATTGGTGTAGAACTCGGTCACCTTGGGCAGAATCGCCCGCTTGGCGGCCTGCCACTCGGGGCTGGTCACCACGCTGTCGAGGTGCCCGACGATCACGCGCACGGTGTCGAGCTGCTCGGTCAGCGTGTCGAGGTCGACCATGAAGTCGGCGTAGTCGCGCTCGCCTGCCCGCGCCAGCGTGTCCAGGCGCTCCCGCGTCTGCGCGAGCAGGGTGTCCACGGCAGGTTCGGCGTGCTCGGGGCGGATCTGGTCGAAGGGAATACGGAAGCCGACGTTCAGCAGCGGGTTGTCGCTCTGAACGGGCGCGGGGGGCGCTTGCGTCATGGGGGCAAGTATAGAGAGGCTGGCCGACCCGGCCCTGCGCCAAACGGCGGATGCGCGGACGCCCGGCACCTATGCTGTCCTGTCCTATGGAACGTGCCGCCCCGCCCACCCACCTCACCTTCCAGCCCGCCGATGCGGAAGCCTTCGCCGCCGCTGTCACCGCCGCGACCCCCGATACGCCCATCTCCGCCGCCGATCTGCACCGCCTCGACGCCGCCCGCGCTCCCGGCGAGCACCACACCCGGCGCCTCGCGTGGGAAGGCGGGGAGATCGTGGGCGCCCTGGAAACCGAGTTGCCCCGCATGGACAGCTTCGAGGGCTGGCTGCAACTCGTCATCCACACCCTGCGACCCGACGACGCGGTGCGGGAGGCGCTGTGGGCGGAAGGGCTGGCGACCGTCACGGCGGCGGGCGCTGAGGTAGCCGTCACCCGCGTGAAGGAGGACACCCCCGACCTCCCCTTCCTGCTCGCGCACGGCTGGCAGGAACACGACCGGATGTGGCCCTCGACCCTCGACCTGCGGGCGCTGGACTTCGCGGCCTTTGCGGATGAGGAGGCAAGGGTGCGGGAAGCCGGGTTCCGACTCCTCCCCCTGACCGACCTCGGCCCCTGGGATGAGGCGCAGCAGCGGCGGTATTACGACCTCACCATTGCCCTGCTGGCGGACGTGCCCAGCGCCCGACCCATTGAACCCTGGCCCTTCGAGGTGTGGCAGCGGCGGATTGGGAATGGCATTGAGCGTGAGGGCCTGTTCGTGGCCGTCGCCCCAGATGGCGAGTGGGTCGGCACCAGCCAACTGGCCCAGCCCCTCCCCGCCCGGCCCGGCACCCTGCACAACGGCCTGACCGGGGTGCTTCCCGCGTGGCGCGGGCATGGGCTGGGGCTGGCCCTCAAGCTGGCGGCGGCGCGGGCGGCCCTCGCGCGGGGTTACACCCACTCGCGCACCAGCAACCACACCGGCAATCGCCCCATGCTCGCCATCAACGGGCGGCTGGGATTTGTCCGGGAGGCAGCGACGGTCACGCTGATTCGGAGCCTGGACGGAGGCGGCTAGCCCTGATTCTCCAGCAGCATCGCGTCCCCCAGCGAGTAGAAGCGGTAGCCCTCCGCGAGCGCCACGTCATAGGCCGCCCGGATGCGTTCCTCTCCGGCAAAGGCGGCCACGAGCAGCAGCAGCGTGGAGCCGGGCAAGTGCAGGTTGGTGACGAGCAGGTCGGGCACCCGCACCCGCGTCCCCGGCGTGATGAAGATGCGGGTGTCCCCCTCGCCGGGGCGCACAGCGCCGTCCTCCTGGGCGCTGCTTTCCAAGGCGCGGACGGTGGTGGTGCCCACGGCGACCACCCGGCGGCCCTCCGCTTTGGCCCGGTTGATGGCCTCCGCCGTCGCCTGCCCGAGGGTGTAGCGCTCGGCGTGCATGACATGTTCAGCCACCGGCCCGGTAATCGGCTTGAAGGTGCCTGCCCCGACATGCAGGGTGACGGCCACGCGCTCAATGCCCCGCGCCTCCAGCCGCTCCAGCAACTCCGGCGTGAAGTGCAGGCCCGCCGTGGGCGCCGCCACGCTGCCCGGCTCGCGGGCGTAGACCGTTTGGTAGCGCTCGCGCCACGTCTCGTCCGAATCGCCCGCCGCGATGTAGGGGGGCAGGGGTAACCGCCCGATCTCGTCCAGATGGGGCTTGATGTCATGCTCGAACCGCAGCAGCCGGGCGCCGTCCTCCAGCACGCCGACAACCTCGGCCTTGTGCTCGCCCAGCCAGAGTTCGTTCCCGGCGCGTTTGGCGGGCTTGAGGTAGGCGGACCAGACGTTCGCCTCCTCCTCGCGCAGCAGCAGGACTTCAATCTGGCCGCCGCCCAGGCCATTCACCACGGGCTTGCGGGCCATCACACGGGCGGGAATCACCCGGCTCTCGTTGAAGACGAGGAGGTCGCCGGGCCGCAAGAGGTCAGGCAGCTCGCGGAAAACGTGGTGCTCGATTCCCTCCCCGACCGCCATCAACCGTGAGGAGTCTCGCGGTTCGGCCCCGGTCTGGGCAATGCGCGACTCGGGCAACTCGAAGTGCAGCCGGGCCAGAACGGCGTCGGGGTCAGGCCTCGTCACTGCTGGGCTTGGCTCCGTTCTTCTGGCGGGCAGGCATCAGCGCCCCGTCGAGGTCGGGCAGATGCGTGAAGCGGTCGGCGGCGTCGATCAGCTTCTGGGCGGTGTGCTCGCGGAAAGCGATCACCTCGACCCGCTTGCCGCGCTCCTGCAAGACCTCCACGATGTCGGTGAAGTCGCCGTCGCCACTGCCCAACACCACCACGTCGAGGTGGTCCATCAGCCGCACCATGTCGGCCACGATGCCCATGTCCCAGTTGCCCTCGTAGATCGCGCGGCCGTCCTGCGCGACGTGGTGCAGGGTCAGGTTCATGCGCCGCACCTTGTACCCCAGCGCCGAGAGCTTGTAGATGAAGGGCCGCGCGGTCGCCTCGCCCTCGCGCTCGACCGTGTACGAGATCGCGTGGACGAGTTCGCGCCCGGCGACGGCCTCGCGCAGGATCGTCTCGAAGTTGACGGTGCGCTCCAGCAGGTCGCGGGCCGAGTGGTAGAGGTTCTGGGTATCGATAAAAACGCCCACGCGGGGGCGGGATACGACGTACTGCATTGGAAGTCTCCTGTTGGGCACAGCCGGAAAAAGAGGGCGGGGGCAACGCTCCCCAACGTGGAGAGCCGCCGCAGGATAGGGCAAATCATTGAAGGCGTGCGCCCGGCTCAGCCCCGCGCGACCAGCCAACCCAGCATCAGCGCCAGCACGACGACCCCTCCCGCGACCGCGATAAAGGGCCGCCAAGACGCGCCCTTCTCAATGATTGGGAAGGCCGTCCAGCCCAGCAGGAACGCGAAGCCGCCGAGCAGGGCGGCCAGCATCAGACGCAGGGAGGAACGGAGATTCATGGGGCAGTGTAAGCCTGCTCCCCTGCCGGTAACGTGCGGCATGACGACCCCCTGCCTCCTCTGCTCGCCCACGCTCGGCCCGGTCATCGCTCAAGCGGAGCACTGGACGGTCGTGCTGAACCGCAACCAGAACTTGCTGGGCAAGCTGATGCTGGTGCTGCGCCGTCACGCCGAGGCCGTGCCTGACCTGCACCCGGAGGAGTGGGATGAACTGTATTCCGTGATGAGGCGGGCGACCGGGGCGCTGGGAACTGTGTTCGCGCCCGCACATTTCAATTACGCCTTCCTGCAAAACCAGGACCGCCACATTCACCTGCACGTCATTCCGCGCTACAGCGGACCGAGAGAGTTCGCGGGGCAAACCTTCACGGACCCGGATTACCCGGCCCATTACGCCGTCCCCGCCCCGGTGCTACCTCTGGCGCCGGAGGACAGCGAGGCACTGGCCGAACAGCTCAGGCAGGCTTACGCGGGACTGGCCTCCTAACCAACCCCCTCCCCTCCCCGGCCCCGCGCGGGTAACGTGGGGGCATGACCAAGCACGCCACCTCCCCGGCATTGGAGCAGGCCCGCGCCGCCTATGACGCCTTCCGGGCACGGGGCCTGAAGCTCAACATGCAGCGCGGCCAGCCCTCCGACGCCGACTTCGACCTCTCCAACGGCCTGCTCACCGCGCTGGGCGAGGAGGACGTGAAGATGGATGGCCTCGACCTGCGGAACTACCCCGGCGGGGCCACCGGCCTGCCCTCGGCGCGGGCGCTGTTCGCCGGGTACCTCGACCTCAAGGCCGAGAACCTGGTCGTGTGGAACAACTCCAGCCTGGAACTCCAGGGGCTGGTGCTGACCTTTGCGCTGCTGCACGGGCTGCGCGGCTCTGAGGGGGGCTGGATTCACGAGCGTCCCAAGATGATCGTGACGGTGCCCGGCTACGACCGTCACTTCCAGCTCCTCGAAACGCTGGGGTTCGAAATGCTCCCGGTGGACATGCAGCCCGACGGCCCCGACGTGGAAGCCATCGAGCGGCTGGCGGCGGGGGACCCCTCGGTCAAGGGCGTGCTGTTCGTGCCGACCTACTCCAACCCCGGCGGCGAGAGCATCAGCGCGGACAAGGCGCGGCGGCTGATGGCGGTGCGGGCAGCGGCTCCCGATTTCACGGTCTTCGCGGACGACGCTTACCGGGCGCACCACCTCTCCGATACCGAGCGCGACGAGCCGGTCAATCTGATCACGCTGGCGCGGGACGCCGGGCACCCCGACCGCGCCTTCGTCTTCGCCTCCACGTCCAAGATCACCTTCGCCAGCGCGGGGCTGGGCTTCGTGGGCAGCAGTGAGGACAACGTGAAGTGGCTGTCGGGCTACCTCAACGCCCAGAGCATCGGCCCCAACAAGGTCGAGCAGGCGCGGCACGTCCGGTTTCTGGAGGGCTACCCCGGTGGGCTGGAAGGGCTAATGCAGGCCCACGCCCGCCTGATCGCGCCCAAGTTCCGCGCCGTGGACGAGGTGCTGCGGGCCGAGCTGGGCAGCGGGGGCGAGTACGCGACGTGGCGGATGCCGCGCGGGGGGTACTTCATCAGCCTGGATACCGCCGAGCCCGTCGCGGCGCGGGTGGTCGAGCTGGCGGACGCGGCCGGGGTCAGCCTCACGCCCGCCGGGGCGACCTATCCGGGCGGGCAGGACCCCACCGGGCGCAACCTGCGCCTCGCGCCGACGCGCCCCCCGCTGGAGGAGGTCCGGGTGGCGATGCAGGGCCTCGCGGCGTGCGTGCGGCTGGCGACCGAGGAGCGCCGCGCGGCGGGCGAGCCCTCCTGACGGTGGGCTGGGCGCCGGGGGCACCTCCCCTTGCCCCCGGCGCCCCCATGCCCGACCATGGCGGGGAGATGCCCACCCGTTATGCCGGAACCCCCGAAGACCGCGCCGCGCTCGACGCCTACATCAAGCTGTGGCGGGCCGCGCACGCGGCCGAGGCGACGGCTCACCGGCACCTCGCGGAGCACGGGCTGACGGTGAGCCAGTTCGGGGTTCTCGAAGCCCTGTACCACCTCGGGCCGCTGAGCCAGCGCCAGCTTGCCGAAAAGATTCTGCGCTCGAGCGGCAACCTCACGCTGGTGATCGACAACCTCGAGCGCGATGGGCTGGTGCGGCGCGAGCGCGATGCCCACGACCGCCGGGTGACCAACGTCTTCCTGACCGGGGAGGGTGAGGCCCTGATCACGCGGGTGCTGCCGGGACACGTCCGCAGCATACGCGAGGTCTTCGCCGGGCTGACCCCCGACGAACTCGGCCAACTTGCGGCTCTCTCCCGCAAGCTGGGACGGTCGCTGATGGGCGAGGCGGCCGAACTGACGCCGACGGCCCGGCGCTGATCCTCTCCCGGCCTCAATCTGGCTCGCACCACCCAAAATCGTTCAACATTGAACTATACTGGGGCATGACGACGTTCTCTCCCATTCCAGGCACCACCCCCGTGCAGGGTCTGCACCACGTCACGGTGATGGCCTCCGACCCGCAGCGCAACATCGACTTCTACTCGCAGACGCTGGGGCAGCGGCTGGTCAAGGTGACGGTCAATTTCGACGACCCCGGCACCTACCACTTCTACTACGGCGACCTGACCGGGCAGCCGGGCACGATCATGACCCACTTTCCCTGGCCGGGCGCGAAAAAGGGCGTGCGCGGCAACGGCGAGGTGGTGGCGACCGCCTACAGCGCCCCGCGCGGGAGCGACGGCTACTGGGAGGCCCGCTTGCGCGAGCAGGGCTTCGCGCCGACCCGCTCCGAACGCTTCGGGCAGCCCGTCCTGACGGTCGAAGACCCCGACGGCACCTGGGTCGAACTGGTGTTCGAGGACGGCCAGCCCGTCGAACCCTGGCCCGCCAGCCCGGTCCCCGCCGAACACGAGCTGCGCGGCTTCCACTCGGTGACCGCGTGGGTGCGTGACACGGGCGCGGTGCGCGAGTTGCTGGTGGGGCACCTGGGCTTCACGGAGGCCGGAAGCGAGGCCGACCCCGAGGGCACGCGCACCCGCTTCCGGGGCAGCGGCGACGGCGTGGGCCTCTACGTGGACGTGGTGGAGCGGCCCGGAAAGCCGCGCGGCACCTTCGGCGCGGGCAGCATTCACCACGTCGCCCTGCGGACTCGCGACGACGCTGAGCAGGAGGCGTACCTGACAGGGCTGACCGAGGTGGGCTACCGCCCCACGCCCGTGCAGGACCGCCAGTATTTCCACTCCATCTACTTCCGCGAGCCGAACGGCGTGCTGTTCGAGATCGCCACCGACGCGCCCGGATTCCCCGACGACGAGGCGGTGGAGGAACTCGGCAAGCACCTCAAGCTCCCCGCCTGGTACGAGGACCGCCGCGCGACCATTGAGGCCCACGTCCCGAAGATCGTGAACCGCGAGTACGGAAATACGCTGGGCTCTCGCGACCTGAGCGCCGCCGCGCCCGTCACGGAGTCGGGAGAATCCGGCATCGAGGTGCACACCGCCGGGCGGCCCCTTGGGGAAGCGCGGGTGGCGGCGGTGCTGCTGCACGGGCGGGGGGGAACGGCCCCGGACATCCTGAGCCTCGCGGACGAGCTGAACCTGAGCGCCTTCGCGTACCTCGCCCCGCAGGCGCCGGGGAACACGTGGTATCCGCTGTCCTTCCTGGCCCCGGTGGAGAAGAACCAGCCCCACCTCGACCGGGCGCTGGCGACGGTGGACGCGGTGCTGACCGAGCTGGAGGCGCAGGGCATCCCGCCGCAGAACGTGGTGCTGGGCGGCTTCTCGCAGGGGGCGTGCCTCGCGCTGGAATACGCCAGCCGCTCCGGGCGACCCCTGGGCGGCGTGGTGGCCCTCAGCGGCGGCCTGATCACGCTCGACCAGTCCGGCGACCTGTCAGGCACCCCGGTCTTTATGGGCGTGGCACCCGACGACGCCCACATCCCCCTCTCGCGCTTTCAGGAAAGCGCCGCACACCTGCGCTCGCGGGGAGCGGCGGTGGACGACCGGGTGTATCCGGGCCTGGGCCACTCCATCAACAAGGACGAACTGGACGCGGTGCGGGCGATCATGCAACGGGTGGCGGGACAGGTGTAAGGGAGAGGGGGCGCGGGAGAAGACACTCCGCGCCCCCTCTCTCCCTGCCCCTACCGCAGCCGCGCCGCCACCGGCACCACGTCCGCATTCGGCCCCTCGAAGCCCGGTGTGTAGGCCCGCACGATGAACACGGCGCGGTTGCCCTGCACGTAAGCCCGGTCGAGGGCGTAGCGGGCGGCGCACTCGCGCCCCGGCGGCAACGTGCGGTCACTGTGGATGACCTGATCGCGCACGGTCAGGGTGAATCCGGCAGGCCCTTCCCCGGTCGGCAACATCTCTCCCCAGCGGCAGCTCGATCCCACCGGGCGCACGCTGAGGCTGACGGGAACCGGGACGCTCCAGAGCCGAATGGGCCGAATCAGGGCCGTCCCCGCCCCCACCCCCTCGGTCCAGACCGGGGCCATCACCGGGAAGGTCCGGGCATAGACGGGCCGGGCCACCCGCGCGGGATTCAGGGCGTGCAGCCGCAGCACTCCGGCCTCCTGCCGCAGCAGCCGGGCCACGACCGGGGCGGGGTCGGGCGAGTCCGCCTGGGCCTGGACGCGGCGCAGCACCGCCCCCGTGGTCGTGCTGAGCACCCACAGCCGGGCCGTTCCGAAGCCGCTGCCGTCCAGACTCCCGGCCTCCACGACGAGGGCGCGGGTGCCGTCGGGGGAAAAGGCGACCCGCTCCACATCCAGGCGGTTGCCCGCCCCGGCCATGCCCAGCAGCGCCAAGCCCAGACACGCCAGCAGGCGGCGCACCCCGGTCACCGGAAGCGCACGGTGCCCAGCACCCGCTTGAAGAGGGCGTCACTCTTCGCGAAGCGGGAGGCGCTGTCCGTGACCTGGAAGGAATAGAGGTTCTTCGCGCCGTTGCCGAACCACACCCGCATCCGCAACTCACCGCCGCTGTGCCCCAGGGCGTAAACGCGCTCGGCACCGCGCACCCCGCCGTAGGTGCTGTTCTTGCCGCCGATGAGGCGGAGGCTTCCGCCCGACCCCTTCACGCCCGCCTCGAAGTTGCGGAATTCGGTGCCGAGGTCGGCGTTCTTGCCGCCCTTGTTCAGAAATAGGAAGCGCATCAGGGTGGCGGGTGGCTTTTGCGCCGACACCACGCTGACACCCTGGGCACCGTCTTCAGCCTTGAAGCCGTACCAGTTTTTAGGCAGTTGCAGGGTAAAGGGCAGGCGCTTGTCGTCAAGGACGGTGAGGGGCTGGGCCGTAAGGGTTTGGGCCGCCGCCGCACCGGGCAGACTGACGGCGAGGGCAAGGAGCAAGGCACGCTTCATGCCGTCAGCGTAAGGGGCCAAGGTGAGCGCCGCGCCCGTGGGGAGCATCAGGAATCCTTCTTGTTTGTCTTGCCGCCGCCGCTCTCGTCGTCGGCGCTGGGCTTGTTGCCGCCGGGGTTGCGCTTGCCCTGGCCGTTGCCCTCGCTGGAGGTGCGGTGGTCCTTCGGATCGGTGTTGCGGGTCATGCCCCACGGTGAGGGCTGGGAGCGGGAGGCGGGTGAGGACCGGCCCGAGACGCGCCCCGGGGCCGTACACTGTCCCGTTGTTGCCTGGTGAAACAGGGGGCCACCGGGCTTCCGGAGGTGCGCGACCCATGATCCGTGAACTGCTGAGGCTGGGTCCGGCCCAGCGCGACCACCTGCCTGCCGGGCGCATCGCCCTGGGAGTGGCGGTGCCGCTGCTGACCCTGCTGTGGTGGGGACGGCTGGACCTGAGCATCTACGCGTCCTTTGCGGCCTTTACGGGCATCTATGCCCGGCACGAACCGCTGGGCACGCGGCTGCGGCACCAGAGCACGAGCGCGGCGCTGCTGCTGGCCTGCGAGGCCCTGGGGATCTGGCTGGCCCAGACGGGCACCGGTCCCTGGGGGGTGACGCTGGCGGGTGCCCTGGTGTCGGGGGTGGGGGCGGTCCTTGCCGCCGCGCTGGGGTTGCGCCCGGCGGGGTCGCTGTTTTTCGTGTTCGCCGTGACCAGCATCGCGGGCCTGTCGCGCCCCGCTCCCTTCGGGGAGGCGCTCGGCGTGGCCGCCGCCACCGCTGTGTTCTGCCTGGGGCTGGGCGTGCTGGGGGCGCTGCTCTCCGAGCGGGTCCGCCCCGACGAACTCCAGCCGCCGTCCCCCAGCCCGCTGGACGAGGCCGGACTGAGCTGGCACAGCCTGCGGCACGTTCTGGCAGCAGGACTGGGTGGCGCGGCGGGCCTACTCTCCCCCTTCGGGCACAGCGCGTGGGCGATGGTGGCGGCCGTGGCGCCGATTTCCGCGCAGGACCACCGGGGCCGGGTGCAGCGGGGCCTGCACCGCATCGTGGGCACGCTGGGCGGCGTCGGGGTGGCGGCGGTGGTGCTGGCGCTTCCGCCGAGTCCCTGGCTGCTGGTCGGGCTGATCGTGGTGCTGCAATTCCTGGCCGAGGTGTTCGTCACCCGCAACTACAGCGTGTCCCTGCTGTTTGTCACGCCGCTGGCCCTGCTCATGACCCAGCTCACCCAACCGGGGGACCCGGCGGCACTGCTCACCGCCCGCGCGGCCGAAACAGTGCTCGGGGCACTTATCGGCCTGGCCGTGGTGGTGCTCGTGCGCTCGGGGGCCGAGCGCCGGGACGGCTAGGGGGCGCGGGTGGCCTCTGCCCACTCCCCGCTGCGGACCCCGGCGCCTCCCTGCTGAACGCCATGCTTTGCCTGCTCGCTCGGGTGCCGCGGGTATGGCGCCGCTGCTCCACCGAAATCCGGATCAGCGGGCAACGGCCGCGAAGTAGACCGGCCCCGCGCCCGCCGCGTGCAAGGCGTCGCGGCAGGCGATCAGGGTAGCCCCGGTGGTGAGCACGTCGTCGAGCAGGAGGACCGGACCAGTGGGCAGCCGCCGCATGTCGGCCCGGAACGCTCCGGCGAGGTTGGCCCCGCGCTCGGCCGCGTGCAGCCGGGCCTGCTGGGCGGTGGCACGGGTGCGGCGCAGCGCCGGAACGCAGGGCACCCCCAGTTCGGCGGCGACTGCCTGCCCCAGCAACTCGGCCTGATTGAAGCCGCGTTCGCGCTCGCGGGAGGAATGGAGTGGGACGGGAACGACCGCCCGCACTCCCCACTCCGGCGGCACGCCCGCCGCCAACCTCTCCCCCAGCGCCCCCGCGAGGTCCCGCGCTCCGCCGAACTTGAGCGCCCGCACGCCCCGGCGGGTGACGCCCCGGTACGGCCCCAGGGTGACGAGGTGGGGCGTGGGCCGGGACGAGAGGGGCGAATGTGTCTCCACACGCGGCGTCAGCGCGGCGCGGCAGGCCCGGCACAGCCCGCGCTCGCGGCCCAGTTGGGCCTCGCAGCCGGGGCAGGGGCGGGGCAGCAGCGTCCGCAGCAGGTCGCCCAGCCCCGTCACCCGGTCCTCCGCGTCATCCGGCCTGCCCCAACCGGGCGAGTTCGTCCACGAACAGGGGCGGCGTGGTCGCCTCCACCCGTGCCCAGACGCCCGCGAGCGCGTCGGGGTCGAGCATGGGGGCGGCCAGGGTCAGGCAGCTCAGGTGGTGGGCGCACACCAGCCGCACGCCCGTCTCGCCCAGCCGCTCGCGCTCCTCCGGGCTGAGCAGGTCGGCAAAGGCGTGGGGATCACCCAGCGCCGGATGTCCGCCCTGCCGCAGCGCCGCCCGCAGAAAGGCGGCCACCTCCGCCGGATTGAGCCAGAAGCCGAACATCAGCTCGCCGGACAGCGCGTCGAGTTTGCCCATCCCCCCCGGCGGCAGCTCACCACGCACCAGCCGCCGGGCGAGGTCCTGCCGCTCAATGCGCCGCGCCGCGTAGCCCGCTAGCGTGAGCACCTCTCCGGCCGGGGCCACCCGCCCCCCGACCGCCCGGCGCAGGCGGTGGGCCAGGACATAGCCCTGGTACTCGCGCAGCATCTCCGGCACGCCGCCCGTCGCGGAATGGGGTGGGGTCACCGCGCCATTGTGCCGTCCCGCCCTCCCGCCCGACCGTGAGCCAGACTGCGGCCCGGTCAGGCCACGGGACAAAGGCCACTCGCCCGCCCCCACGTCCGCCGGTACCCTGGGGGGGTACCCCAGCGTCGTGGCCTGCCCCGGCCATCCGCCCCCCACCGCGTGGCCCCATGCGGCGGGCGACTTCTCTCCCCTTTTTCCTGGAGCGTGATTCCACAATGCAGCTTGTCCGGCAGGCCCACCCCTTCGAGTACCGCGACCACCACGGCGTCGACCGCCTGGGAAGCGCCGACCTGTGGCGCAGCCGGAGCGGAGATCGGGCGGTGCTGGTCTTGCACGGCCTGCCCCCGGCCGAGGCCGAGGCCCACGGCGTGCGGGCGCTGCGGACGCTCGACACCACCCTGCTGCCCTACCTGCTGCGGCCCGACGTGAGGCTAAACGTCTTCGTGCTGCAACAGGAGTCTGACGGCACCGTGAAGGCGCGGGCGCTGGTGCTGCCGCTGAGTGCCTGACGGCGGCCGGACGCCCTCACTCCAGCACGTACTTCACGCCTTCCTCAAACAGCACCCGCGCCACCTCGGTGCGGGGCAGTACCACGTTACGCCGCCAGGGCACCCACTCGGTCTGCCCGGTAGACGAACGCAGGTAGCCGTGCAGGCCGACCTCCACGGTGCGGGCCTCGCCGTGCAGCCAGGCGGCCAGCACCGTCCGCAAGGCGTCGGGGTCGCGCAGGGGACCGGTCAGGCGGGCCGACGGCACCGGAGCGCCGGGCTGGTCGTGCCGGGCATAGAGGTCCACCGTAAAGCCCTCGGCGGCGGCGAGCACCGCGAGCGCCTGCTCGCGCGGCAGAGCCTGGGCAAAAGCGACGTGCAGGTCGAGGTCGAAACCGCGCACGCCCTTATCGGTGCGGCTGGAGGTGGGGGGACGGGTCATGGGGGTAGGGTAGCGGGTCGGCGTCCCCTCAGCGCCCCAGCCCCTCGCTCCAGGCCACTTCCTCCGCCCACTCCGGGTGGTCGATCAGGGGGTTGCGGTTGCCCTGCTTCTCGAAGATGGCCGCGTTGCGGTGGCGCTCCCAGTCGCCGGGCGGGTCGGCCGCGTGCCAGCCCAGCAGGGTTGCCAGGTGCCGCTCCGAATACTGGCGCACCACGCCGGGGTAGCGCAGCAGGAAATAGAGGGTCGCGCGGGCCGCCGCCCCCTTCCCGTGCGCGGGCTCGAACTCGCCGGGCTCGCGTCGCCCGCAGTCGCTTCTCAGGGCCTCGCCGTAATCTGGAAAGTCGAAGTAAGGGGTATTGCCCCGGAAGGAATTACAGTCCGGCTCGCACGCGAAGAGGTGGTGCAGGTCCCCGCGCATGGGCTGGCGCTTGCCGAACCACGACTGCGGCACTACATGCTCGCAGTTGTAGGGCAGCGCGGCCTCCAGCGCCTCCGCGTCCAGCCCTTCGCGGGCAGCCAGAACCAGGCGGCGCTCCTGGGTGGCGCGGTCGGCGGCGATGAACTCCTCGGGCGCGTGCTCGCGGGCCGAGTAGAGGCTGCGCAACTTCCCGTCCGGCCAGAGGTCCACCCAGGGGTAGAGTTCGTCGGCGGGGTCGTAGCCCACCGTGCGCGTGTGGGTGCGCGTCACGAGGTCGGAGAGGGCCTGAAAGCGGGCCTGGGGAGTGCCGCCCTTCGGCAGACCCGCGTAGTACGCCGCCGCCTTCTCCACATCCGCCGGGTCGAGGTAGGGGCGGGAGGGAGTGGGCGCCGGGCCACTCTCCTCCCCACCGCCGACGCGCAGCCGCAGGGTGACGGGCACGGTCGCCACCCCATCCGCCCCCACCGTCACGCGACCGAGGTCGAAGACGGGCGCGTCCCCGGCGCTCTGCCGTTCGGTCGCCACCGAGGGCCGCTGCGCCGAGAGCACGCCCGCGAGCAGGGGACTGGCGGCGCCCTCTGCCCGTGCCCGCAGGTCCTCCACGATGCGGCTGATCCGCACGCCCTCGTTGGCGATCCAGTCGATCAGCGTGTCCGGGTCGCCGGGCTGCACGGGCTGGCCGTCGCGCCGCAGGGTCCGGCCCTGGGCATCCTTGCGCGGCACGCCGCTGTGGTGCAGGGCCACGACCTCCCAGGCGTCGTTGAAGACGGGGCTGCCGCTCGACCCCGGCGCGGTGTCCGTCTCATAGTGCAGGAAGTCGGGCAGCAGGTCCACGAGGCGGTTTTCACGCAGGGCGATCTGCTTGGGTTCGCCGGAGGGGTGCTGAATGATGCTCAGCGCCTCGCCCACCAGTACCTTCCCCACGCTGCCGAACAGGGGCAGCCACCCGAAGGCCGACGTGTCGCCACCCACCGCGACGAGCGAGTAGTCCAGTGCCTCCGAGGTCAGAAAGAGCGTGTCGGGGTCGAGGTTCAGCGTCACCCGGTCGCGCAGGGTGCCGTCGGATCGCAGCTCGTAGTCGAACTCGATGACGGCGGTTCGGGCCGAGGCCGCGTCCTCCAGCACATGGTTGTTGGTGAGCAGGGCACCGGGGCCGCACAGCCAGCCCGTGCCGTAGCCCCGCGTCCGCCCCCGGCTGTCGCGCAGCACGACGCGCCCCACCGCCCGCGACGCCGACCGCGCGAGGTCGAGGTAAGCCACGCCGACGAGGTTGTTCGCCCCCAGCACCCGCTCCAGCGGCAGCCGCGTGTCCTCGGGGAGCCGCGCGGCGACCGCCAGCCCGTCGGCCTGCCCTTCTGCCACCGCCCGCGCCTCGGGCAGGGGCACGCCCAGGCGGGCCAAGCGGGCCTCGACCCGCGGTTCCGTGTCGGCCTTGATCGGGCCGCCCACGCTCAGCCGCTCCAGGGTCTGTGCCCGCTCGGGGTCACGGCGGATATAGCGGGCCTGCGTCTCTTCGAGCAGCTCACGCGGAATGTCCATGCGGGTCAGGGTAACGGGTGGGAGTGAGGGCGGCCTACTGCTGCCTCCATCCGGCCCAGACGCCGAGTGGCCCGGCTCCCACCACACCGCAACGCGCCTTGTAGGGCAAGCCTGCCGGAGTGGTCCACCGGCTCAGGGGCTGGTCGGGGCCGTACACGTCTGGATCGCGCCTCTGCGCAGCCAGCCCGGCCGTAATGCAGCTCGCCACCGCCTGCGGGGTAAAGCGCCGCCCGGTCGCCAGCTTCAGGAACTCGGCGGCCAGCCGACGCTCACGCAAGTCCAGCGAGGTGCCCACTCGCGCCCCGTACTTCAGCAGAAAAACATTGCTGACCCAGCCGCCCGGCTGGACGTGAGCCTCTAGGGTCCATCCACGCGGCAACCGATAAGCGTATCCCACTCCTTGCGGCCACCCCATCGGCGTGAACTGCCGCTCCAGCCTGCACTCGTTTGCCCGGCAAAACGCCGTTTGCGCCACGTCTACCCGCTGGCCCAGCCAGGAGATCGGGGCATCCGCACCGCCCGCGAGTACGCCCCCACTCAGCAACGCCCCGACAACCAGCGCCGACCGCACACGCCCTTTCATGCTCTGGCAAGCTACACAAAAAAGGGCCAGGCCACCTGACCTGACGCCGCAAATCACAAGAAAGGCGCGACCGGGGGGCGAGAGGGCTTATCTCAGGGCTTGAATCAGGGCCGCCAGCCCACTGAGGGCCGTGCCGAACGCCACGAGAATCGCGGCGAACTCAGCAGGCTTCAGTGGTGACCGGCGGGGTTTTCTGGTACGCTTTTGCTGGTTAGGCAAAGCGACCACCCCCTTTCCGAAGCGCCCGGAGTTACGGTCCGGGCGCTTCCACGCTCCGTCTCGTTGTTCCCCCTCGCTGTTCCCCGGTTGTCATGCGCCCCGTCCCGAAGCGGGACCCGTCCATCGTAGCCGAAAGCCGGGGCCTCCTCTGCGGAAAGCCTCGGCTCGCTCCTCCTCCCGCCTACGCTGTCGCGGCCTCCCGCACGGGGACCCCCAGCACCTCGCGCCCGCCGAGGTAAGGGCGCAGCGCGGCGGGCACGCGAATGGTGCCGTCGGCCTGCTGGTGGTTTTCGAGCAGCGGCACCAGGATGCGCGGCGAGGCGATCCCGGTGTTGTTCAGCGTGTGGGCATAGACCAGCCGCCCCGACTCGTCGCGGTAGCGCAGGCCGGTGCGGCGGGCCTGCCAGTCGCCCAGGTAGGAGCAGGAGTGCGTCTCGCGGTACTTCTCCTCGCTGGGCACCCAGGTTTCGAGGTCGTACATCAGGACCTTGCCCGCGCCCATGTCGCCCGTGCAGTTCTGCACGACCCGGTAGGGCAGTTCCAGCGCCCGCAGCAGCGCCTCGGCGTTCTCCAGAATGCGGGCGAACCAGCCCAGCGCCTCCTCCTCGTCGGCCCGCGTCAGCACGTACTGCTCGACCTTACGGAACTCGTGGACGCGAATGAGGCCGCGCACGTCGCGCCCCGCCGACCCCGCCTCCGAGCGGAAGGCGGCGCTGATGGCGGCATAGGCGATGGGAAGTTGCTCGGCCGAGAGCTGCTCGCCCGCGTACAGGCTGTTCACGGGCACCTCGGCGGTTCCGGCCAGCATCAGCTCGTCGCCCTCGACCTTGTACACCTGATCCTCGCCGCCGGGAAAGTGGCCTGAGCCCACGAACGTCTCGGGGCGCACCAGCGCGGTGGTCGAGAGGGGCGTCAGGCCGCGCCCGCGCAGGAAGTCCATCGCGAACATCAGCACCGCCATCTCCAGCATCACCGCGTCGCCCTTGAGAAGGTACGAGCGGCTGCCCGACACCCGCGCCACCCGCTCGGGGTCGCTCCAGCCCTGGCGCTCCAGCAACTCGACGTGGTCGAGGGGGACGAAGGCGAACTCGGGCACCTGTCCCTCGCGGCGCAGTTCGACGTTCGCCGAGTCGTCCTTGCCGACTGGCACGCTGGGGTGCGGGAGGTTGGGCACCCGCAGCAGCAGCCCGCGCAGCCGCTCCTCGGCGCCGCGCAGTTCGGGTTCCAGCGCCTTCAACTCCTCCCCGAGGTCCTTGCCCTTCTGGATAAGTTGGGGGCGCTCGTCGGGGGACGCCTTAGGGACGAGCTTGGCGTTCGCGTTGCGCTCGGTTTGCAGGGCCTCGACGCGCTGCTTCATCGCCACCAGCTCCCGGTCGAGCCGTAGCAATTCCTCCAGATCGAGAGTCACGCCCTTAACCTGAATGGCGTGGCGAACAGCTTCGGGGTTCTCGCGGATGAATTTGAGGTCGAGCATCAGTCGGTCTCCACTGTACGCGGGACGCGGACGAAGCCGCCCTCCATCTCGGGGGCGAGGGCGGCCACGATGTCCTGCGCGAAGACCTCGCCAGGCACGTCGTCGCGCAGGACGTTGACGAGGGTGACGGGGCGCTGCATCTCCTCTGCCCCGGCGGTGTCCACGGTGCGGAGCTGCCTGAAGTATTCCAGGATGCGGCCGAGGTCGCCGCGCAAGGTGTCCTGCTCCTCGGGGGTGAGGTGCAGCCGCGCGAGGCGGGCGAGGTGCTCGACCTCCCCTGGCTCCAGCAGCGCCGAGCTGACGGGATCAATCATGAACGCGAGTATACGGGCGCTCATGCACGGTCAGCGGCCACGGGCGAGGCTGGGACCATGACCCGGATCCTCCTTCTGACCCTGACCCTGGGCGCGGGCACCCTCGCCGCCGCGCAAAGCGTCAATACCATTCCCGCCACACCCCTGAGCGCCCCCACCCAGACGGTCCCCGTTCAGACCACGCCGGAGCGCACCACCTACCCGTCGGGCTACACGGCTGCCCAGCTTCAGGCGGCGGCGGCAGCGCTCCAGGGGCTGCCCGGCCTGAGTGCGCTGGAACTCGACCCCACCCAGGGCCGCGTGCGCGTCACCGTCGGCACCGCCGTGCAGCGGGTCGCCGTGCTGGGGCGGCTGACGCAGGCCGGACTGCCCACGGGCCTCGTCACCTTCGCCCCCAACGCGCCGGGAGCGACGGGTACGGTGACCGAGACGCCGACCACTCCGCCCGCCACGACGCCCCCGGTGGGGACCACCGACCCTATCGTCACCCCCGTTCCCGGAGGCCGCGTGACCGTCACCGAACTCGCCAGCGGCACCAACGCCGCCGTTTCCGACCCCGCCGTGCAGGTCGCCACGACCCAGAGTGCGCTGAATGCCCTGTACCGCGTCGCCTACGGCAACCAGACCGGGACGCCCGCCGTGCCCACCCTGCGCTCTGGCGAAACAGTCGTCGGCGTCTTCCTGGGGCAGCGGCCCACCGGGGGTTACGGCGTTCAGGTCACCGGGGCCAGCGTGCAGAACGGCGTCCTCACCCTGACCGTGAACATCCGTGCTCCGGGACCGGGGGCGATCACCACCCAGGCCCTCACCAGCCCATGGACGCTGGTGCGGGTGCCGGGGACCTTCACCCGCGTGCAACTCGTGGACGCGGCAGGGCGCCCGATTCAGCTCGGTACGGGTACCGGCACCGGTCAGGCCCGCTGACCATTCCCTCCCCTTTCCGACCCCACCCGCTCCGGCGCGTGGGGCTTTTTGCTGGCGACTGCACACGGGCGACTGGCCGCTCATTCACCTTTTCCCCGACGCAACTTCCCGCCCCCGTCCGGCGTACTGTGGGACATGAGTGCTGACAAGCCCGGCCCCCTGACCCCGCCCGACACCCTGCTGCAAGCGCCCGAGGCGGTGGCCCCGGTCCAGGCACAGGAGGCCCCGGAGATGGTGCCCCTCTCGGCCGAGGACCGGACCCGTCTCGACACGATGGCGCGGGCCTTTGTCGAGGACGTGCTGCACGCCGGAACGCACAGCCCCGACTTCAAGCGCAAGCTCGACGCCGTGCATGACCTCGGCGTGCCCGAGCAGCGGGCGGCGGCGCAGGTGTCCAGCCGGATGCTGGAGCGGCCCCTGCGGGCGACCAAGGCGGGCTCGCTCGCGGAGGGCAGCGACATCCTCAAGGGCCTGACCGACCTGCGGCGCACGGTGGAAGACCTTGACCCCACCCGCACGCCGACCGCGCGGGGCTTCCTGCGCAAGCTGCCGGGCGGCCGCAAGGCCGTGGGCGCGATGGACCGCTACCAGAGCGCCCAGAGCCACCTCAACGGGATTCTGGAGACGCTCTACCGCTCGCAGGACGAACTGCGCCGGGACAACGCCAGCATCGAGACGGAAAAGGTCCACCTCTGGGAAACCATGCAGAAGCTGCGCCAGTACGCCCACGTCGGGACAGCGGTGGACGAGGCGCTCACCACGCGGCTGCACACGCTGGAACAGACCGACCCCGAAAAGGCCCGCGTGGTCCGGGAGGAACTGCTGTTCGCGGTGCGGCAGCGGGTGACCGACCTGCTGACGCAACTCGCGGTGGCGATTCAGGGGTACCTCGCCCTCGACCTCGTGCGGCGCAATAACCTCGAACTGATCAAGGGGGTGGACCGGGCGACCACCACGACGGTGAGTGCGCTGCGGACCGCCATCATGGTCGCGCAGGCGCTGGGCACCCAGCAGGCGGTGCTGGGTCAGGTCACGGCGATCAACGACACGACGGGCAAGATGATCGGTTCGACCGCCAGCCTGCTGAGGCAGCAGTCCACCGAGATTCAGCGGCAGGCGGGCAGCGCGACGGTGGACCCGCAGGTGATTCAGCAGGCCTTCCGCGAGGTGTATGGGGCGCTCGACGCGATCAGCACCTACCGCACCCAGGCCCTCGACCGTTTCAAGGACACCATTCAGGTGCTGGGGCGCGAGGTCTCGCAGGCCCAGACCTACCTCGACCGCGAACGCCAGACCGCCGCGCGGGACGTGGCGCAGGGCCTGAACGTGACGGAGAAGGGCGACCTGAAGCTGTGAGCGTCCGTGCAGGGCTGCTGGCTGCCCTCGCTGACCGCCTCGAAGCCCAGCCCGCCGCCCCGGTCCTGCGCGTGGCCGTGGACGGGGTGGACGGCGCGGGCAAAACCACTTTTGCGGACGAATTGGCGGAGGCTTTGCGGGCGAGGGGCCAAACCGTTATCCGAGCTTCGATAGACGGCTTTCATGCTCCCAGGGCCGTGCGCTACCGCCGGGGCCGCACCTCGCCGGAGGGGTTCTACCGGGACTCCTACGACCTTGCGGGCCTGCGCTCGGCGCTGCTTGATCCCCTTGGGCCGGGGGGCTCGGGGCGCTACCACACGGCAATCTTCGACCACACCACCGACTCGCCCGTACAGGAGCCGGAGCGGGTCACCCTGCCCGGCAGCGTCCTGATCGTGGACGGTCTCTTCCTGCACCGCCCGGAGTTGCGGGGCGTGTGGGACGATTCGGTCTTCTTGCGCGTCCCCTTCGAGGTGTCGGTGCCGCGTGGGGCGGCGCGGGGGCCGGAGTACGGCTCGCCCAACCCGCAGGCGGAGTCCAACCGGCGTTACGTGGAGGGAAATCGCCTGTATTTCCGCGAGGCCGACCCTGAGCGGCACGCGGGCGTGCTGGTGGACAATACCGACCTCGCCGCGCCCTTCCTCGTGCGGCTCTCCCCTGTGGGCGCCCCGCGTGAGGCCACTGCCCCAGCCGGGTAAAGCGAGTCGGGGTGGCGCGGGCCGGGCCACCTGTCCACAATCGGGGCGAGGTCCACCATGTCCTATCCTCCCTTCCTGAACCGCCGGGACGCGGGCGAGCAGCTCGCCGCCCGGCTGAGCGAGCGGGGCGCCTGGCCGAATACCACCGTCCTGGCCCTGCCGCGTGGAGGCGTCCCCGTGGGCGCGGAGGTGGCGCGGGCGCTGGGGGCACCGCTCGACGTGTTTCTGGTGCGCAAGCTGGGCCTCCCCGGTTACGAGGAGGTGGCGATGGGCGCCGTCGCCTCCGGGGGCGTGCGCTACCTGAACCATGACCTGATTCACCGCGCGGGGGTGACGCCGGACGCGATTGCAGCGGTAGAAGCCCGAGAACGCGCCGAACTCGCCCGCCGGGAGCAGGTGTACCGGGAGGGCCGCACCCCCGCCCCCGTCACCGGACGCACTGTGCTCCTCGTGGACGACGGCGTGGCGACCGGGGCGACCCTGCGGGCGGGGTTGCTGGCACTGCGAGCACTCTCCCCCGCCCGCGTCGTCGTGGCTGTGCCCGTCGCCCCACCCGAGACGGCCCGCGCCCTGGCAACCCAGGCCGACGAGGTGATCTGCCTCCACACCCCAGCCGACTTCATGGCCGTGGGCCAGTTCTACCGCGACTTCGCCCAGACGACCGACGAGGAAGTGCGCGAGGCCCTGATCCGCGCCGCCCACCCTCAGGAGTGACCATGACCGACCCCCTCCAGACCGCCGCCCGGCCCCTGACCGGAGCCTCTGCCGACTACGGCGCCCTGCTGGAACGGATCGGGGAGGCCCGCTTCGTGCTGATCGGGGAGGCCTCACACGGCACCCACGAGTTCTACCGCGAGCGGGCGCGGCTGACCCGGCGGCTGATTGAGGAGAAGGGCTTTACCGCCGTCGCCGCAGAAGCCGACTGGCCCGACGCCTACCGGGTCAACCGCTGGGTGCGCGGCCAGGGGGAAGACGGGGACGCGATAGAGGCCCTGAGCGACTTCTCCCGCTTTCCCCGCTGGATGTGGCGCAACGAGGACGTGGCCGAGTTCGCCCGCTGGCTGCGGGACTTTGGCGTGCGGCACCCAGGGCGGGAGGCGGGCTTCTACGGCCTCGACCTCTACAGCCTGCACCGCTCGGTCTCGGAGGTCGTGCGCTATCTGGAAGGAGTGGACCCCGAGGCGGCGGGCCGCGCCCGGAAGCGCTACGCCTGCTTCGACCACTTCGGGGACAACCCACAGGCGTACGGGTACGCCACCGAATACGGCCGCCAGGAGCCGTGCGAGGACGCCGCCGTCGCCCAACTCCTCGAACTCCAGCGCCGCGGGCCGGACACCGCGCACGGGCCGTTGGGCGGCGACGAACTTTTCTACGCCGAGCAGAACGCCCGCCTCGCCAAGAACGCCGAAAGCTATTACCGCTCCATGTTCCGGGGCCGCGAGGAATCGTGGAATATCCGCGACTCGCATATGGCCGAGACGCTGGCGACACTGGTCGAACACGGCGAGGCTGGGGGGCGACCGCAAAAAGTCGTGGTCTGGGCGCACAACTCGCACCTGGGAGACGCCCGCGCGAGCGAGATGGGGTGGGCGCGGGGCGAACTCAACCTCGGGCAGCTTGTGCGCGAGCGGTGGCCGGATGAAACCTTCATCCTCGGGCAGACCACCCACCACGGCAGCGTGACCGCCTCGGACGACTGGGACGAACCCGCCCGCACCAAACGGGTGCGCCCCGGCATGAAGGGCAGCCTGGAAGAGCGGCTGCACGCGGTCGGCGGCGACTTCTGGCTGGACCTGCGGGTGCCGGAGGTAGCGGACGTGCTGGGCGAGGAAACCTTGCAGCGCTTTATCGGCGTGATCTACCGCCCCGAGACCGAGCGCTGGAGCCACTACGTCCACACCCGCCCGGCGGCCATGTACGACGCCCTGGTGCACTTCGACCGGACGACGGCGCTGGTGCCGCTGGACGCGACCTCCGGGGTGGAGGAGGAAGGGGAGGTGCCGGACACTTACCCGGCGGGGTTGTAAGAGGTGGCGCTCGCTGATCTACGATGCAGCGTGTGAGCATTCAGATCAGCAGCGGCAACCTTTTTGCCGTCCTCTTCGCAGCGCCGCTCCCGAACCTTGATCCCCATATAGCCCTTGCCACACGCCTCATGGGACAACCCCAATGAGTGCTCTCGTGACACTCGTGCGACATGGCCGTACAGCTCATAACGCCGCAGGACGTTTTCAGGGCTGGGTGGATATTCCCCTCGATGAAAGTGGGCACGCGCAGGCTCGCCTGCTCGCTGCACGACTGGCTCAGCATGAGCGCCCCCCGACACGGCTGTACACCAGTGACCTTTGCCGTGCCCGACAGACAGCCGCACCCATTGAAGAGGCGCTGCACATCAATGCCGTCGTTACACCACAGCTACGTGAAATGAACATCGGCACCTGGGAAGGTCTGACATTTACAGAAATCGCTGCGCTCGACGCAGCCGCTTTTGAAGCCTGGCCTTTTCAGGGCGGGCCAGATGGGGAAAGCATGGATGACGTGGCGTGGCGCGTACGCGCTTTTTACGACGCCCTGTCACTTCAGGCAGGCGAACACGTCGTCATCGTCTCGCATGGTGTGACGATCACAGCGCTGCTCTGCACCCTGCTGGGCTGGAACACCCGCGAAGCCTGGGCCGAGAGGCGTGGCCTACACACCAATACAGCCATGACGACACTGGAAGTCAACGTCGAAGGTGGCGTTTCCTGTGCGCTGCTCGCCTGCGATATCCACCTTGAGACGCTAAGGTCTTCGCATATCTGATCGCCGACACGGGGGAGTCAGGCCCCTATCCCCCCCGCGCCTCCACCTCGGCCTGCTTCTCGCTCCAGGCGGTCATCTTTGCTTCCAACCGCACCTCGAGGTCGTGCGCGGCCTGCCCCAGCGCCACGAAATCGGCGTCCGGGGCGGCGGCGGCGAGGGCCGCCTGGGCCTCCTCCAAGTCAGCCTCCAAGCGGGCGATCTCAGCTTCCAGCGCCTCGACCTCACGCTTGAGGTGCCACAGGCCCTTGCCCTTCGGAGCAGGCGCCACGCTCGGCTTCGGGGCGGTCTTGACCTCCTCCACCACGGCAGGGCGGTGCTTCTCGCGGTAGTCGGCCCAGCCGGGGTACTCGTAGAACACGCCGTCCTCGATCAGCCAGAGACGGTCGGCCAGTCCCTCGATGAAGGCGCGGTCGTGGCTCACCATGAGGAGGGTGCCCGAATAGGCCGAGAGGGCGTCCTCCAGCGCCTCGACCATCTCCATGTCGAGGTGGTTGGTCGGCTCGTCGAGCACGAGGAGGTTGTGGTCCTCCTGCGCGAGCTTGAGGAGGGCCAGCCGAGCCCGCTCGCCGCCCGAGAGGATGCGGGCCTGCTTGTCGTGCTGGTCGTAGGGAAACAGGAAGGTGCCCAGCAGGTTGTGGGCCTCGAAGTCCTTTTGCACGTACTCGCGGGCCACGTCGTAGAGGGTTCGTCCGGGGTCCACCCCGCGCAGCGCCTGATCGTAGTAGCCCACGCT
This sequence comes from Deinococcus terrestris, assembly GCF_009377345.1. Lineage (NCBI taxonomy): Bacteria > Thermotogati > Deinococcota > Deinococci > Deinococcales > Deinococcaceae > Deinococcus > Deinococcus terrestris. The sequence goes on along the minus strand of NZ_WBSL01000001.1, from coordinate 174,669 downwards.
GACGCGGGCGCCCGTCAGCACCCGCCCGCGCGGATCGTCGGAGGGGTCCATGCCCAGCAGGGCACGCAGCAGGGTGGTTTTCCCCGCCCCGTTGCGCCCGATGATCGCCACCCGGTCGCCCCGGCGCAGTTGCACATTTACGTCCCGGAAGAGGGTCCGGCCGCCCAACGTCTTCGTGAGGTGCCGGGCGTCGAGCACCACGTCGCCGCTCTCCGGCGCGTGGAAAGTGATGCGGGTGGAGCGTTCCTCCGGGGGCGGGGCGGCCGTGGCGCGGGCCTGCATCCGGTCCACGCGGGCCTGCATCGCCTTGGCGCGGCGGGCGAGCTTGCTCATGCCCAGGCCCCAGATTTTCATGCGGTCGGCGCTGGACTGGAGAGAAGCGATCTGTTTGGCGTCCTGCGCGTGCTGCGCGGCCTGCTGCTCCTGTTCGGCGGCCAGCGTCTCGCGGAAGGTGGTGTAGCCGCCCTTGTAGAGGCTCAGCCCGCCGCCGCGCAGGTAGGCCGTCTCGTTCGTCACGGCGTCCAGGAAGGCGCGGTCGTGGCTGATGACCAGCACGGCGCCGGGGTAGCGCGAGAGAAAGCCCTCCAGCCACTCCACCATCACGATATCGAGGTGGTTGGTGGGCTCGTCGAGGAGCAGCACGTCGGGGTTCTCGACGAGCAGCGCGGCGAGGCCCAGGCGGGTGCGCTCACCGCCGGAGAGCCCGGCCACCGGGTCATTCTCACGGCCCCGGAAGCCGAAGGCCAGCGTCACCGCCTCCTTGCGGCTGCGGCGCTCGAAGCCCCCCCGGCGGACGTAGTGCTCCAGCACGGCCTCGTGGTGCAGCACGCTTTCGGGGGTGCCACTCGCCATCGCCGCCGCCGCCTGGCTCAACTCGGCCTCCAGCGCGTCGAGGTCGTGGAAGGCCGAGTCCAGCACGCTGTCCACGGTCGCGCCCTTGGGGAAGGTGGGGTCTTGCCGCAAGGCCCGCGCCCGCACACCCGGTGCCCGGCGCACGGTGCCGCCGTCGGGCTTGAGTTCGCCCGTCAGCAGCCGCAGCAGGGTGCTCTTGCCCGCCCCGTTGCGCCCCACCAGCCCCACCCGGTCGCCGGGCTGCACGGCGAAGGTGATCTCCGACAGCACGGTGAGGGGGCCATATTCCTTGGTGGCGTCCTGCAAGGCGACAAGCACGGCGGGCAGTATAGGGCGGGCTCCCTATGGGCGCGGTCCTTCGTGGTGTTTTGCCGAGTGCCCGGCAGGGGCGACCCGGTAGACTGGCCGGGTGATGCGGTTCCCGTCCAATTCGTTATTCAACCGGGAGACCGCCGGCTGGATCACTTCTTTCCCGGCGACCGTTGTGTTCCTTCTCGCTCTGCTCGGGTTGAACAGGGTGGTCACTGTTCAACCGGAATCCGTATGAGCCTGCCTCCCGTGCCCCGCGCCTCCCTGCCCCTGCGCACGGCCCTGCTCGCGGCGCTGCTGGGACCGGCAGCGGACGCGGCTTCCGGCCCATCCCCCCTCGTCAAGGCCGAGCAGCTTCAGGGCCGCGCCGAGACGCTGACGGGGGGTCGGTGGGTGCCCCTGCGGGTTCCCGCGACCGTCACGGCGGGCCTGCGGACGGGAGGCGACGGCGCAGTGTGGACCACCCTTCGCAATGGGACGACGGGCAAACTCCTCCTCGGCCCTTCCTCGCGGCTGCGGGTGACGGGCGGGCGGGCCGAGCTTCAGGAGGGCCGTTTCCTGCTGCTGGGGCCGCTGAGCCTGACGGCGCTGGGGCAACCCGTCACGCTGGACGCCGGGGCGCAGGCACGGGCCGACCTGGGTGTGGGGGGCCTCAAGCGGGTTGCGGTGCTGGCGGGCGGGGCGCGGGTGACGGTCGCGGGCAAGGCCACGCGGCTGAAGGCGGGACAGGCCATCGCTGTGGGCACCGGCCGGGTGACCGCCTTCCGCGAGGAGGAGGCTCCCTGGTACGCCCCCCGGCTGACAGGCACCGGGCGGGCCAGCGTGCAGGCCACGCGCGGCCCGGTGTACCTCACGGCGGGCGGCACGCGCACGGTGGCGCGGGTGGGGGCGACCCTGGACCCCGGCACCCGCCTGAGCACCGGGGCGGGTGCCTGGGCGGAAGTGGGCTTTCTGGGTGGCGGCTACTTGCGGCTTCAGGAGAACAGTGAACTGACAGCCACGGCGGGGCCGGAAGCAGGCACGACCACCCTGGGCCTGCTGCGCGGGCAGGCCTGGAACGTGGTCCGCAGTGGGGCGGGACAACCCGCGCTGGTGGGGAGCACGCTGCGGGGCAGCGCCTTCGCGGTGGGGGTTACTGGCCTGCGCAAGACCTTCGGGGTCTTTGCGGCGGCGACCGGGAATAGAGCGACCCCCCTGCCGAACTCGGCGCTGGACGCGCAGGCGCAGACGCCCCTCGTCCTGCGGCTGGACCCGGTAAGCAGCCCGGCGCGGTCCCTCGTCCTGGGGGTGACCACCCAGCCGGGGGCGGCCGTGAGTGCCCTGGTAGGAAGCCGGGTGCTGCCGCTCGCACCTGTGGCCGGGCAGCCGGGCCGCTTTCAGCTCGCCGGGGCCAGCCTCCCCGAGGGCGAGGCACGGGTGGAAGTCCGGGCCGACTGGCGCGGGCAGCGGCGCACCCGGCGGGTTACGGTCGTCGTGGACCGCACCGCCCCCACCCTGACCGGACTGCGGGCAGAGCGCGAGGGACGGCTGCTTCGCGTGACGGGCACCCTGCGCGACCTCGGCACTGCCCAGACCCGCGCCGGGCGCCTCACGCTGACCCTGCGGCTGGGCACGGACACCCAGACCCGCCGGGTGGCAGTGGGGCCCGACGGGGCGTCCGTGCTGGACCTCCCCCTGCCCGCCCCACCGGAGGGCACCCCGGTGCGGGTCACCGTACGCGACGAGGCTGGAAACGAGGCGTATGCGGTCCTCCCCTGAGCGCCGCCGGGGCGGTGGGGAACGGCCCCTCTCCCGGCTGACCGTGCCCGCCGCCGCTCTCCTGGGGCTGGGCGCAGGCCTGCTCTTTCCGCAGAACGGGCGACTGTGGGACAGTCTCAACCGTGCCCTTCCCGCGCCCCCGGACGGGCGGGTGGTGGTCGTGGGGGTGGACGACACGTCGCTGCGGGACTATGGGCCGCCCACCGTGTGGCCCCCCGAGCTGTACGCGCAGGCCCTGAACACGCTGGATCAGGCGGGGGTCCAGACGGTGGGCCTCGACCCCCGGCTCTCGGCGCTGGCGCGGACGCCGGACCTCGCCTGGGTGTTTGCCCGGCCCAACGTGGTGCTGTCGAGCACGCCCGGCGAGCCGCTGGGTGCCCTGGAGGGCCAGCGCCTCCCCACGGGCGTGGTGACCCTGGACCCCGACCCGAGTGGAGTGGTGCGGCGCTTCCGGACGGCCCTTCCCGACCCCTCGGGCGACCTGCTGCCCAGCTTCTCGCGCCAGCTGGCCGTGAGTGCGGGGCAGACGGTGCCGCTGGACCCCCAGCCCCGACTGCTGCGGCAGTTTCGGCGCGACGCCAGCCGCCTCGCCGCCATCCCGTTCCGGGACGTGGTGAACGGCAACGTGCGTTTCGGAGACCTCCAGGGGCGGGTGGTGATCCTGGGGGTGACGGCGGCCAGCGAGCCCGGCAGCACCCTGCTCGACCCCGCCGGGCAGCCCACTCCCCTGCCCGTGCTGCAAGCTCAGGCCGTGTCCACCCTGCTCGCGCCGCCGCCCACCCTGCTGCCGGGCTGGCTGGTCGCGCTGCTCGCGGTCACGGCGGCGGCACTGGCCGCGTGGCTGGGTGGGCTGTGGGGCTTCGGCATCGCGCTGGGCACGCTGGCGCTGGCGGCCCCGCTGTGGCTGGTCAACGTCTGGTTCCCCGGCGTGACCGTCTCGGTCGCCGCGATTCTGGGCATGGCCCTCGTCGCACTGGAACGCTGGTGGACCCTGCGGACGCTGGGCACCCGCGATCCCCTGACCGGCATGGGCAACCGCCTCGCCTTTACCCGCGCCGTCGAGCACCGCTGGCCGGGCCGCGCCGGGCGCCCGCTGGGCCTGCTGCTGGTGGACCTCAGCGGCTTCCGGGCCGTGAACGAGAAGTACGGGCGCGGCGCCGGGGACGAGGTGCTGCGCGACCTCGCCGCCCGCCTCCAAGCCCAGAAGCGCCGGGGCGACCTCGTCTTCCGCTGGGGACCGGACGAGTTCGCCGTGCTGCTCGACAACGTCGGCCCCGCCGAGATCGGGAGCCTCTCGGACAGCCTGATGGCCTCGCTGGACGGCCTGAGCTACCGCGACCTCCCCCTGCGGGCCTCGGTGGGGGCGGCGACCACCAGCCCGGACACCTCCACCCCCGCCGACCTGCTGGAAGCGGCCAGCCGCAGCCGCTACCGGATGAAGTACGGGCAGGCGCAGCGGGAGTAGGCGGCCAGCTTCCAGCCGCCAGCAAAAAGAGAGCGAGTGCCGAAGCATCCGCTCTCCTATCTAGTTGGTCGCTGGAAGCTGGCCGCTCCTCTACCGCCCCGCCAGCAGCTCCCAGATCGCCGGGTCCGCCACCCACCCGTACCAGAGGTTGGGCAGCAGTCCCAACACCGTGATTCCGGCGACGCCCAGCGCGACCGTCAGGTTGGTCGCCGGGCGCTGGCCGTGCGCGTACTCGCGGGCGGGGGTGCGGTCGGGCATGAACATCAGCATGGCGGGGCGCAGGTAGTACACCAGCGCGGCCACGCTCGCCAGCACCGCAAGGATGCTCAGCCAGACGTACCCGTTCTGGAACGCGGCCTGGAACGCGAGATACTTGCCGAAGAACCCCGCAAAGGGCGGCAGCCCCGCGAGGCTGGCGAGGCACACCGCGAGCGCGATGGCGTAGCCAGGGTGCCGGTAGTACAACCCGCGCAAGTCGTTGATTTCCATTCCCGCTTCCGTCCGTTGCAGCGCGGCCACAATCGCCAGCGCCGCCGCCGTCATCAGGGTGTAGATCAGGAGGTAGTAGCCCAGCGCCGCCCCGCCCAGTCCCGGCGTGCCCAGCAGGGTCATCGCCACGAAGCCGGTGTGCGCGACCGCCGAGTACGCCAGCATCCGCTTGAAGTTGGTCTGGAAGAGCGAGGCCGCGTTGCCGATGATCAGGGTCGCCGCGATCAAGATCTGGAGCGCCGAGGCCCAGAAGGGCGCGTTTTGCAGCGCCCCGCCGAAGACGCGCAGCATCCCCGCGAAGGCCGCAACCTTGACCACCGTGCTCAGGAACAGGCTGACCGAGGTGGGCGCCCCGGAGTACACGTCGGGCGTCCACTGGTGGAAGGGCGCCAGCGCCACCTTGAACCCGAAGCCTGCCAGCAGTAGCAGCGCCCCCCCCACCAGCAGCCCGAGGTTGCCGGGAGTCAGGCCCGCTGTCGCCTCCGCGATGCCCGCGTAGCTCAGGCTGCCCGTCGCCCCATACACCAGCGCGAGGCCGTAGATCAGGATGGCGCTGCCCGCCGAGCCCAGCAGGAAGTACTTCAGTCCGGACTCCTCGGCGCGGCGCGAGTCTTGCAGGGTCGCCAGCACGTAGCTCGCCAGGCTCATGACCTCCAGCCCAATCAGCATCACGATCAGGTCGCCCGAAAAGGCGATCAGCAGCGTCCCAGTGATCGCGTACATCAGCATCGCGTCGAACTCGGGAAAGCTCACGCGGGCGCGGTAGGCGGTGTCCAGGCTCACCAGCAGGGTCATGACGCTGCCCACCACGATGGTCAGGCCCAGCAGAATGGCCGCGTTGTCGGCTTGCAGGCCGCCGCCGAAGGCTGTCGCGGGCACCTCACCGGGACCGCTCCACAGCAGGCCCATCGCAATCCCACTCAGGACCAGCAGCGCGAGGTTGATATAGGTCAGCGTGCGCCGGGGCAGGTGAAAGCCCAGCACCGTGCTGGAAATGGCCCCGGCCAGCACCAGCAGGATGGGCAGCAGCGGCGCGAGGGCGATATCAGGAGCCGTGAGCATTCAGCTTCCTCCCAGGGCAGAGAGCACCCCGCGCACGGCGGGTTGAATCAGGTTCAGGGCCGGGGCCGAGTACACCCCGAACAGCAGGGCCACCGCCAGCGGGATGCCCAGCACCAGCCACTCGGTCTGCCGCAGGTCGGCCACCCGCACCGACCCCAGCGGACGCCCCTGCCAGAAGGTCGTCTGGAAGGCCGTCAGCGCGTAGGCGGCGGCGGCGATGGTGGAGAGCCCGGCGATAAAGGCCAGCCACGGCGCAACCTGGTAGGCCCCCAGCAGCACGCTGAACTCCCCGATAAAGCCTGCCAGTCCCGGCACCGCGATGGAGGCGAACCACAGCGCCATCGTCAGGCCGCTCAGGGCGCCCGCCTGCGTCATCACGCCGCCCACTCGGGTGTCCACGCTGCCGATGCGCTCCTGCAACATCCCCACTCCCAGAAAGAGCGCCCCGGTATACACGTTCTGAAAGGCCAGCAGGTACAGCGCCCCCACGGTGGCCGTCTCATTCAGGCTGAAAATGCCCAGCCCCACGATGCCCATGTGGGAGAGGCCCGCATAGGCCAGCAGCCGCTTCCAGTTCGTCTGCCGGAAGGCGATCCACGCGCCGTACAGCGCGGTAAAGGCCGCGAGCGCCATCAGAATCGGGCGCAACTCCAGCGAGGCGTCCGGGAACAGGGGCAGCGCGAAGGCGAACAGGCCGTAGCCGCCCACCTTGTACAGGGTGCCCATCACGTCGGGCACGCCGCTGGGATGGTTTTGCTCGTGAAAGTCGGGCAGCCAGGCGTGCAGCGGCCACAGCGGCAGCTTGACCGCCATCGCCGCGAGGAAACCGAGGTACAGCCACGTCTGCGCCGTGCCCTCCACCGGATTGGCGACGAGGTCGCGCAGGGCGAAGGTCGGGCTGCCCCCGTAGTAGCGCACCCCGATGATCGAGAGCAGCATAAGCAGGCTGCCCAGCAGCGTGTACGCCGCGAACTTGACGAGCGCCCGCATCCGCCCCGGCCCGCCGTAGATCGCGAGCATCAGGAGGGAAGGCAGCAGCGCCGCCTCGAAGAACACGTAGAACAGCACGAGGTCACGGGCGGCGAAGATGCCCAGCAACGCCGACTCCATCGCCAGCACCAGGGCAAGCATGGTGCCGGGATTCTCGATGCGGCGGGCCGCGTAGATCACGGCTACCAGCGTCATCAGCGCGGTGATCAGCGCGAGCGCGAGGCTCGGCCCCGCGAGTTCCACCGAGTAGGTCGCGCCCAGCGCTGGAACCCAGGGAGCGCTGTAGAGAGCGGCTCCCCCGTCACGCCACAGCCACAGCCCCAGGCCCAGGGTGAGCGCAGCGACGAAGCCCGCCACCTCCTCGCGCCAGGTACGCGGCGTGACCAGCAGCAGGAGCGCCCCCAGCAGGGGCAGGAAAATCATCAGGTGAATCACGGCTGCCCTCCGGGGCGTCGAGCGATCGAGGAGTCGAGGGGCCGGGCGGTTGACGGCTGAAGGCTGACGACTGAACGCTGACCGCTCCTCACGCCCCGCCTCCAATCGTCCGCAGCGCCCAGTAGCCCAACAGCAGGGCCGTGCCCAGCAGCATGGACACTGCGTAGGTCCGCACGAAGCCGTTCTGCCAGCGCGAGAACAGACCACCAGGAGCCGCGCTGTTGCGGGCCACGCCCGACAGCGTGCCGTCCACACCCCGGTCCACCGCGTCCAACCCGGCGGCCAGCGCCCGGCTGGGAGCCGCGACCAGCCCGTCATACACCCGGTCGAGGTACAGCGCGTTCGTGCTCGCCGCGCCCAGCGGCCCGGAGGCCAGCGTGCGGCGGCGATGCTCGGAATAGGCCCACAGCAGCCCGCCCACCCCGGCGGCCACCGCCAGGATCGTCAGCAGCCACTCGGTCGAGACGGGAATCTCGTGGGCGTGAACCGGAATCGCCCGGCCCAGGTAATCGTCGAAGGCGTGCCCGCCGCCCAGGAAGGTCGGCACATTCAGGAACCCGGCGAAGGTCGCCAGCGCCGCGAGGATGCCCAGCGGCACCTTCATCAGCCCGTCGGCCTCGTGCGGGTGCGCCACGTTGCCCCGGTACTCGCCGCGCCACACCAGGAAGTACCAGCGGCCCATGTAGTAGGCGGTCAGGAAGGCCACGCCCAGCCCGATCACGTAGAGGAACGGGCTGGCTTCAAAGGCGGAAGCCAGAATCGCGTCCTTGGAGAAAAAGCCGCTCCAGATGGGGATTCCGGCAATCGCCAGCACGCCCATCAGGGCCGTGATGTGGGTAAAGGGCATGAACTTCCGCATCCCGCCCATGCGCCGCACGTCCTGCTCCTCGTGCAGCGCGTGAATCACCGCGCCCGCCGAGAGAAAGAGCAACGCCTTGAAAAAGGCGTGCGTCAGCAGGTGGAACACGCCCGCCGAGTACGCCCCGATGCCCACCGCCAGGAACATGTAGCCGAGCTGCGAGACGGTGGAGTAGGCCAGAATCTTCTTGATGTCGTGCTGGTTGAGGGCCGACAAGGCCCCGTACAGCGCGGTCAGACCCCCAACCCAGGCCACCCAGGTGGAGGCCGTCGGCGCGAGGTCATACAGGAAGTGGCTGCGGGCGATCAGGTACACGCCCGCCGTGACCATCGTGGCGGCGTGGATGAGGGCGGAGACGGGCGTAGGACCGGCCATCGCGTCCGGCAGCCAGGTCGTCAGCGGGAGCTGGCCCGACTTGCCCACCGCGCCGACCAGCAGGAAGAGGCAGGCGAGTTCGATTCCGGCGAGGGCCACCTGCGCCCCCTCCACCCGCTCAGCGAGTTCAGGGATGACCAGCGTGCCGTACAGCCGGTAGATCAGGAACATCCCCAGCATGAAGCCGAGGTCCCCGATGCGGTTCATGATGAAGGCCTTACGGGCGGCGTTGGAGTTCGCCACGCCCTCGCGGTCGCTGGCCTCCCGGATATCCTTGTCGGACGCCTCCGAGTTGCGGCCCGAGAACCAGAAGCCGATCAGGAGGTAGGACGCCATCCCCACCCCTTCCCAGCCCACGAACATCAGGGGATAGGAGTCGGCCAGCACCAGAATCAGCATCATCGCCACGAAGAAGTTCAGGAACGCGAAAAAGCGCGTGAACTGGCGGTCGTGGCCCATGTAGCTCACCGAGTACAGGTGAATCAGGAAGCCCACGCCCGTGATGATCAGGGCCATCAGTGCGGAAAGCTGGTCGTACCAGAACCCCACCGACAGGTTGGCATTGAGCGCCATGTTGGGCAGCCAAGTCCACAACACCTCGCGTGCAGGTTCGTCTCCCTGGCCGAGGTAGCGCATCACAGCGATGACGAAGCTCGCCAGCACCGTGCCCGACGCGAGCCAGCCGCCCGTCTTGCCGGGAAAGAGGCGGGGAAAGAGCATCAGCAGCGCGAAGCCGATCAGCGGCAGCAGGGGAAGCAGATACAGGGGCACGCGCAGACTCAGCCTTTCAGGGTCGCGAGGTCGTCCACGTTGGTCGTCTCACGCTTGCGGAAGATGGCGACGATGATGGCGAGGCCGATGGCGACCTCGGCGGCGGCGAGCGTCATCACGATAAAGACGGCCGTCTGCCCGGCGAGGTCGCCCCACGACCGGGCAAAGGCCACGAGCGCGAGGTTGGCGGCGTTCAGCATCAGCTCCACCGAGAGGAAGATCATGATCGCCGTGCGTCGGGTCAGCACCCCGATCATCCCGATGGCAAAGAGCAGTCCCGAGAGGGCCACGTAGTAGGCGGTCGGTGCCATGTCCATCAGGCCCTCACCCCGCCTTCCGGGGCGGTGCGTTCGGGCGCCTCGCCGGGCAGCGCCACGCCCTCGGCGTCAGTCAGGCCGTCGGGCTGGGGCACCGGCCGCTTGACGAGCGCCACCGACCCCACGATGGCGACGAGCAGCAGGATGCTCACCGCCTCGAAGGGCAGCAGGAAGCGGGTCAGCAGCGTTTCGCCCACCGCGCCCGCCGTGCCGCCGCGCAGCGCCTCGGCGCTCTCGGCGAGCGGGCGGGGGTCGCGGTAGGAAAAGGCGATCACGGCGAGCGCCCCCGCCAGAATCACCCCGCCGAGGCCCGCCAGCTCCCGCACGAAAGGCACCGGGTCGCGCCCGGTGATGGGCTGATTGGCGTTGAGCAGCATAATCACGAAGAGAAACAGCACCAGAATCGCCCCGGCGTACACGATGACCTGCACCGCTGCCAGGAAGGACGCGCTGAGGCTGGCAAAGAGCCCCGCCACGCTCAGCAGGGTGCCCACCAGCCCCAGCGCCGCGTGAACGGCGTTGCGGGCCGCGACGGTGACCACCGCGCCGACGAGGGCGAGCGCTCCCAGAAGAATGAAGGCGATCATGGCTGCCCCCCGGCCGGAATGAAGTTGAGGTCAGTCGCCTGGGTCATGTCGGGTACTCCACCCCTTCCAGTTCCTTGCGGGCGCCGCCCTCCACCCGGAAGCCCCGGCGCAGGGGCTTGCCGGTGCGGGCGGCCTCGCGGCGCTGCGGCAGCGAGCCGTCCACGCCCACGAGCATGTCTTCCTTGCCGTACACGAGGTCGCGGTAGCGGTAGTCGGCCATCTCGAACTCGTTGCCCAGCACGACCGCCCCCGTGGGGCAGGCTTCCTCGCACAGTCCGCAGAAGATGCAGCGCAGCATGTTGATCTCGTAGACCTTGGCGTAGCGCTCGCCGGGGCTGGTGGGGTTCTGGGGGTCGTTCTCGGCGGCCTCCACGTAGATCGCGTAGGCGGGGCACGCGGCGGCGCACAGCGAGCAGCCGATGCACTTTTCGAGCCCGGTGCTGGGGTGGCGGGTCAGCACGTGCCGTCCCCGGAAGCGCGGCTGGAGGGTGGCCCGCTCTTCCGGGTAGCTCACGGTGACAGGCTTCTGAAACAGCTTGCCCAGGGTCACGCCCATGCCCTTGGCGATGTCGAGCACGCTCATGGCTTCCTCCTCCTTCGGGTGGAGAGGACCATCAGTCCCCTCCCAGCGGCCGCGTGGGCCACGAGTCGTCCGCGCCCCGGCGTCCGGTCGGCTTGTTCCACAGCACGCGCACCCGGTCGCTCATGGCGAAGAGCAGCAGCAGCCCCAGCAGGCTGAGCAGCGCCAGCGGCCACAGCCCCAGGCCCCGCGCGAAGGCGAGGTAGGCGGCGGTCATCATGGTGTTGGCGAGCGCGAGCGGCAGCAGCAGCTTCCAGCCGAAGCGCATCAGTTGGTCGTAGCGGAATCGGGGCAGCGTGGCCCGCACCCAGATGAACAGGAACAGGAAAAAGGCGATCTTGACGACCAGCCAGATGATCGGCCAGCCCGAGATGCCCGGAATCAGGCCCTCCAGAAAGACCGGCCCCCGGTATCCACCGAAAAAGAGGGTCGCCATGATCGCCGAGGCCGTGATCATGTTGACGTACTCGGCCATCTGGAAGAGCGCCCACTTGATCGCGGAATACTCGGTCAGGTACCCCGCCACGAGTTCCTGCTCGGCTTCGGGCAGGTCGAAGGGGGTGCGGTTGGTCTCCGCGAAGGAGGACACCAGAAAGAGGGCAAACCCCAGCGACTGGAACAGCAGCATCCAGCCGTTGGCGGCCTGCCACTCCACGATGTTCACGAACGCCGTGCTGCCCACCAGCATCAGCAGACCCAGGATGCTCAGGCCCATGCCGAGTTCGTAGGAGATCATCTGGGCGCTGCTTCGGAGGCCGCCCAAGATCGGGTACTTGCTGCCCGAGGCCCAGCCTCCCAGGAAGATGCCGTACACGCCCATGGACGTGATCGCCAGCAGCGCGAGGATGCCCGCGTCGAGCTGGTAGACCCAGGGGTCTTCCCCGAACAGCGAGCCCGCCGGGCCAGCGGGAATCCCCCCGAAGGCGGTCAGCGCCATGCCGATGGCGACGATGGGCGCCATGGTGTAAACCAGCTTGTCGGCCATCGTGACGCGCAGGTCTTCCTTGAAGATGCTTTTGACCGCGTCGGCGAGCGGCTGGAACAGGCCACCCGGTCCCACCCGGTTGGGGCCGTAGCGAATCTGCATTCGGGCGAGCAGCCGCCGCTCGATCAGGGTCATGTAGGCGAAGGTGGTCAGCAGCGCGAGGGCGACGAGGACGCCCTTGAGCAGCGTGATCAGCAGTTCGGCGAGCCAGTCGGGCATCAGTCGTCTCCTCCCGGCTGCGGCGAGGGCGCCATTGGCAGTTCCCACAGCTCGGTGCGGGCTTCGCGGCCCAGAACGCCGCTGCCCCGGCGCTCCGGGCGCGGCACCATGCGCGGCTTCCAGAGCTGCGGCGCATAGGACACTCCAGTGGCCGCGTCTCCTGGGGGGCGGGGCGGTTGAATGACCCCCTGTTCGGGGACGTCAGCCAGCCGCAGTCCGTAGCGGCCCTCCAGCCACGTCTGCGCTCCACGCAGGCCGCGCACCGGGGGCCGAATCCCAAGCGCCTCGGCCACCGCGACGAGGGCGCGAATCAGGTCGGCCCCCTCGCCCGCCCGCAGTGGAGCTTGCGCGAGCGGCAGCAACCGGCCTTCGAGGTTCACGGTCGTGCCGCGCTTCTCATAGTTCGTGACGGCGGGCAGGACCACGTCGGCCATCTGCGCGGTCGCGGTGAGGTGCGTGTCGTGCACGACCGTGAAGCCCCGGGCGCGGCCCGGCAACCCCTGCGCGGCGGGATCGAGGCGCGAGAGGAACGCCGCCCCCACCCCGTCCAGCCGCGCGTAGGGCAGCCCCCCGGTGCCGGGCACGAGGTTGAGGCCCCCCAGCCCCCGGCTGTTCGCCCCGGCGGGAAGGGCGAGCACCTTCGCGCCCACCCGCGCGGCGAGGCCATTCAGCGCCGCCGAGAAGGCCGCGTCCGCCGTGTTCAGTACGTCGGCGCCCAGGATCAGCACGGGCCGCTCGGCCCCCTCCAGCAGCCGCAACGCCGCCTGGAGTTCAGGGGTATCGGGGCGGGAGAGGCGGGTCAAGATGTCCGGTCCACCCGCCGACACCCGAATGCCCGCGTGCGCCCACAGCCGCGACTCGCGCCCGATCACGGCCAGTTTCTCGGGCTGGCGGGCCGGGCGCTCGGTGAGGCGCAGGTCCGCGATGGCGGTGCCGTGCGCGTGCGCGAACTCGGCGGGCAGCAGGCCGCCGCGCAGGGCTTCCAGAATCCGCAGCTCGACGACCGGGGCTTCCTCACCGAGGTCGGCCCCCAGCACCACGATCCCGTCGGCGGTCGCCACGTCGGCCAGGGTGGCGGTGCCCATCGGGGTGTGGGCGTAGCGCGGCCAGTGGTCGAGAGAGGGGGTGCCGATGGCCTCAGCGAGGGCGACGAGCGCCGCCCCCTCCTCCAGGGTGGAGTCGGCGTTCAGGTACAGGCCCACGTTCCGGCCGTGCCCCAGGAAGCCCTGGCGCATCGCATCCACCGCCTGATCCCAGGTGGCCTCGCGCAACTCGCCGCCGACCCGCACCAGCGGCAGGGTCAGGCGCTCCTCGGTGGCGAAGACGTGCCCAAAGCGGCCCGCGTCGCAGATCCACATCTCGTTCACGTCCCGGTTCTCGCCCGCTACCACGCGCTCCAGGCGGCCGTTGCGGGCATCCACGACGATGGAGCAGCCCACCGGGCAAAGCGTGCAGGTCGTCGGGGTGTGCTCGTACTCCCAGTTGCGGCCCCGGAAGCGGGCCACGTTGTCGAGCAGCGCCCCCACCGGGCAGATGTCCGCGATGTTGCCCTGGAAGCCGACCGGGAGACCACCCTCTTCGGTGTCGATGAAGGTGTGCCCGCCGCGCTCGATGAAGTCGAGCACCTCCTGCCCCGGCACCTCCTCGAAGTAGCGCACGCAGCGCTTGCAGTGGATGCAGCGTTCCTGGTCGAGGATGATGAAATCCGAGAGCGCGTAGTGCTTGTCGGCGTGGCGGCGGTCGAAGCCGTAGCGGCTGGCCCCGTAGCCGTACTCGAAGGCGCGGTCTTGCAGCTCGCAGGCGCCGCCCTTGTCGCAGGTGGGGCAGTCGAGCGGGTGGTTAAGCAGCGTGAACTCCATCATCCCCGCCTGCGCCTTGGCGACCACGTCCGAGGTCTTGGCGGTGCGGATGTGCATCCCCTCGGTGGCCTGCATCGTGCACGACGCCATCGGCTTGGGCATCCAGAAGATCTTGGGCTGCCCGGTCGCCTCGTCGAGTTCGAACTGGCCGTCCTTGCCCTTGCGAGGCGTTCCGGCTTCGACCAGGCACATCCGGCAGGCGCCCACGGGCGAGAGATACGGGTGGGCGCAGAAATACGGCACGTCGCGCCCGGCGTGGAACACGGCGTCGATGCCGCTGGTGCCCGCCGGGAGGTCGACGGGGATGCCGTCGATGGTGACTTTCATTCGTTCCTCCAGCGATTGCGGGCCGGGTACATCGGCTGGCCGGTCTGCGCCAGCACGTCATACTCGTCGCGGAAGAGCTTAATGGAGCTGAGGACCGGCCCCAGGCAGGCGTCGGCCAGCGCACAGAAGGAGCGGCCCCCGATGTTCTCCGACATGTCCAGAATCAGCTCCACGTCGCCGGGCACGCCGCGCCCGCGCACGAGCTTCTCGTACATCTTGACCATCCAGCCGCTGATGCCCTCGCGGCACGGGGTGCATTTGCCGCAGGACTCGTGGGCGTAGAAGCGCACGAGGTTCCACGTCACGTCCACGATGCAGTCCGAGCGCGGAATCAGCGTGACCCCACCCGTGCCCAGCATGGACCCGGCGGCGGCGACCGATTCGTAGTCCATCGGCGTGTCCAGCGTGGCGTCGTCCCAGCGCAGCATCGGGCACGACGACCCGCCGGGAATGATCGCCTTGATGGGTTCCAGCGGCCCCCCCGCCCAGTCGTAGATCAGCTCGCGGAAGGTGGTGCCCAGCGGCAGCTCGTACACGCCGGGCCGCGCCACCGGGCCGGAAATCTGAAAGAGCTTCATGCCCCTCGACTTCTCGGTGCCCATCGAGGCGTGCCAGTCGGCACCGTACTTCAGGATCTGGGTCGCCGCGCAGAAGGTCTCGACGTTGTTGATGGTCGTGGGCAGCCCGTACAGCCCGGCGGCGGCGGGAAAGGGCGGCTTAAGGCGGGGGTTGGCCCGCAGGCCTTCGAGCGAGTTCATCAGCGCGGTTTCCTCCCCGCAGATGTACGCCCCGGCCCCCCGGTGCACGTAGAGCTGGAAGTCGAAGCCGCTGCCCAGGACGTTTTTCCCCAACAACCCTGCTTCCCGCGCTTCCTCGATGGCGGCCCACATCCGCTCGGCGGCGTGGACATACTCGCCCCGGATGTAGATGTAGCCCACCGAGGCCCGCATCGCGTACCCGCCGATCAGCATCCCCTCGATAAGCTGGTGGGGGTCTTCGGACAGCAGGTAACGATCCTTGAAGGAGCCGGGTTCGGACTCGTCGGCGTTGCAGATGATGAAGTGCGGTTTGCCGTCGTTCAGCGGCATGAAGGACCACTTGAGGCCGGTGGCGAAGCCCGCGCCGCCGCGTCCGCGCAGGCCCGATTTCTTCACCTCGTCGATGACGGCGTCGGGACCCATCGCCAAGGCGCGGCGCACCCCCTCGTAGCCGCCGTGCTCGCGGTAGTAGGCCAGCGTCCAGCTCTGATCCTGGCCCACATGTGCGTACAGGCTGGGGGCGAAGCGGGGGTCCTTGCCGCTGGTGATCGCCCGAGGAGCGGGGTCTGCGACGGTCATGCCTCACCTCCGGCCCCGGCGGGCATGGGCAGCGGCCCCCGGTCGTGGATGCTCGCGCCCACGCGCTCGCCTGTCGCCATCATCTGCCGTCCGTCCTCACGCACGGTGACGGGCACGGGGTTGTCGGGTGGGGGCGGCGCGTCCTGACGCAGGGCGGCGATCAGGCGGTCGCACTTGCTCCGGGTGACGTTCTCGTAGTAGCCCTCGTCGTTGATCTGCACGACGGGCGCGGTCCCGCACGACCCCAGGCACTCCACCTTCTGCACGCTGAAGCGCCCATCTGCGCTCACGTCGCCGGGCTGCACGTCGAGGTGGGACACGAGGTGATCCCACAGCTCGTCACTGCCCGCGAGCGAGCACATCAGGGTCGAGCAGACCTGGAGGTGGTACCGCCCGGTCGGGAGGGTGTGGTAGGTCGAGTAGAAGCTCATTACGCTGCGGACCTCGGTGGCGGTGGTGCCGCACAGGGCCGCGATCTCGGCCATCCGCGCTTCCGACACGAAGCCCTCGGCGTCCTGCACCTCGCGCAGCAGCGGCATCAGCGCCGAGCGGCGGCCCTGGGGGCTGTCCGGATAGCGCGAGAAGATGTCCGCGACGAGGGGGTGTTTGTCTGCGAAGTAACTCAAAGGGGCCTCATCTCCTTACTGAGTGGCGCTCGGCCCCGGGCGGCCGAAAGCTCATAACTCACCGGTCCACGTCCCCCAGCACCGGGTCAATGGTCGCCAGAATCGTGATCAGGTCGGCGAACTGGGCTCCCACGCAGGCGTATTCCAGCGCTTGCAGGTTCACGAAGCTGGGCGCCCGGATCTTGACCCGGTAGGGCATCGAGCCGCCGTCCGAGACGATGTAATAGCCGACCTCGCCCCGCGCCGACTCGGTGGGTACGTAGACCTCGCCCCTGGGCGGGTGAAAGCCCTCGGTGACCAGCTTGAAGTGGTGGATGACCGCCTCCATGCTGGTTTCGAGTTCCTGCCGGGGCGGCAGGCTGATCTTGCGGTTGGGGTCCTTGACCGGGCCGGGGCGCAGCTTCTTCAGGGCCTGCCGAATGATGGCGGCACTCTGGCGCATCTCCCACAGCCGCAGGTTGAAGCGGGCGAGGCTGTCCCCGTCGGGGCTGGTGATGACCTCGAAGTCGTACTCCTCGTAGCCGCTGTAGGGATTGTCCTTGCGGTGGTCGAGGGGCACGCCCGAGGCCCGCAGGTTCGGCCCGGTCAGCCCGAGGTCGAGGGCCACCCCCGCCGGAATCACGCCGACGCCCCTGGCGCGGTCGATGAAGATGGGATTTCCCGCGAACAGGGTGGTGTACTCGTCCACGCCGCGTTCGAGTTGTTCGAGGAAGCGGGCGACCGCCTCCGGCCAGCCGTCCGGGATGTCGCGGTAGAGCCCGCCCACCCGGAAGTAGCCCTGGTTCATGCGGTAGCCGCACACGGCCTCGAACAGGTCCTGCACCGACTCCTTCTCGCGGAAGGCGTAGAAGAACGGCGTCAAGGCCCCGAGGTCCAGCAGGCCCGTCCCCACGAAGACGAGGTGAGAGTGGATGCGCCCCAGCTCGTGCAGGATCACCCGCACGACCCTGGCCCGCTCGGGCACCTCGGCCCCCACCAGCTTCTCCACGCTCAGGACGTAGGCCAGCTCGTGCCCGAAGGCGTGCAGGTAGTCGGTGCGCGGCGCGTAGGTCACGCCCTGGTGGTAGGTGCGGTGCTCGAAGGTCTTCTCGAAGCCGGTGTGCAGGTAGCCCATGTGGGGCGTGACCCGCACCACCCGCTCGCCGTCCATGTCCACCACCAGGCGCAGCACCCCGTGGGTCGAGGGATGTTGCGGCCCCACATTCAGCGACATGATCTCGGTGTGCAGCAGCGTGCCGCCCTCGGCGGGGGCCTCGGTGGCAGGGCGTAGGGGTTCGACGGTCATCGTGGTCCCTCCGGCATCACGGGCGGCACCCGGTCCTCGCCCTGGCCCCGGCGCAGCTCGCCGCGCCAGCCCGTCAGGCCCCGGCTCTCCCCGGTCAGCCCGGCACGGAAGGTGGGCGGGTCGATAAAGCGGCCCTCGCGGAAGAGGGTCGGCGTCTCGCCCAGCGGAAAGTCCTTACGCAGCGCGTGGCCCTCCAGGTCGTCGGGCGTCAGGATCTTGCGCAGGTCGGGGTGTCCGTCGAAGACGATGCCCATCAGGTCGTACACCTCGCGCTCCAGGTAGTTGGCGGCCCGCCACACCGGGTAGAGGCTGTCCACGCTCTGGCCGTCCTCCAGCCACACCCGCAGGAAGAGGCGCAGGTGTTCGTAGGGGTGGTAGATGTTGTACAGCACCGCAAAACGGGCCGGACGGGGATCGGGGTAGGCAAGGTAGTCCACCCCCACCGTGTCCATCAGCATGAAGCCGCGCTCGGCGAGTGCCCGCGCCACGTCGCGCACGCGGGGGGCAGGCACAACCACGGTGGGTTCGAGGCTGTCGTCGGGCGTCAGGCCGAAGTTGGTGATCACCTCGGTGACCGCCTGGCGCATGGCCTGGCTTCTGTCGAGGGCGGTCATCGGGTCCACGCCTCCACCATCGGGAGTTCAGTGCCGCGTTCGTCGAAGGCCTCGCCGCGCACCTTCTTCTGAAGCTGCATCACGGCGTAGATCAGCGCCTCCGGCCGGGGCGGGCAGCCCGGCACGTAAATGTCGACCGGGACCACGTGATCCACGTTCTGGACAATCGCGTAGTTGTTGAACATCCCGCCCGAGGAGGCGCACGCGCCCATCGAGATCACCCACTTGGGGTCGGGCATCTGGTCGTACACGCGGCGCATGACCGGAGCCATCTTCTTGGAAAGCCGCCCCGCCACGATCATCACGTCGGCCTGCCGGGGCGAGGCGCGGAACACCTCCGAGCCGAAGCGGGCCATGTCGTTGCGCCCGTTGGTGGAACTCATCATCTCGATGGCGCAGCACGCCAGCCCGAAGGTGGCGGGCCACAGGCTGTTGCTGCGGCCCCAGGCCACCAGCTTTTCCAGGCTGGAAAAGAGGATGCCTTCGGACTCCAGCTCCTGCCAGTCGCGGTCGAACAGTTCTTTCAGGGCCATGTGGGCACCTCGGCGGGAAGGGGAAGCAGAGGTCGGGTGGCCGTAGGCTCGGGGGCGGCCCCTCTGCTCTGCAGCTTTGCAAGTCGCCTTTCTTGACCAATCGGCGTAGGAGTATGTGCTCTTAGGTCCACTCCACCACCCCCTTCTTGAGGATGTAGTAGTACCCCACCAGCAGCAGCGCCACGAACGTCAGGGCCTCCCAGAAGGCGAACGGCACCAGCTTCTGGTACGCCACCGCCAGCGGGAAGAAAAACGCCGTCTCGATGTCAAAGACGATAAACAGCATGGCGACGAGGTAGAAGTGCACCGGGAAGCGGTGCCCGGTGCCCACGCCCCCGTGCTCGGGGTCGTTGCCACTCTCGTAGGCCATCAGTTTGGTGCGGCTGGCCTTCTTCGGTCCCAGCAGCGCCGAGACGATGACGGCCAGCACGCCAATGCCCAGGGCGATGACCAGCATGATCACGAAATTCGCGTACTCGATGGGAAACTCCCTTCTGCCCGGCACCCCATCCCTGAACTACTCGTGAAAAATCGCACGAAAAGATCAAAAAAAAGAGAGCGGGCCTGACGAAACCGTAACGAAACCGACTTGTGGTACGCCTCATGTTCTAGCACGAGAAAGGCCGTCAGGTTGTGCGCGAACACGCTGTGGGAGCCAGAAGACGGCGGGGGCGAGCGTTCCCCGAACCAGAGAACGGCCCTGGAAAGAGACGTCGCGCGGAGCCTGCTCGGAATGCCCGCCATACCTCCGAACGGTGTATGGACAACCAGCGCCCCAAATTGGTGTCTGAAACATTAAATTGCTGCACGGCGGGGGTCGGCCGCCTCTGGATGGGCTGGGGCTTGAAATGCACTGGCCCAGCTCCCCTACCCATCGGCTGCGGGTTGTCACCCGTTCCCGTTCCCTGCGTTCAGCCCGCTGCCATGCCCTCAGCTCAGCAGCTCGACAAAGTCGTCCTCGTCCTCGTTGTCGACGGCGAGCGGCAGGGTCAGGGTGAATGTGGTGCCGACGCCGCGCTCGGACTCGACCCAGATGCGCCCGCCGTGCTCCTCCACGGCGAGTTTGCAGAAAGCCAGGCCCATTCCGGTGTCGAAGCGGCCGTGCAGGGTCAGGCGCGACTGCTCGAAGGCGGCGAAGAGGTTGGGGAGGTCTTCTTCGGGGATGCCCTCCCCATCGTCGGCCACGCTGATGTGGGTCTGGTCGCCGTCTTGTCCGACGCGGATGCGGATATTTCCCCCGGTCGCGGTGTGCTTCATCGCGTTACTGATCAGGTTGGCGAGCACCCGGCGCAGGATTTCAGGGTCGGCGCGGGTGGGGCTCAGGCTGGGGGCCACCTGCACGTCCACGAGGCGGTCACGCAATCCGCTGCCCACATCGCCCCTTGCCTGCGCGATCACGTCCCCGAACATCGGGCTGAACACCAGCTCGGGGCGCAGGCGCATCTTGCCCGCCTGCATCTTGCGGACATCCAGCATGTTCACCGAGAGGTGCAGGAGGTGCTGCGTCTCGTCACGGGCGATCTTGACGAGTTCGCGGGCGTCCTCGGGCACCCGGTCGTCGTCTTCCACGACCTCCAGCAGCCCCAGCACCGCCGTGATGGGGTTCTTGAGGTCGTGCACGAGCATGTGCACGAGCTGGTCGCGCACCCGTTCCTCGTGCTCCCAGTCGTCGAGGCGGCCCTGAAGCCGGGTGATGCGCGTCTGGGCCTCGGCGTGGGCGGCGGCGCGGGCAAGCAGGGTGCGGACTTGCAGGGCCAGTCCGGCGGGGGGCGTCGCGTCGCTCACCAGGGCGTCGGCGCCCGCCGCAAGGAGAGCCCCCAACCCCGCCTGGCCCACCGCCAGCCAGTGGGTCCCGGCGAGTTCGGCACGTTGGCGCAGCAGGGGGAGCACCTCCGAGAGCGGAACCCCCGGCGTGCGGTCGTGCAGCAGCGCGACGGCGGGCGGCCGGACGTGGGCCTCGCGCAGCAGGGCCTCGGCGCCCGGCACATGAACGACCTCGGCCCCCGGCAACGCGGCGGCGAGGTCGTCCGCCTGCCGGGACTCGGGCGATACGACAAACACCACGGGAAGAACACTCGTCATGACTCGCCGGGCAGTCTAGCCGCTGCCCCCCCGGAACCGCTGCCGGATTTGCCGCAGGGACGGCGAGGCGTGAGAAGAGCCCTCCCCCGGAGGAGAGGGACCAGGGGCACCTCCTCCCCTACCCCTTCACGCTCCCTGCCAGCAGCCCGCGCACGAAGTAGCGTCCCAGCAGCACATACACCAGCAGGGTGGGCAGCGCGGCGAGAATTGCCCCCGCCATCGGCAGGTTCCAGCTCACTGCCTGCCCGCCCGCAAGCTGCGAGAGCGCGTAGGTCACGGGCTGCGAGGACGTGTTCGTGAGGGTCGCCGCGAACAGGAACTCATTCCAGATCTGGGTGAATTCCCAGATCACCACGACCACGAAGGCGGGCACGCTCAGCGGCAGGATAATCCGGCGGTAGATGCCCCAGAACCCGGCCCCGTCGATGGTCGCGGCCTCCACGAGCGCGTCGGGGACCTCGGCGTAGTAATTACGGAAGATCAAGGTGGTGATGGGCAGGCCGTAGACCACGTGCGCGAGGATCAGCCCACCCAGGCTGCCGTACAGCCCCAGCCCCTTGATGAACTGGAACAGGGGAATCAGGATCGCCTGATATGGAATGAACATCCCGAAGAGCATCAGCGCGAAGAGCGTGTTCGCCCCCCGGAAGGTCCACTTGGAGAGCGCGTAGCCGTTCAGCGAGCCCAGCACCGCCGAGAGCGCGGTCGCGCTGACCGCGAGCAGCAGGCTATTGCCGACGTTGCCGCCCACCTTGGCCCACGCCTCGCGGAAGCTGGCCCAGTTCAGGTCACGCGGCCACTGCCACGTGGTTGCCAGCGAGATCGCCTCGGGCGTCTTGAAGGCCGTGGCGAGCAGCAGGTAAACGGGCAGCAGGAAAAAGAGGGTCGCCAGCGCCAGCAGCAGGTACAGCCCCGCGCGGCGGGGGCGCGGGCGGTGCGGCACGGCGGCGGGCGGCGCGGTCGTCACAGGAGGTGCGGTGGTCGTCATGCGTGCCCCTCCTCGCGGCGAAAGGCACTCGCCAGATACGGCACGATCACGAACGCCACCAGAATCAGCAGGATGGTCCCGATGGCCGCCCCCAGCGCGAACTGGTTTTGCCGGAAGGACGTGAGGTACATGTTCAGCGCGGGCACCGAGGTGTAGGTGTTGTCGGGGCCGGTCATCGCGTACACGAGATCAAAGATCTTGAGGCTGATGTGCCCCAGGATGATCATCGCGCTGAGCGTGATGGGCGAGAGCAGCGGGAAAACCACGTGGCGGTAAAGCCCGACCTCGTTCGCGCCGTCCACCCGCGCCGCCTCGCGCAGTTCTTCGGGAATGCCGCGCAGCCCGGCGAGGTAGAGGGCCATCGTGTACCCGCTCATCTGCCACACGGCGGCGAGGATGATGCCGACGAGAGCGAGGTTGAAGCCGTGAACCTCGGGCGCGGGCAGGAGTTGCACGTTTGGCCCCACGAAGACGGCCCAGCCCAGCAGCACGAGGGCACAGGCCCCCGCCACCAGCGTCCGCGTGCGGTTGCCCGCGCGGGCCGCCCGCCACGCCACCACGCCCAGCGCGAGCGCGACCACGGCCGCCGTGAGCAGTGGCACCCGGTTCCAGTCCAGTCCCCAGATTGACGCGGTGCTGCTGAGCCACTCGAAGCGGCCCGGCGGCAGCCCCAACACGGCCGGAAACTGGTTGAGGCCCCCCTGCGGCTGAAGCATCCAGCGCCAGATGGTGCCCGTCACGATGAAGCTCAGGCTCATGGGAAAGAGGAAGATGGTCCGCCACAGCCCCTCGCCGCGCGGGTTGCGGTCCAGCAGCAGCGCGAGCGCCAGCCCCAGGCCCAGCGTGCCCGCGATGAAGAACACCGTGAAAAACAGCGTGTTGACGAGTTCCTGCCGGAAGCGGACCTGCAGGAAGCCGGTAAACAGCTCCTGATAGTTCGCCAGCCCCACCGGGCGAATCACCGGGTTCAGGGCCAGCGCCTGCGCGGGGTCGTTGCCCCAGTCGGTCAGGCTCACGGCGACGGTGCGCCCGATAAAGCCGTACACGAACACCGCCAGCAGCAGCACGCTGGGCAGCAGCACGAGGACGGACCACAACCGGTCACGGGAGAGGCCTTTCAAGGGATGGTCACCTCCGGATGGGGTCGAACGCAGTGAGAACCCGTGATAAGGGCGGCGCGGAGTGGAGTTGACGCCCAAGACACGCGGCAACGTCACGGAGCGCCGCCCCAGGGGCAGGCCGGAAAACAAAGACCCGGACCTGCCCCCACGTCCTGCGGGTCAGCGCCCGATGCCCGAGCGGGTGGCGAGCTGCCCGGCCGCGTTCGCGGCGGCCTGCGCGTTGCGGCTGGCGACAAACTGATCCACGACGGCCCCGAACGCGCTCATGAAGCTCTCGGGGGCGACGGCCCCGTGGACCATGCTGCCCACGATGCGGTTCTTGCGCCAGTCGGCGGCGGCGCTCTTGGAGTAGGTGCTGTACTTGCTCAGGTCGCTGTCGGTGCGGGCGGCGATGGACCCCTTGAGCGGGTTAAAGGCGTCCTGCCCGGCCTTGGACCCCAGCACCCGCAGCCAGTTCAGCGCCTCGGCGCGGTTCTTGGCCCCTTTGGGCAGCCCGAAGGAGTCGGCCAGCATCACGAAGGTGCCCGAGGTGCCGGGGCTGGCGGCCCAACCGAAGCCGGTGCTGGGGCGCAGCTTCTTGGTCGTGGTGAAGTATCCGGCGGCCCAGTCGCCCATGATGTTGAACGCACTCGTGCCGTCCACGATCCGGTCGGAAGCCTGCTGCCAGCTCAGGCCGCTGGCATCCTTGTTGGCGCAGTCCAGCACCCGCCCGAAGGTGGTGAAGCCCTGCACGACCTTGGGGTCGGTGAACTTGGTCTTGCCCGACCACAGGTCCTGCCAGCCCTGAGCCCCCAGGGTGCCGATCATCACGCTCTCCCAGAGGTGCTGCTGGGTCCAGTTCTCGCCCATCACGAGGGGCGCGGCCACGCCCTTGCGTTTGAGGGCGGCGCAGGTCGTCAGGAACTCGTTCCACGTCTTGGGCGGGGTGACGCCCCAGGCCCTCAGCTTGGCGGGGTTGTACCACATCACGTTGGAGCGGTGGACGTTGACGGGCACGCTCCAGATGCCGCCCTTGGACGACAGGAGCGTCACGAGGTCTTTGGGGTAGACCTTGCTCCAGCCCTCGGTGCGGAACAGGCCGCTGAGGTCCTCCATGCGGTTGGCGACCACCCAGGTCCCGATCAGTTCCTGCCCGGCGTGCACCTGGAAGGAGTCGGGGGGCGTGCCGCCCAGCATGCGGGTCTTGAGCACCGCCTTGGCGTTGGTGCCCGCGCCGCCCGAGACGGTCGCGTTGTCCACGGCCACCGCGGGGTACTTCTGGCGGTAGAGCTTGATCAGGGCCTCCAGCGCGGGGCCTTCGTCCCCCGACCACCACGAGAAGATCTCCAGTTTTCCGGCGGCGGAGGCGCCCGATGCGGCGGCGAGGGCGGCGGCGAGCAGCGCAGTCTTCTTGGCAAGGGACAGGTTCATGGGAAGCCTCCAGGGGCAGAGAATGCAAGGGGCGAGGGCAGCAGCGGCGCGGCGGGCGGTCCCCGGCCCCACGCGGCGACCCGGTAGAGGTGCCGCAGTCCCGCCGGGGTCAGGAGCTGGTCGAGCAGCATCGCCCCGGCCCCCAGCACCCCGGTGCGGTCGCCCAGGGTGCCCAGGTCAATGCAGGTGGGGTCGGCGTTGACGGGCATGGTGCGGCGCAGGGCACTCTCGCGCACGGCCTGCAGCAGCACGTCGCCCGCCTGCGAGAGCCGCCCACCCAGCACGACCGCCGCCGGGTTGAAGAGGTTCAGCGCCGTGCTGATCGCCACCCCGAGGTGGTGCCCGGCCCCGGTCCAGACCTCGCGAGCGAGGGGGTCGCTGCCCGCCCCCGCGATCAGGGTCGCCAGGGTGAGGGGCCGGGGCAGGGTGGTCACGGCCCCTGCCGCCCGGAGGGCCTCGGCGGTGTCCAGCAGCACCCGCGCCGCCGCGTAGCTTTCCAGGCTGCCGGGATTCCCGCTGCGGCCAATAGGCCCCTGCTCGTTGATGCTGATGTGACCGATCTCGCCCGCGCCGCCCCGCACCCCCCGGTGCAGCCGCCCGCCCAGCAGCACCCCGGCCCCGATGCCGGTCGCCACCTTGACGTAGATCAGGTCCCGCGCTCCCCGGTGTTGCCCGAAGCGCGTCTCGGCCAGCGCACCGAGGTTGGCGTCGTTGTCCACCCAGGCGGGCAGCCCCAGCGCCCGCTCCAGCCCAGCGCGAACGTCCTCGCCGTCCCAGCCGGGCATGTTGGGGGGGGCCACCACCCGGCCTGTCGCGTGGTCCACTGGCCCCGGTACCCCCGCCCCGACCCCGGCCACCCGCTCGCGCGGCATCCCGGCCTCGCGCAGCACCTCGGCGGCGAGGTCGGCCAGCCGCGTATAGGTCGCCCCCGGTCCGGCGAGCACGTCGTGGGCGACCTCACGGCCCGCCAGCGGCTCGCAGCGCAGGTCCAGCAGTTCCACCCGCAGGTGACTCGCGCCCAGGTCCACCGCGAGCAGCCCCGCCGCCCCCGCCCGCAGCGCGAGCAGGGTGGCCCGGCGGCCGACCTGTCCGCCTCCGCGCTGCCCAGCCTCCTCCACCAGCCCCGCCTCAATCAGCTCCGCCACGATGGAGCTGATCGCGCTGCGCGACAGCCCCAGCTCCCGCGCGAGGTCCACCCGCGCCCGGTCGCCCTCCCACAGCCGCCCGACCAGCAGCAGGGTGTGCCGTGCCCGGATGGCCGCCAGATCAAGGGGAATGGAGGGATGAAACGATGACGGCACGGCGCCTCCCGGCAGGGGTGAAGGAGTCGGCGCCCCACCTGCGGGCACCCCGAATGGGCTGTCTGAGGCGTCTATCGTGCGCGTGCCCAATTTTGTTTGTCAAATGAACCAATTAACTCCTGCCGCGCCTCACTTCCGCACTGAGACAGAACAAGAGGAACCGGGCCTGGCAGCCACGGTTCCCCAGAAGCACGGAGAGAGAGGTCAACCTGGCGAGGCCGCGTCCTCCCCGTCCACCTTCGCTCCCCCGGTGCCCTCGGGCCGCAGCAGCGGAAACAGCAGCACGTCCCGGATGGAGTCCGAATCGGTGAGCAGCATGGCGAGGCGGTCAATGCCGATCCCCAGGCCCCCGGCAGGCGGCATGCCGTACTCCAACGCGAGCAGGAAATCCTCGTCCTGGGCGTGGGCCTCGTCGTCCCCGGCGGCGCGGCGGGCCGACTGGGCCTCGAAACGGGCACGCTGGTCGAAGGCGTCGTTCAGCTCGGAAAAGGCGTTCGCCAGCTCGAAGCCGGAGCAGAAGACCTCGAAACGTTCGGTCAGGCCGGGGCGGGTGCGGTGCTCCTTGGCGAGCGGGCTGATCACCGCCGGGTGGTCCATGACGAAGGTCGGGTTGGTCAGAAGCGGCTCCACGAACTCCCCGAACAGCTTGTCCAGCAGCTTATAGGCGGGCACGGCCTTCCACTGCGGGAAGCGGGCGTCGCTGAACTCGCGCAGGCGGTCCAGGTCCAGCGGATCGAAGTCCAGCCCCGGCACGTGCTCGCGCAGCGCCCCCACGTAGTCCACCCGCGCAAAGGGCGGCGTGAAGTCCAGCGTCTTGCCCCCGTACTCGAAGCGGTAGTCCCCATGCAGTTCCTGCGCCAGCCCGCTGAGCAGCTCCTCGACTAGCCCGGCGATGGCCGAGTAGTCCACGTAGGCCCAGTACAGCTCCAGCATGGTGAACTCAGGGTTGTGGGTGCGGTCGATGCCCTCGTTGCGGTACACGCGCCCGATCTCGTACACCTTCTCGAAACCGCCGACGAGCAGCCGCTTGAGGTACAGCTCCAGGCTGATGCGCAGCTTGAAGTCGTGCGAGAGCGCGTTGTGGTGCGTCATGAAGGGCCGGGCCTCCGCGCCGCCCGCCGTGACCTGGAGGGTCGGGCCTTCCACCTCCATGAACCCCCGCGTGTCCAACTCGTTGCGGAGGTAGCGGATGATGCGGCTGCGGGCCTGGAACTTCTCCCGCGCTCCCTCGGTCACCATCAGGTCGAGGTAACGGCGCCGCGCCCGCAGTTCCTCGTCTTGCAGGCCGTGGAATTTGCTGGGCAGGGGGTGCAGGCTCTTGACCAGGGGTTGCCAGGAGGTCACGCGCAGGGTGAGCTGCCCGGTCTTCGTGACAAAGGGAAAACCGCGCACGCCGATGATGTCCCCGAGATCGAGCTTCTTGACCCCCTCGAAGGTCTCGGTGTCCGAGCGGGAAAAGTGCAGTTGCAGGCGGCCGAACTCGTCTTGCAGGTCCGCGAAGGCCGCCTTGCCCATGTGCCGCAGCAGGGTCACGCGGCCTGCCAGGGCGTACGTCTCCTCCGGCCACTCCTGCCCCGGCTCCAGCGGCTCAGCAGGGTGCGCCCCGAGCACGTCGCGGGTGTGGTGGGTGCGCGGGTAGCTGTAGGGATGGGCCTCGAAGCCCGCCTCTTGCAGGGCCTGGAGGTTGTTCAGGCGGCTGAGGGTCTGTTCGTGCAGGCCCTGGCGGGGGTCCGGGGTGGGGGCGGGGTCCGACATGGGGGCGAGAGTAGCAGAGGGCCGCTGGGCGCGGGGCAGAGCAACAAGGGAGGCCGGGGACATGCCCCAGCCTCCGGCCGTTGGGATTTCTCCCGCCCTCAGTACTCGATGTTCTGCACCCGGTACTTGACCTGCTTGCCGTTGTCGAGGTTGACCACGAAGGCCTCGCCCTTCTTGCGGCCCATCAGTTCCTTGCCGACCGGGCTGTCTTCCGAGATGCGGGGCAGGCCGCCTCCCAGCACGGTCGCCTCGGGGGCGCTGACGACCTGCACGCGCATGTCCTTTTTGGTCGCCTCGTTGGCGAGGGTCACGACAGCGCCGAGTTCGACGCGGCCGTCGTTCTCATGGTCCTCGATAATCGACGCGCGGGCGAGGGTCTCTTCGAGTTCCTCGATGCGGGCCTCGATGCCCATCTTCTCGCGCTTGGCGTCCTCGAGGCCGGTGTCCTCGGTGTCGGCGCTGGTTTCCATCTGTTCTTGCAGGATGCGGGTGGCCTCGGCGAGCCGGGCCTGTTCCTGGGCGAGGGTGCGCTGAAGGCGTTCAAAGCCTTCGCGGGTGAGTTTGACCTGCCGGGGTGCCTGAACCACTGGGGACCTCCGCTGTGTGGGGGACGGGTGATGTCGGGAACGGGATTTCTGAGAATCGCCCGGCATTGTGCCACAGGCCCGCCGGAGCGGCAACGCGGACCACTGGGGGCGTCCGTCAGGCGGGCCGGGACCGCGCCGAGACCCGCGCCGTGAGGGCCACCACCCCGGTGAGCCCCAGCCCCAGCGCGGCGAGCGCGAGCGGCACGGCCTCCGCGCCGAAGGCGGCGACGAGGGCACCCAGTCCCGCCGGGGCCAGCACCCCGCCCGCCGACCCCGCCACCAGCAGGTAAGGGACCTGCCGGGCAGGCAGGCGCGAGGCCGTCCACGCCAGCGTCGTGCCGAACACTGGCCCCAGGCTCAGGCCCGCGAGCACGTAGGCGGCGGGGGCCAGGGCTGGAATGGTCGCCGCCAACGCCGCCAGGGTCGCCAGCGCGGCGGAGGCCAGCACCAGCTTCGCCGGAGCGATCCGTCCCCCGACCAGCCCGGTCAGCACCCGCCCCAGCGTCAGCCCGCCCCAGTACCCGCTGAGGATGAGTGCGGGGGCCGCGAAGCCCACGCTGCCCAGGTGCCGCGCCAGCCACGCCCCGAAGCCCACCTCGAGCCCCACGTACAGTCCCAGCACCAGCGCGAACAGGACCAGCAGCGGCCCCGGCCGGGCGGCCTGGGTCCCGGCGGCGGGGGGCCGCAGCCCCGGCACGCCCCAGATGCGGGTGGCCAGGATGGTCAGCAGGCTCAGGCCCGCCACCACCACGAAGGGCCACGCCAGCGACGCGCCGCCCAGCCACAGCACCAGCAGCGGCGCGAGGATGCTTCCCACCCCGAAGACCGCGTTGACGAGGTTCGCCGCGCGGGTGCCGATACTCGCGTAGGCGGCGTTGACGGCGGCACTGACCGCGCCCAGCCCCAGGCCACCCACCAGCGCGGCCGCGACCACCAGCGGCCAGGTGGGGGCCACCGCCACCCCCAGCACCCCCAGCGCCAGGACCAGCGCCCCGGCCACGGTCATCGCCCGCACGCTGACGCGCCCCAGCGCCAGCCCGACCAGCGGCGGCGCCGACGCCGACCCCAGGAAGTGGGCGCTCGCCACCCAACCCACCACGCCCGCCCCGACCCCGTAGCGCTCCTGAAAGAGGGGAAAGGCGGCTCCATACATCGCCTGCAAGACGCCGAGGGTCAGAAAGGCGACCGCCCCCGGCGCGAGCAGGGAGGCGGTCAGGCGGGGTGGGGCGGGCACGGCGCTCATCGGTGGGGGAGCGTAGCACGTGCCCTGGCCTCGGCGGGGGTCACTTGGGCAGAGTCACCAGACTGATCAGCCAGCGCCCCTTGCCGTCCGGGGTCCACTGGTAACCCACCGAGGGACCGACCAGGCTGGGAAGGACATTCAGCCGCAGCAGCACGTCACCCCACACGGTGGTCACGTCGCTCTGCCAGGCGTGCGAGAGGCGGGTGCGGATGGCGCCGAGGCCGAGGGCGGGGTCGCCCGGCAGGCGGTAGGTCACCCCCGCCTTCGTCTCGTTGTAGCGGCCCAGGCTGAAGGCGGGCACCGCGACCTCGCCGGTCACGAAGCGTTCGAAGTGGGTTGCGTCCAGGGTCAGGCCCGGCAGCGGCGTGGTGTTCAGGACGACCACCGCGTCCACGCTCCCCTGCGCGTCCCGCTGCACCGGGAAAGCGAAGAGCCGCGCCGCGCCGCCCACGTAGGTGTTGAGCTTGCCGAAGCTGCGGCCATACCCCGCGGTCGCCTCCGTCTGGGCGTAGGGCACGCCGTTCCCGCCCACAAAGGCCACGCCCACATTGCCCAGCAGCCGCGCCCGGTCTTCCCACAGCAGGTGCGCGTACCCCGCCGAAAACTTCGTCAGGTTGCCCCCGCCCTGAATCAGCCCGCCGAATTGCAGGCCCTTCGGGGGGTCGTGCGTGACCTCCAGCCGGGGCACGTTGTAAAAGACGCCCGCCGCGAGCGTGGTGTCCTGCACCCGCGTACTGACGTTGTAGTCCCAGTAGGTTGGCGCCTTGACCACCGACACGCGGATGTCCTGCGGGAACAGCAGCGGAAAGGCCCGCACCCCGTACCCGGCCTCGGTGGAGATCACGAGTTCGGTGCTGGCAAAGCGCGAGAGGTAGTTGGGCGGAATCTGAAAGCCCATGAAGGACGAGGACTGGGCACCGGCCGTTCCGGCGGCGAGCAGACCCAGGGCCAGGAGACGTGAACCCAGGAGACACGAGCGGAGTGACTTCACCCCGCTATTGTGCCCGCTCACAGCTGGCGGAAGTCTGACTGGCCTCTGTCCGTCAGCGCTTGATATTCACCACCGTGACCCCGTGCCCGCCCTGGTTGGCCTCCGCGTCGTGGAAGGACTCGACCCGCTTGTCGGTCTTGAGGTAGTCGCGCAGCAGTCGCCGCAAGACGCCCTGCCCCTTGCCGTGGACCACCCGCAGCGGGCTTTCTTTCAGGGCGTGGGCCTCGCTGATCGCGGTCCGCAGCTCCTCCACGGCCTCCTCCACTCCCAGGCCGCGCAGTTGCAGCTCGTTCTCGAAACGGCTGGGCGCGGTCCCGGCGAAGGTGGGTCGGGGGGCCTTGACCTGGGGCTCGGGCTTGAGGCGCACGTCACGGCGCTTGACGCCCACCTTCATCACGCCGAGTTGCACCACGAGGTCGTCGCCGCGCATCTCCAGCACCTGCCCCTGCGCCCCGTAGGCGGGCACGTCCACCCGGCTGCCCACCCGGATGGGGTCGCCCCGGTCTTCGCGGGGGGCGGGCGGGGCCGGACGGGCCTTTTGCGCCGCCGTGCGCAGTTCGCGCAGCTCCTGCATCACGCGGGGGCGGGCGCTGTCCTCCTGGGCGCGGGCACGCAGCGAGCGGACACGTTCGATGGCGTCGGCGTAGAGCGTCTCGGCCTTCTGAGCGGCCTCCGCGATCATCTCGTTCCGGCGCTGTTCCAGCGTCTCGCGTTCCTGCCGCACGCGCCCGAGTTCGGCCTCCGCCTCACGGCGGGCACTGGTGGCCCGCTCCAGCTCGCCCGCGAGGTCCGAGCGTTCGCGTTCCAGCCCCTCCAGCATCCGCTCCATCAGGCCCGCGTCCGGTCCCAGCAACGCCTCGGCCCGCGCCAGCACATCTCCCGGCAGGCCCATCCGCCGCGCGATGGCGAGGGCGTAGGAGCGGCCCGGCTGCCCCACCTGCAACTGGTAGGTGGGCGCGAGCGCCTCCAGATCGAAGCCCATGCTGGCGTTTTTCAGGCCCGGCGTCTCCAGCGCAAAGAGCTTGAGGGGCGAGAGGTGCGAGGTGATGATGCCCCGCGCGTCCTGGGCGAGCAGTGTCTCGATCAAGGACTGCGCCAGCGCCGCGCCCTCGGCAGGGTCGGTGCCGGAGCCCAGCTCGTCGATCAGGACCAGCGTGTCGGGGGCCGCGTGCCGCAGCACGAACCGGAGGTGCTTGAGGTGCGAGGCGAAGGTGGACAGGCTGGCCTCGATGCTCTGCTCGTCCCCGATATCGACCAGCACGTCGCGCACCACCGGCAGCCGCGCCGAGGCCGCCGCCACGTACAGCCCGCACTGGTGCATGAGCACAGCGAGGCCCAGCGTCTTGAGGGTGGCCGTCTTGCCGCCCATGTTCGGCCCGGTGATCAGCAGCATCTTGGTGTCGCCCAGGCTGATGTCGTTGGGCACCGGGTTCTCGATCAGGGGGTGCCGCGCTTCCCGCAGGTCGTAGGTGTGGTCCCCCACCTGCTCGGGGCGGTTGAGGTGCCAGTCGCGGGCCAGCCGCGCCTTCGCCGCGATCAGGTCGAGTTCGCCCACCGTGGCGAGGGTCATGGGGATATCCGCGTCCTGCGCCAGCAGGCCCGACAGCTCGGTGAGGATACGGCGGACCTCGGCCTCCTCGTCCAGAATCAGGCGGGCGAGTTCGTTGTTCAGCGGCGTGATGGTGGCGGGTTCAACGAAATAGGTCTGCCCCGAGGCCGAAGCGTCCACGATGATGCCCTGTACCTGCCCCACCCGGCTGGCCTGCACGGGCAGCACGTAGCGGTCGCGGCGAATGGTGACGATGTGCTCCTGCAAGACCTCCGCCCACTTCTCCAGTGTGGCGGTCACGCGCTCGCGGATGCGGTTGCGGAGGGGGTCAATGCGGCTCCGCAGGTCGCGCAGCCGGGGCGAGGCGTCGTCGCGCACGCCGCCATCGCGGTCCAGGGAGGAAAGGAAGCGGCGCACGAGTTCGCTGTGTTCGCCCAGTCCCAGCGCCACGTCGCGCAGCGGACCGCGCGAGTTCGTGTTGATCGCCCGCTTGACCGTCATCGCGCCGTCGAGCGAGTAGGCGGCGTTCAGAAGTTCCTGCCCCGCCAGCACGCGCCCTTCCCCCGCCCGCGCGTGCAGTTCGCGGATGTCCTGAATCCCGCCCAGGCTGAGGCTGACCCCGAACAGGGCGTCTTCGACCTCGTCGAGTTCGCGGGCGATGCGCCCGGCGTCGTCCGAGGGCGAGAGCGCCCGCGCCCGCTCCACCCCCAGCGACGTGGCGCTGCGCTGTGACAGGGCGTCACGAATACGCGGAAAATCGAGGGCAGTCAGGGCGCGGGAGTCGAACGGCATGTCGTGGAGGAGCATAACAACGGTGGGGGAGCGGGAACGTGGGCCTTGTGGCTTAGAGGAGGGTTGGGGAACCCCGGCCCCGCCCGCCCCGTACCTCCCGGCACCATGTCCACTCCACCCCGGCAGATTCGGCTGCGGCTTCCCGCCTTTCTCGGCCGCGCCCTCGGCAGCCTGCTGACCCGCTCGGCGGTGAAGGCCGGGCAGACGGTCGCGCCGCCGCCCGCGCTGGGGCTGACCCGGCGCTCGCTGCTGTACTTCAAGAGCGAGGGGTGCGCCCCCTGTGACGGCATCGACCTCTTTATCGGGCAGCTGGCGGCGTCCTCTGACCTCGACCTGCGGGTGGTGGACGCCCGGCGGGGTGAGGTGCCCGAACAGGTTTACGGCGGCTCCCTGCTGCTGGACCGGGACGGCACGCTGCGCCGGGCCTACGGGGTCAACGTCTTCCCCACCCTGCTGGTGACTGGCCCCGGTGGGCAGGTCGAGCGCGTGCTGGTGGGCGCGGAGGCGGACGAGGCTCAGATCCGGGCGGGGCTGGGGCTGGCTTAACGGCCCAGGGCCTTCAGAAACGCGGCTGGGTCGTCCAGATGCAGCGCCACCCGCTCCACCTCGCGCTCGGTGAGGTAAACGCCGTACAGCCGCACGGGCTGAGCAAAACGCAGAGTCACGTTGGACTTCACGTCGATGGCGATGCAGGGCGCACCGGCATCCCGCTCTGCGTCGTAGGGCACGGCCTCCTCGACATTCGCCAGTGGCGTGCTGCCGGTCCAGTGCAGGCCGGAACGCAGGTAGAGCCGCCGACGCCCCACGGTGACGGGCCGGGTCGCCAGGGCGCGGCCATAAGCCAGCAGCCACAGCAGGCCCAGTCCATTGAGTCCCGTCCAGATCCAAGCGGCCGCCGTGTTCCACCGCTCCAGCAGGACGTGCGCAAGCAGCCCCTCCACCCCACTCCCGAACACGAGCAGGGTGAAGGTGGCCCCGGTGGTCGCCCCCCGCCGGGTGCCGAAGTGCTGGCCCTCCGGCAGACGCGGACGCACCACCAGGTGACGAAACAGCAGCAGGTCGTACAGGGGAAGGCGGGCGAGCCTGGGGCTGCGGCTCAGCCGGCCCCAGAAGGCGTAGAGGCGTTCCAGGTCGTCGAGTTCGGCGTAGCCTTCCGGAAGCGGCGTCCGGAAGCCCCGCCGCAGCATCACGCCCCCCACCAGGAGGCCGAGCAGGTCCAGCCACAGGTATGCCCGCACCTCCGGAAAGACGAGCGCGGTGAGGGCCACGCCCCGTAGCCCCACGCCAAGGAGGCTGTGCCAGCCCCGCTGGGCGGCGGGCGTGACCAGCAGGACGATCAGCGCGGTGCTGACCGTGGCGTCCACCAGGGCAAGGTGCGCGAAGCGGGCGCGTGGCTCGCCCGGCGACGTGACGGCGAGGGCGAGCGCGGCCAGCACAAAGGCGAGCGGCAACAGCCACGACAGGCGGACGTGAACGGGCACGGCGCGAAAGCGGGACACCATGAGGGAAGACCTCCGCCCCGCAGCCTACCGGACGACTTCCAGATTCCGGCACGCGGGTACGCCACCGTCACCGGAACCCAGGTTCTAGAGCGCCATCCACCCCCCGTCCGCCGGAATGATCGCTCCGTTGATGTAGCGCGACTCGTCGGAGGCCAGGAACAGGGCGAGCTGCGCGATGTCCAGGCTGTCGAGGTAGGCCGGAACGAGCGCGGCGAAGGCCCCCGCGCGGGCGGCCCCGGCGGGGTCAAGGCGGTCTTGCGGCATGGTTTCCGCGATGTTGGTCTTGGTCGCGCCGGGGCAGATCGCGTTGCAACGGATGCCCTGCTGGGCGTACATCCATGCCGTCGAGCGGGTCAGGCCGATCAGCCCGTGCTTGGAGGCGGTATAGGCCGCGCCCGCCGCCCCCCCGCTGAGCGCCGCCGTGGACGCGACGTTCACGATGGAGCCGCCCCCCTGCTCCCGCATCTGCCGCACGGCGCGGCGGCTGGTGTACATCGGGCCGTTGAGGTTGATGCCCAGCACCCGTGTCCACACCTCGTCGGTGAGTTCGCCCACGCCCGCCATGTAGTCCATCACCCCGGCGTTGTTCACCAGCACGTCGAGCCGCCCGTAGGTGGAGACCGCGAGGTCGACCAGGGCCTCGGCGCTCGCCTGGTCGGAGATGTCCCCCTGCGACGGGGTGATCTCGCCGCCCGAGGCGCGGATGCCCTCCACGGCCGTCCCCAGCCGTTCGCCGTTCCAGTCGGCGGCCACGACCTTCGCGCCCTCCCGCGTGAACAGTTGGGCAATCGCCAGCCCCATCCCCGAGGCAGCCCCGGTCACCACGATCACCTTGTCCTGTAAGCGCATTCGCACCCCTCCTCACAGGGGCGCGGTCGGCTGGCCTCGCCCCGTCGCCCTCAGCCTACGCCCCGCCCCCTCCGGAATGTCCCTCACCCTCTGCTAGCCTGCCGGGCGTGAAGTTCGCGGTCCTCTCCACCAGCCTCGACCCCGTCAGCCGCAGCCGCTGGCTGGCGGGCCTGACGGCGGAGCAGCTCCGGGCAGGGGGCCACCAGGTCACCCTGCTCGACCTGCGGGGGACGCCCCTACCGCCCTTCGACAACGACACCTGTTACACCCACCCGAACGCCGAGGTCTACCACCGCGCCATTCGGGAGGCGGACGGGATCTTTCTGGCCGTCCCCGTCTACAACTGGGGGCTGGGGTCGGGCGCCAAGGCCCTCGTCGAGCTGACCGGCAGCACCGATCCCGACCGGGGCCTGCACGGGGCGTGGTTCGACCAGCCGGTGACCTTTCTGGTGTCGGGCGGCCTCCCGCACGGGTACCTCAGCCACGGGGCCTTCGCCTTCGGGCTGATGACCGACTTCCGCTGCGTGGTCAATCCGCATTTTGTGTACGCGACCGGGGCCGACTGGGTGGGGGACGGCGTGCCCGGCGAGGGGTTGGCAGAACGGCTGACCCGCGTAGTGGAGCGGGCGGTGGACCTCTCTCAGCGGTTGCGGGGACGGACCTACCGCTCGGTGTGGGAGGTCTGACCGTGACCCGTCCGGCGGCCCGTGCCCCCCTCCTCCCCCCCACCGAGAAGCCGCGCGTGCTCGTCGAGCATCCCGACTTCTACGTGATCCGCAAGCCCGCGCTGTGGCTGACCCATCCGGTGCGGGCGCGGGTGGACGTGCCCGACGTGCTGGGCTTCATGCGGGCCGAGACGGGCGAGCCGGACCTCGCGCCCCCGCACCGCCTCGACCGCGAGACGAGCGGCACCCAACTGCTCTCGCGCGACGCGGACGCCGCGCGGCGCTTTTTCACCCTGTTCAAGGAGCATCTGGTCGGCAAGACCTACCAGACCATCGTCCACGGCTCGCCGGAGTGGGAGCGGACCACGCTCGACGCCCCGCTGGGCGATCTGGGGCTGGGGGGCGCGAACCGCATCGTGATTCGACAGGCGGTCGTGCCGGACGGCAAGCCTGCCATCACCGATTTCCGGGTGCTGGAGCGCCGGGGCGGCTTCACCCTGCTGGAGGCCTATCCCCGCTCTGGGCGGCTGCACCAGATTCGCGCCCACCTCGCGCACCTCGGGCTGCCGATGGTGGGCGACAAGATCTACGGGCGCGACCCGCAGGCGTTCCTCGATTTCATGGAGGGGGGGCAGACGCCCGAGCTGACCGCGCGGCTGCTGCTGCCCCGGCAGGCGCTGCACGCGGCCCGCATCGCCTTTCCCTGGGGGGGCACGCAATTCGCGGCGGAGGCGCCGCTCGCGCCGGACCTGCGGGGGTTCTGGGAGAGACTGTAGGAAGGGAAACCTCTCCCCCTACTGCGGTCCCACCTCGTACACCGCCCGCCAAGGCTTGTAGCTCGTCCTCGTCTGGTCGGTGCGCGTCCCCTTCCCGTCCTTGATCGTCCGGGTGATGGAAAGGTCATAGCCGTCCTTGGCCCAGTCCACCTGCCGCACGGCGCCGGGGGCGAGGGTGCGGTTGACCACGTACTGCGCGGGCGGGTGCGGCGTGTAGCGGTGGATGACGGCGGGGCTCACCGTGACCGTGCGCTCCGGCTTGATACCCCAGACCTGCACCTCCAGACGGCTCCTCGCGTTGTCGTTGACCGCCTTGATGAACAGGGGACCGCCCGTGTCGTTCTTCAGGCGCAGGTCGAGGCCGGGATCGTACACGGCGGCCTCGTACCCCACCTCCGGCTCGTAATACCCCACCCGGTAGGAGTGCTGGTGCCGCTCGGTAACGGGCAGGCCCGCCTGGTACAGCGCCCGGAAGGCCGTGGTGGACACCTGGCACACGCCCCCGCCCAGGCCCTCCACCGTGCGGCCCCCGCTGATGATCAGGCCGCCGACAAAGCCGTTTTCGGGGGTGATGCTGCCCAGCGCCGACAGGAAGCTGAACTCACCTCCCTCGGGCACCACGTAGCCGTGGATGTTCGCGGCGGCCACGGCCACGTTGGTCCGGCGCTCGGCGCTGCTGCCGTGGTAGGTGCTGGTCCCCGAGGCGACCAGTTCGAGCTGGTCGGGGATGGGGAGGCCGGCCAGCTTCAGGCTGGGACGGCTCGCCTTGGACGCGAACACCACCGAGGTCGCCGCCGGGTCGAGCACCGCCTTTCGGAAGGCGGCGAGCGCGGCCTGGCGGTCGGTGACGCGGCCCGCCTCCTCCTTCACCTTCACGAGCTTGCCCCCCTGCAGCCGGAAGCGGGCGTTCTGCGCGGGGCGGTCCACCGCACCCGTCAGGCGGTCGAAGGCCGCGCGGAGGGTCTTCTCGTCGGGTTCGATGCCGCTCTCGCGCACCCAGTACAGATCGGCCACCTGGAGGGCCGTCAGCGCCCCGCCCCGGTCGGTGCCCTGCAACTTCACAGCGAGGGGGCGCATCAGGCGGTTGCCGCGCTCGACGTGGGGGCGCAGCTTGGCGGCGGTGTGCTGGGCGGGCCACTCGGTGATGGGCAGCGAGAGGCGCGTCTGGCCAGGGTCGGCAGCAAAGGTCCGGGCCGCTGCCGCCGCATTGGGACGGCGGCCGGGCTGGTCGGGCTTCAGGGCGTAGCGCCGGGCCGTCTTGTCGAAGAAGATGGCCGCGTTCTTCGGGTTGGTGGCGAGGTCGCGAGTCAGGGCTTCCAGGGCCGCCCGCGCCCGCGCCTCATCCACCCGCGTGACCAGGGGCAACGTCTGTGTGGGGGCCTGCCCCACCATGCCTCGCACCTTCTGCCACAGGTCGCGGTCCCCGGACGCCCGCACCGCCGCCGCCACGCTCGCCGCCGGGTCCACGCTCCAGCCCAGACGGGTGGCGGGGACGGTCCAGGTCTTCTTTCCAGCCTGCACCGTCACCTGCGGGACGGCCACCGGCTGCCCGGTCAGCCGGGCGCGGGCCTCGGCGGGGGTCAAGCCACCGACGGGCACGGTCCCCACGACCAGCCCCGGCGCGAGGCGTCCGGTGTCCCCGGCAGCGAGGCCCATAGCGAGTGCGCCGCCCAGCAAGGCGGCGGCAGAAACAGCGATGGCGTAACCCCTCGTCACGCGGTCAGTGTAGCGGCGGGGGCCGGGCTGCAGATGTGGGGGCGGGGAACGGTTAAGGTCCCTGCGTTCCCGCGTCCAGCACCTCGGCCACGGCCTGCGCCACCTGCTCCCGGCGGTCTACCACGGGCGTGACCACCCGCTCGCCCCCTTCCAGGTCCATCACGAAGTGGTCGCCGTCCAGCCGCACCCGGCGCAGAATCTGCTCGTCCCCCTCCGCGCGGGTGGTGGCCCGCAGCTCCACGTAGCGGCTCATGGGCGTGCGGATGACCTTGGGGGCCAGCACCTCCTCAACCTGAAAGATGCCGCCGGAGTTGTTCATGGTGACATTGATCAGCACCGGCTTGTCGCGCCCGCGCTCGATCACGACCTGATCGACGGCCAGCGCACTGATGGAGTGGATGTCCACGCTGCCCAGCGCAAAGGCCTTGCGCCCGCGCCCCTTGGTGATGTCGGTGCCGTCCGCGACCGCCGTGATGCCGCCCTCCAGCGTCAAGGGCACGGGGCTGAGGTCGTGGCAGTTGATCGCCCCCAGGATAAAGGAGCGCACCTTGGTCCGCTTGAAGGGGTCGGGGTAGATCGGCCCCAGGATGCGGTCGAGAATCGGCAGCGCGAGGGCTACGCCGTGCGCCTCGTGCCCCACCCGGTGAATCTGGTTGCCGATGTCGTGCAGCATGGTGCCCAGGATCACCGCCAGGAACACGTCGTCGGCGTCGCCCACCCCCGACTCCATGATGTCCGGGCGCACCCCGGCCTCCAGCAGCAGCTCGGTGATCGCCATGCTGGCCGCGCCCGTGATAAAGGAATGGACCCGCCCGTGGTCGTTGTAGCCCAGCTTGCGCATGGTGATGTAGTTCGCCATGTCCCAGTGGGCCAGGGCCTCGGGATCGCCGCGCAGGGCCTCGTAGGCGGCCAGCGCACGGGGATAGGCCTGGAGATCGGCGTGGATTGCCCCGTGCGCTTCCGCGATCAGCTTGGCGCGGGGGGTGGTGAACTCGACAACGCGCCCGTCGGCCGGAACGTCGGCGGGTGGGGGCGGCGGAGCGTCCGGCGTTCCCTCAGCCCCCTCGCTGTGGCGGCCCTCCACGTCCTGAAGGTGCCCCCCCGCCACGCTGAGGGTGAACTTGGAGTCGCCCGCCCCATGCTCCAGCCGCTCCCGGCCGGAGCGTTCCGGTTCAGGCGGCGTCCGGGGGTCACTCACCCTGGAACTCCGGCTTGCGCTTGGCCAGGAAGGCGGACGTGCCCTCGCGGAAATCCTTGGTCGCCACCAGCATCCCGAAGAGGTCGGCCTCAATCTCCAGCCCCGCCTCCAGCGAGGTGTCCAGCCCCCGGCGCACTGCCTCCTTGACCAGCGAGAGCGCGATGGGCGCGTGCCGCACCATCTGCTCGGCAACCTCGCGGGCCTTTTGCAGGGGATCGTCCGCGACGTAGTTCACCAGTCCCAGGCGCAGGGCCTCCTCCGCAGCCATCTGCCGCCCGGTGAGCATCAGGTCGAGGGCCGGACCCGCTCCGATCAGCCGGGCGAGGCGCTGGGTGCCCCCGAAGCCGGGAATCAGACCCAGCGACACTTCGGGCAGACCCAGCTTGGCCCCCGGTGAGGCCACCCGCACGTCGCAGGCCAGCGCGAGTTCCAGCCCGCCGCCCAGGGCAAAGCCGTTCACGGCGGCGATGGTCGGGATCGGGAGGTTCGCCACCGTCTGCATCACGTCCTGCCCGGCGAGGGCGAGTTCGCGGCCCTGATACACGTCCTCCAGTTCGGCCAATTCGCTGATGTCGGCCCCCGCCACGAAGGCGCGGTCGCCGCCCCCGGTCACGATCAGGGCGCCGATCTCGGGTACGTCCACGACCGCGTCGAGGGCCACGCTGATCTCGGCCAGGGTATCGGCGTTCAGCGCGTTCAGCGCCTTCGGGCGGTTGACGGTCAGCACTGCGAGCGGACCGTGCTGGTCGAGCTGGATATGGTTGAACTCAATCTCGTCGAGCATCGTCATGGGCTCATCCTGCCACGCCCGGCAGCCGGGGTCAGTGGGCTTCGGCCCCGGCCAGCCGCACCACCGCGTCCAGCGCCACCCGCACCATCCGGTCGACCCCCTGCGCCAGCACCTCGTCGGGCACGAGCTGCGGGTCCCCGATGTCGTTGCTGCACGCGGTCAGGCACCCCGCCCGCAGGCCGTGCTGGGCGGCAACGAGGAAGACGGCGCTGGCCTCCATCTCGAAGCCCAGCACTCCACGCGAGGCCCACAGCCGGGCGTGCTCGGGCGTGCTCGCGTAAAAGGCGTCCTCCGTCATGATCAGCCCCGCGTGGTGGGGCACTCCCAGCTCGCGGGCCGAGGCGACCGCCGCCTCCACGACCTCGAAGCTGGCGGCGGGGGCGTAGGGGGCGCCGCCCAGCATCTGCCGGGTGGTCCCGTCGTTGGGCACGGCGGCGGTGGCGACCACGAGGTCGGCGGGCTGCACGCGGGGGGTCGCGCCGCCCAGGGTGCCGACGCGGATCAGCGTCCTCGCCCCCAGCCGCGCGAGTTCCTCCGCGACGATGGCCGCGCTGGGGCAGCCCATCCCGGTCGTCTGCACGCTGACGCGCACGCCCTGATAGGTGCCGGTGAAGCCCAGCAGTTGGCGGTGCTCAGTGTAGAGGCGGGCATCTTCCAGATACGTCTCGGCGATGCGCCGCGCCCGGCCCGGATCGCCCGGAAGCAGCACGTACTCCGCCACGTCGCCCGGTTCTGCCCGCAGGTGAATCTGACTCATGGCGGGCAGTATAGGGAGGCGCCCCCGAACAACCGGTCCGGGTCGGCGGACCGGGAGAGGCCAGGGCGCCCCATCCCTCCTC
This sequence comes from Deinococcus terrestris, assembly GCF_009377345.1. Lineage (NCBI taxonomy): Bacteria > Thermotogati > Deinococcota > Deinococci > Deinococcales > Deinococcaceae > Deinococcus > Deinococcus terrestris. Next base: position 133,881 of record NZ_WBSL01000001.1, on the reverse strand, counting down.
TTCCCTGAGAACCCCGTCAGATTCCTCATCGGAGGACGCCTCTCTCTCACACGGTATTTAGCGAGGGCGCCCCCTTGAGGTTTCTGAGAAGAAACAGTCATGTCATGGATGGCGGGAGGGGTTACAGTTCATGGCGTCCTCACGGCATCCTCCTACGGTGAGGCCGTGCAGCGGGGCGGATCAGCCGCTTTACCCGCGTTTCAAAGGAGAACTATGCGCAAGTCCCTGACCCTCGCTTCGACCCTGGCCCTGGCCCTGGGTGCCGCCAGCGCCCAGACCGATACGACGACGACCCCCACCACGACGACGGCTGCCCCAGCCCAGGTCGTGACCTTCACCGACGTGCCTGCCGGGCACTGGGCCAAGGACGCGGTCGACCTCCTCGTGCAGCGCGGCCTGATTCAGGGTTACCCGGACGGGACCTTCCGCGGCAACCAGAACATCACCCGCTACGAGGCGGCGCTGATCTTCTTCCGCCTGCTGCAGTCCGGCTCGCTGAGTAACAGCACCCTCAGCCAGAGCGACCTCGCCACCATCACCGCCGGGATGCAGGAAGTCGCCACCGAGCTGGCGGCCATCAGCACCCGCGTGACGGACCTCGAGCGCCTGAACGCCGAGCAGCAGGCCCGCATCGCGGCCCTGGAAGAGCGCATCAACGCGCTGGGCACGGCCGGGACCGCAGGCGCCGACACGGCCGCCCTGACTGCCCGCATCGACGCGCTGGAAACGGCGATCCGCAACATCCCCGCCGGTCCTCAGGGTCCCGCGGGTCCGGCAGGCCCCGCTGGCCCCGCCGGAGCGGCGGCCGACACCGCCGCCCTGGAAGCCCGCATCGCGGCCCTGGAAGCCCGCGCGGCCCAGCCCGACACCACCACGGGCGGCACCACGACCATCGTGACGCCCCCCACCACCGTCGTGATCGGCGAGACGCCCACTGACACCACCAACGGCGTCACGCGCGGCAATCTGTACGCGGGTGTCTCGGTGGGTGCCAGCACGGCGGGCGACGCGCCCTGCTACATCCCCAACGCAGACGGCCGCGCGGTGAACTACTGCGCCAGCTTCGGCGGCATGGTGGGCACCACCTCGCTGATCGGTCCCTTCGGCGCCCGCGTCTCGGCCGACTACAAGCCGGGCCGTAACGCCATCTCGGCGGACGTGAACGCGACCATCGGCCTGAACACCGGCACGAACATCCAGCCCTACGCGGGCGTGGGTCTGGGCCTGACCAGCAGCACTGCCCGCCCCACCACGGCCACCCCGAACCCCACCTCCAACGCGACCGACACCTACGTCAACGCGCTTGTGGGCGTGGACTTCCAGGTGACCAACTCCATCGCCGCCTTCGTGGAAGGAAATGGCCGCTACTACCTGAGCAACAACGGCACGGGTGCAGTGCAGGGCAGCGACAACGTGGAAGACCGGGGCTTCGTGCCCGCCGTCCGCGCCGGTCTGAAGTTCTACTTCTAATCCAGCCACCGCTGAACGGGGTCCCCTGCGGGGGACCTTTTTTCATTGCCGTGTGTGGCCGGGCCGCGCGGTAGACTCTGAGGGTATGCGACTCGTGCAGTTGATTCAGGTGCTGCTGCTGCTCGCGCTGGGAGGGTACCTGCTGCTCGTCGCGCTGGAGAATCCGGTACCCGTGCGGCTTCCGTTGCCGCTGGGCCAGGGCGAGGCACTGCTGCCGCTGGGAAGTGCGGTGGTGCTGTTCGCCGCGTTGGGAGCCGCCTATATGGCCCTCCTGCTGCTGCCCCCGCTGTGGAGCTCGGCGTGGCGGGGGCGCCGGGGCCGCCGCGAGAGGGCACTGCTGGAGCGCCGCCTGACGGCCGCCCTGCAAGCCCGGCTGGGAACCGTGCCCCCGGTTACCCCGGCCCCGGAGGATACGTGAGCCGCCCAGCCCCCACTCCCCCGGAAGCCCGCTGGCTGCTGGCCCCGCCCGCGAGCCGCGAGGCCCTGCTGGGCACCATGCGGACCTGGGGAGTCTCCGCGCCTCTGGCCCAGGTGCTGCATGGGCGCGGCCTGACCCCCGACCGGCTGGACCCGGCGTTGCGGCCGACCCCCAACCCGGCGCTGCGGGAAGCGGCCCGGCGGGTGGTGGGAGCGGTGCGGGTCAGGAAGCGCCTCCGCATCCACGGGGATTACGACGCTGACGGGGTGACGGCCACCGCCATCCTGGTGCGGGGGCTGCGGGCGCTGGGAGCCGAGGTCCACGGCTTTATTCCCCACCGCCTCAACGAGGGCTACGGCATCCACCCAGACCGGGTGGAGGAACACGCCGCCGCCTGCGACCTGCTGGTCACGGTGGACTGCGGGGTCACCAATCTGGAGGAGGTGCGGGCGCTGCTGGCGCTCGGCGTGGAGGTCATCGTGACCGACCACCACGCGCCGGGTCCCGGCTACCCCGCGACCTTGGTCGTTCACCCCCATGAGACGACGAACTATGACCCGGAGGTCCACAACCTGACCGGGGCGGGCGTGGCCTATCACCTGCTGTGGGCGGTGCACGAGGAACTGGGCTTGCCCGCCCCGACCCCCCTCGCGGCGCTGGCCGCCCTGGGAACGGTGGCGGACGTGGCGCCCCTGGTCGGGGAGAACCGGGCACTGGTCCGGCGCGGGCTGGAGGAACTGGCGCATTCGGCCATTCCAGGGCTGCGGGCCATGCTTCAGGCCAAGAAGGTCGAGCGCCCCACTGCCCGCGACGTGGCCTTTTTGCTCGCGCCGCTGCTGAACGCGGCGGGGCGGCTGGGCGAAGCGGACCTCGCGCTGGAGCTGCTGACCACCGAGAGCGAGCACCAGGCGCAGACGCTGGCGACCTACCTGGAGTCACGCAACGGCGAGCGCCGGGTCTTGCAAGACCGCATGTACGCCGAGGCCCTCGCGCTCGCTGACCCCGCCGATCCCGCGCTGGTGCTCACGCACCCCGACTGGCACGCGGGCGTGATGGGCATCGTGGCGAGCAAACTGGTGGAAGCCTTTTACCGCCCGGTGTATATCGTCGCGCAGGGCAAGGGCTCGGTGCGCTCCACGCCAGGGATCAGCGCGGTGGAGGGGCTCTCCCAGAACAAGAACCTGCTGAGGCGCTTCGGCGGTCACCCCGGCGCGGCGGGCTTTTCTCTGGACGAGGCGAACTTCGCGGCGCTGCGGGACCGGATTCACGGTTACGTGCGCCAGTTTCCCCGCCCGGTTCCGGCCTGGCGGCTGGACGCGCCCTTGCCGCCACTGGCCGCGACGCCGGACCTCGCGCAGCAGGCGGCGGCCCTCGAACCCTTCGGGACCGGACACACACCGCCGCTGTGGCATGTGCGCTCGCCGCTCTCGGGCACGCGGCTGGTGGGCGGGCGCGGCACCAGCCTGCAATTCCAGGCGGGGGGCCTGCGGGGCATCAAGCACGGGGAGACGCGGGCGGCGGACGGCGACCACGACCTCGCCACGCACCTGTCGCAAGACGAGTGGCGCGGGCGGACACGGCTGGAGTGGCAGGGGCAGGCGCTGCGGCCCCCCGGCCTTTTGGGCCTTGACGGTGAATCCGCTCCCACCCCGGTCCCCCGCCTCGACCCCCGCGAGGCAATGAACCACCTGCGAACTGGGGCGAGTGCCTATGCCGACGGCCCGGTCGCGGCGTACCTGGCGGGTCAGGTGCCGGGGCTGAGTCTGGTGGAGGCCGGGCAGCCGCACCCCGGCGGTGAACTGATCCTCTATGCCCTCCCCGACGAGGCCAGCCTGCGGGCCTGGGTAAAGGGGGGCCAGGTCGCCTTTGCCCTCGGTCCTAAAACGCTGGGCGAACTGGAAGGCAGCCTCAGCGCCCGGCACCTCCAACCCGTTACGGACGAGACGCGAATGGCCGAAGCCGCCGACGCCTACCGCCGCTGGCAGTGGGCGCACCTCTACCGGGTGCTGGATGACGGGGGATGGAGTGCCGCCGTGCACCACCTGCTGGGCCTGGCCGGGCGGTCAACGACGGCCGCCGCCGCCCCGGCAGAACTCGCCGCCGCCGACTAGAGCATTTGCCGTAAGAATGGGGTGGTGTCCCGCACTCGTTGGCTGGGCAGAGCGAGCGTATTCAGGGAAAGCATTGGGCGTTTGGGGAGGCACCTGGGGCGCTGTTCCCCGGGGGCCGCAATCCTGCCCAATGCTCTAAACAGGGGAACGGGGCCTTCTCCAGCACCCCGCCCCTGTCTCTTACGGCCTTTACTCCCCGTCCAGGTCGTCCTCGTCATCGAATCCCTCCGCGAAGTCCTCGTCGTCCTCCACGCGGGTGCGGCGCACGTCCTCCGGGCGGCCCAGGCCGAGGGCGGCGGGGTCTTCCTCCCCGGCCAGGACCGACTGGGCGCGGGCCAGGACGGGGGGGTCGGCGGGCTGGACGCCGTAGCGCTCGGCGAGGTAGGCCGCGACCCAGGCCCCGAAGTACCACAGGGCGAGGCTGCCCGCGTACCCGCTGGGAGGGGCGCCGCCCTCGCCGTAGGGGAAGGGCACGTGCAGCACCTCGTCGATGCGCGATTCCAGCACCTCGCGCACGACATGCAGGGTGGGGTCGGGGTCGCCCAGAATCAGGGCCACCTTGGCGTCGCCCTTCTCGTGCTGGGCCTCGAAGGCCCCGGTCGCCACCGCCAGCGGGTCGCCCAGCACGGGTACGGCGAGCGTCTTGCCTGCCCGTGCGAGCAGCGACTGCCAGGCGTGCGGCAGCGCCTCGGCGTCGGGGGCGGCGAGCAGCAGCGGCGTGCGGCCCCACAGCGACCACGCGAGGTCGCGGGCGGGGTTGCCCTCCGTGACCTCCGGGGCGCACTGGTCGCGCAGCGTGGCGAGCAGTGTCTCCGCCTCGGCGGCCTCCTGCGCGTGGCCGGAAGCGTGGGCGAGGTACTGGGCCGCGTGGTAGGTCGCGGGCAGGCCGCCCGGCACCAGCACGTCCACGTCGTCGGGCACGCCCCCGGTGCTGATCCGGCGCACCCCGGCCCCCGCCACCTCCGCGAGGTCGGCGTAGTCGCGGGCGGCATCGGCGGTGTCGGCGCTGGAGACGACAAACTGCGTTCCCGTGCGGGTCAGGGTGCCGGGAATCAGGGTGGCCGCGAGGTGCGCGGCGAGTGCTCCCTCCCCCACCCCGATCAGGCCGTGCGGGCCGGGTTCGGGTTGGGTGGGTCCGGCGTAAGAGCCGGGCAGGCGGGTCAGCAGGGAAAGCAGGTCCATGCCCCCAGGGTACACCGGGCATGAGAGGCGGCGGGAAAACGTCGCCCACAGCGGCGTTTTCGGCTTCATGCGACCTCAATCAAACATGCTAGACTCGCCCGCGTGTGTTTCCGGACCTCCGCCTTCTCCCGCCGGATTAACCGGACCGGGCTACAACAAAAACACCACCCCACAGGGTGGCGTCTGGATGCCCGCAGGGTGCTGGGCAGTTGTGGTGCACTCGACAGGACTCGAACCTGTGGCCTTTGGCTCCGGAGGCCAACGCTCTATCCACCTGAGCTACGAGTGCATAGCCCAGGTAACCTAGCACCTTCGTACAAGGAGATCAAGTGAAGAACAAAAAAGCCCTCAACGTCCTGCTGGGCGTCCTCGCGCTGCTGCTGGTGGTCGGGATGGCCTACCAGTTCACGCCCAACGTGGGCTCGCTGTTCGGCGGCGGGGACAAGGGAACCCCGGCCATGACCGTCAACGGCGAGACGGTGACCGTCCAGGACCTCGAAGCGCTGCGCCAGAGCAACCCGGTGCTGTCGAGCGCCCAGGGCGGCACGCTGGCCGACGACTTCAAGACCTACGTGGTCGCCCAACAGGCCCGGCAGGTGGCGCTGCGGCAGGCGGCCCAGGACATTGACGTGAGCCGCGCGGACGTGAACGCGGAGGTTGACAAGATCCGCGAGTCCAACGGCCTGACCGACAATAAGGCCTGGACCGACGCCCTGCAGGGGCTGGGCCTGACCGACGCCACCTTCCGGGAGCAGGTCCGCGACCAGCTCGCCGTGAACCGCAAGGTCGAGGAGATCAAGGCGGCGGCCCCCGCCCCCTCGGACGCCGAAGTGCGGCTGCACTACGACCTGAACCCGGAGAGCTACCAGACCGACGCCCGCATCGTGGGCCGTCAGATCGTGGTGTCCGACAAGGCCAAGGCCGAAGACCTGCTGCGTCAGATTCGCGGCGGGGCCGATTTCGCCGGGCTGGCGAGCGCCAACAGCACGGAATTCAAGGACCGGGGCGGCGCTCTGGGGCCGGTCGAGAACGGCAAGCCCCGCCCGGTCGCGCAGGTCGCGCTGCCCAGCGAGGTGGGCGCGGCGGCCTTCGCCCTCACGGAGGGCGGCGTGACCGACGTGGTGGAAAGCGGCGGCAAGTTCTATATCGTGCAGGTCGAGGACTACCTCGCGCCCGCCGTCAAGCCTTTCGAGCAGGCCAAGGCCGACGCCCAGAAGACGGTCGCCGAGCAGAAGAAGAACCGCGCCGTCGAGGAATGGTTCAGCGGCATCGAGAAGAACATCAAGGTGGAAGTCACCGACCCCAACTGGAAGACCGAGAACCCCACGGTCGCGGCTGTGGCCGGGCAGGAGATTCCCTACTCGGCGGTGGTCGAACAGGTCGTGCAAAACGAGCAGTTCACCTCGCTGCTGGGGCAGGTCCCCGCCGAACAGGCCGGGCAACTCGTCAATAGCCTGCTCAAGCCGCAGATCACCGACCAGCTGATTCAGGCCTACGCCGCCCCGCAGGTCGCGCAGAACCTCAAGCTCGCGTTGACCGGCACCCGTCAGGAGCAGGCCGCCGGACTGGTCGCCTACGGCGGGCGCGACGTGGAAGTGACCGACGCCGAGGTCCGGGCGTACTACACCCAGAACCGCTCGCAGTTCGAGACCCCCGCCAGCGCCACCGTCGCGGAAGTCAGCTTCCCCGATCAGGCGAAGGCCACCGCCTTCCGCCAGAGCTTCGCGGGTGGCGATCCCGTTCAGGCGGCGGCCCGCGCGGGCGGCGCCGTCTCCGAGCGCGGCGAGGTCAGCGCCGGAAGCGGCACCCTGGGCGAGGAAGTCGAGGCTGCCGTCTTCGGGGCCGAGAACCTCAAGGCCGCTGGACAGGGCCGCGTCAGCGACGTGGTCAAGGTGGGCGAGCGCTACGTGGTCGCCCACGTGACGGGCCTGACGCCCGCCGTCGTGCTGCCGCTGGCCGAGGTCCGCGACCAGATCCGCGAGCAGGTGCTGGCGACCAAGCGCTCGGAGGCCGGGCAGAAGTTCCTGACCGACGAGGTTGCCAAGCTTAAGCCCGAGAACAACCTTCAGGCCGTGCTGGACGCGCAGGAGAAGCGCGTGGCGGCCGCCGCTCCGCCCCCCGCCCCCGCCGGGCAGACCGGGGGCAGCGAGGAGGACGCGGCCCAGGGCGAAGGCGCCGCTGCCGAAGATGCGGCTGCTCCCGCCGACGACGCTGCGGGCACCGACGCGCAGACAGAAGCTCCGGCTGAGGGCGAGACGCAGACCGACACCCCCGCCGAAACCGGGGCACCGGCCACCGAGTAATCCCTCGCACCCACAGCAACCGGGGCGGCTCTCCGTAGGGGGGCCGCCCCTTTCCCATACTCCGCCAGACAGCGCAGGCGGCGCCCGGCTCCCGCCCGCTAGAATCCCTCCCGATATGCCGCGCGTGTTTTCAGGAATCCAGCCGACCGGGGACCCCCACATCGGCAACTACTTCGGGGCCATGAAGAACTATGTGCGGCTGGGCGAGGAGTACGGCAAGGACTCCATCTACTGCGTGGTGGACCTGCACGCCATCACCAACCCCGCCGCCTACGACCCTGCCCGACTCGCCGAGCGCACCTTCGAGATGGCGGTTGCCAACTTCGCGGCCGGGCTCGACCCCGCCAAGGTCACCTTTTTCGTGCAGTCGCAGGTGCCCGAGCATCACGAGCTGAGCTGGGTGTTCACGGCGCTAACCCCGGTGGGCGAGCTGGAGCGCATGACCCAGTACAAGGACAAGTCGGAGCAACTGGAGAGTGTTCCGGCGGGCCTGCTGATGTACCCGGTGCTGATGGCCGCCGACATCCTGCTGTACAAGGCCGACACCGTGCCCGTCGGCGAGGACCAGACCCAGCACATCGAGCTGACCCGCGAGATCGCCCGCAAGTTCAACCACGCCTACGGCGACACCTTTCCCGAGCCGAAGGCCGTGTACGCCAAGGACGCCCTGCGGATTCCCGGCGTGGACGGCCACGGCAAGATGGGCAAGAGCAAGGGCGAGACGAGTACGCTGGGCATTCTGGAACCGCTCGACTCCATCTGGCAGAAGGTGCGGGTGGCCCCCACCGACCCCGCCCGCGTGCGGCGCACCGATCCCGGCGACCCCGACAAGTGCCTGATCGGGGATTACCACAAGCTCTTTTCCGACCGGCCCACCATCGAGACGGTCTACGCGGGCTGCCGCACCGCCGGAATCGGCTGCGTGGACTGCAAGAAGATGCTGATGGAGGGAGTGCGCCGCGAACTGGAGCCGCTGCAAGCACGGGCCGCCGACCTCCGTGCCGACCCCGACCTCGTGCGCGACGCGCTGGAGCAGGGGGCGAAGGAAGCCCGCGCCATCGCCCGCCCGGTCATGGAGGAAGTGCGCGAGAAGGTCGGCTTCCTGAAGGCCCGCTAGAGCCGTGACGATCCTGGCCCCGCCCACGCCGACGGGCTTCGTCGTGCGGCTCCCGGCTTTCGAGGGCAGCCTCGCGGAGCTGGCCTCGGCCCTGCGGACGGCCCGGGTCGAACCAGGTGAGGTGGGCCTGCTGCACCTCACCCGCGAGGTCCTGGGGTGGGCACGGGCGCAGGGGGTGGAGGGACACCCGGAGGCTCTCCCCGCGCTGGCGGGTGTGATCGCGCTCAAGGCGCGGCTGCTGCTTCCCTCCCCCGAGCCGGACCCCGCGCCCGACGGGGACTGGGACACGGACCCACTGGACGGCCTCGTGGAAGGGGTAGAGGCGCTGGCCGAACTCGACGCGCTGGTGGGCTTTCTGGCCGCCCGCCGCCGCGAGCGCGAGGGGCTGATTCCGGCCCGCCCGGTCCCGCTCAACCTCCCCCGGCGCGAGCGTCCCGCGCAGCCTGCTCGCAGCCTCGCCCGGCTGGTCAAGGCCGCGCAGAACGCCGTGCGGCAGGTCGAGGTACCGCTGCTGTCGCGCGAGCGCCTGACCCTGGCCGACGCGCTGGGGGCGCTGCGGGCCTTCGGGCGGCGGCTGCGGACCTTCACGTTCGGCGGCGTCCCGACCCAGGACTGGGGTGAGCGCACGACCTACTTCGCCGCGCTGCTGGAGGGCGTGAAGGAGGGGGCCTTCAGCGTAGAGCAGGAGGGGAGCTATGGCGAGATTCAGGTGGTGTCGCACCTCGCGGAAGACTGACCCGTCAGACCCCCTCTGGCACCCCGTAGCTGTGCCCTGCCCCCTCCAACCCCAGCATCACGTCGAGGTTCTGCACCGCCGCGCCGCTCGCGCCCTTGCCGAGGTTGTCCAGCCGCGAAACGAGCAGGGCGTGTTCCCCGCCGGGGCTGGCATACACGAAGAGTTCCAGCTCGTTGGTACCGTTCAGGATTTGCGGGTCGAGGATGGGGTCAGCGGGCTGGCCGCCCTCGAAGGGCCTCACCCGGACAAAGCGCTCCCCAGCGTAGTGGTCGGCCAGGGCCTCGTGCAGCCGCGCCGCCGTGACACCCAGCGGTCCCAGATGCAGCGGAATCTGCACCAGCATCCCCTGCCGCCACCCGCCGACGTGCGGGGTAAAGAGGGGCGGCTGGGTCAGCCCACCGTGCCGCGCCATCTCGGGCTGATGCTTGTGGGTGAGCGAGAGCGCGTAGCTTTTGAACGGCCCGGCCATCGGATGCTCTCCCCGGCCTTCGTGCGCGTCCACCAGCGCCCGGCCCCCGCCCGAATACCCGGAGAAGCCCTGCACGCTGAGGGGAAAGTCGGGCGGCAGCAGGCCCGCGTTCGTCAGCGGACGCAGCAGCGCAATCGCCCCCGTCGCGTAGCAGCCGGGATTGCTGACGAGGCGGGCGGCACGAATCTCGTCGCGGCTCTGTCTGGTCAGTTCGGGGAAGCCGTAGGCCCATCCCTCCGCCGTGCGGTGGGCGCTGCTGGCGTCGAGTACCCGCGTGGCCGGATTCTCTATCATCGCCACGGCCTCCCGCGCCACGTCGTCGTGCAGGCATAGGATGGCGACCTCGGCGCTGTTCAGCAGTTCGCGCCGGGCCTCCGGATCCTTGCGGCGGGCGAGGTCGATGCTCAGGAGGTCGAGGTCCGTGCGGCCTTCCAGCCGGGCTCGGATTTGCAGGCCGGTGGTTCCAGCCTCGCCGTCGATAAAGATGCGGGGGGTCATGTCAGTCGGTCTCCGTAGCACAGGCACACCAGCGGCGCGAGGTCGCTCTTGGCCGGGTCACCTGCGGCGATGCGGGCGAGCAGGGCGTTAGGCGTCAGCCACTCGGCCCCGCTGAAGTCGTGGGGGTTGTAGGCCGGGGCCGCATCCGTGCGGAGTTCATAGACCCGCATGAAGATGTTCAGGCCCGCGTCGCGAGGAGTAAAGGCCCCGATCTCCCGCCAGGGCAGCGTGTCCACGTCGAGATTCAGCTCCTCCTGGGTTTCACGGCGAAAGGCGGCCTCGTAACTTTCGCCGCGCTCCACGTGCCCGCCCACGCTCATGTCGAGGCATCCCGGAAACATCCGCTTGGTGGGGGTGCGGCGCGGAATCCACAGCTCGCCGCGCGAGTTGACGAGAAAGGCGTTGACGCCCCGCACGGGGAGGCTCCGCGCCCACGCCTCGTCGCGGGTCACGCTGCCGATCACCTCGTCGCGTTCATTCACGAGGTCGAGCCATTCCACGTCGTTCATGCGCCCGATTCTCTCACCAGCGGGGCTTCATCTCCCCCATGACGTGGTAGAGCAGCGCCTTTTGCGCGTGCAGGCGGTTTTCGGCCTGGTCGAAAACGCGGCTCTTGGGGTGCTCTGTCGCCTCGGGCACCGTTTCCTCGCCGTAGTGGGCGGGCAGGCAGTGCAGGAAGATGCCGTGCGGGGCGATGGTCTCCAGCATCGCGGGCGTGACCTGATAGCCCCGGAAGGCGCGGCGGCGGATGTCGGCCTCCGCCTCCTGACCCATGCTGATCCACACGTCGGTGTACAGCACATCGGCGCCCTCGATGGCGGCAAGGTCGTTCGTCAGGGTGACGCTCACGCCCGCCTTCACCGCGTCCATCAGCACGCCCGCATTCGGCTCGTAGCCCACCGGGGTCACGATGGTGACGTCCGTGCCCGTCAGGATGCCGAGGTGAATGTGGCTGTTGGCGAGGTTGTTGCCGTCGCCGATATACACGACCCGGCGGCCGCGCAAGTCGGTGCCGAACTCCCCCTCAATGGTCTGGTAGTCGGCCAGCAGTTGCGCGGGGTGCAGCATGTCGCTGAGGCCATTGATGACCGGAATGGCGGCGTGGTCGGCCAGTTCGTGCAGCGTCTGCTGGAGGTACACCCGGCCCATCACCCCGTCCACCCAGCGTTCGAGGTTGCGGGCCACGTCGCTCACGCGCTCGCGGGTCCCGAGGCCGATCTCCTGATTGCTGAGCGTGATCGCGTGCCCGCCAAGCTGATACATCCCCACATCGAAGGTGGTGCGGGTCCGCAGGGACGCCTTCTCGAAGATCAGCGCGAGGCTCAGGCCCGCGAGCGGCTTCACGTCCCGCCACTCGCCCCGGCGCATGGAGTGGGCGGTGTCCAGCACGGCCCGCAGCTCCCCCGGCGTCATGTCGAGGTTGCTCAGAAAGTCGCGCCCGGCCATCACCGGGGCGGGCAACGTGTCGGGGGTCAGGCGGGTGGGGGCGTCCGGCGTCATGGCGAGTAAGTATACGCGCCCCTGCAAGAAGATGCAGACTCGGGGCCTCTCCGTCTCCTTACGCCGTACACTCCGGAGCCGATGCCCCCTGCCCCCTCTCCCCTGCCCCTCCGCAGCCTGCTGCTGGCCCTGCTGATCACCTTCATTTGGGGCGTGAACTTCGTGGTGATCAAGTGGTCGGTCTCGGACGCCTCGCCGCTGCTCGTCGCCGCGCTGCGCTTCGCGGTGGCCGCGTTTCCGGCGGTGCTGTTCGTGCGGCGCCCGCAGGTTCCGGGGCGGATTCTGTGGGGCTACGGCCTCGCGGTGGGGGTGGTGCAGTTCGGGCTGCTGTACCTCGCGGTGCAGCTCGGCATGAGTGCGGGGGTGGCGTCGCTGCTGATGCAGACGCAGGCCTTTTTCACGGCGCTGCTCGCCGCCCGCTTTCTGGGCGAACACATCACGCCGCCGCAGATGCTGGGCATGGCGCTGGCCTTCGGGGGAATGGCCGTGATCGGGACGGCCTCAGGGGGGGACGTGACCCTGGTCGGGCTGGGCCTCACGCTGGTGGCGGCGCTGGGATGGGCGATCAGCAACCTGCTCGTGCGGGCGTCGGGCGGGGCCAACGTCTTTGCGCTGGTGGTCTGGAGCAGCCTCATCGCGCCGCTGCCGCTCGCGGGGCTGGCCGTGCTGACCGAGGGCTGGAGCGCAGTGGTGGGCACGCTGACGGGGTCGGGGACCGCGTTCTGGGCCGCCGTCCTGTTCATGGGGCTGGGCAACACCGTGCTGGGCTTCGGGGTCTGGAGCTGGCTCATCCAGCGGCATGGGGCGGCCCGGATCGCGCCGCTCTCGCTGCTGGTGCCGGTGTTCGGGATGCTGGCGAGCGCCGTCTTCTACCGGGAAGCGTTTCCCGCGCTCAAGCTGCTGGGAGCCGGGCTGGTGCTGGCGGGGCTGGTACTGCATGTGCTGGGGGGCCGGGTGGGGGCGCGGCTGGCGGTGCGCCCGGTGCGGTAGGACCGTCTGCCGACCGCGTACCCTGTCCTCCATGAGTCTTCCCTCTGGCCTCTACGACTCGCACATGCACACGCCGCTGTGCGGGCACGCGACCGGGCATCCCCGCGAGTACGCGCAGGCGGCGCTGGACGCGGGCCTCGCCGGGCTGTGCTTCACCGATCACATGCCCATGCCCGCGTGGTACGACGCGCCGTGGCGGATGCGGCTGGATCAACTCTCGGAGTACGTGGACACCGTGCGGGAGGTGCAGGCCGAGTTTGCCGGGCGATTGGACGTGCGGCTGGGCCTGGAGGCCGACTTCCACCCCGGCACCGAGCGCTTCGTGGAGCGGGTGCTCGCCGCGCACGACTGGGACTACGTGATCGGGAGCGTGCATTACCTGGGCGCGTGGGGCTTCGACAATCCCGAGTTCCTGGCCGAGTATGACGACCGCGACCTGGGGCAGCTTTACCGACACTATGCCGCGCTGGTGGAGGGAGCGGCGCGGACGGGCCTGTTCGACGCCATCGGGCACCTCGACCTGCCCAAGAAGTTCGGACACCGCGCCCCCGACGACTCGGCACTGCTGCGCGTGCTGGACGTGGTGGCGGGGCTGGGGCTGGCGCTGGATTTCAATACGGCGGGGTGGCGCAAGCCGGTCGCGGAGGCGTATCCCTCGCCCGAATTGACGCGGGAGGCCACCGCGCGGGGCATCCCCTTTGTACTGGGGTCGGACGCCCACGCGCCGGGTGAGGTGGGGTTCCGCTTCGGGGATGCGTTGGCGCAGATTACGGAAGCAGGAGGGCGCGTCGTCACCTTCCAGGGGAGGCAGGCCCGTGGCTGAAGTCACCCGCAAGGCGCTGGTGTCGGCCCTCAAATCCACCGCTGACCTTCTCGACGTGCTGGGCGAGGAGCCCTTCCGGGCACAGGCGTACCGGGGAGCGGCCCGCAGCCTGGAGGCGCTGGACACCGACGTGCCCACGCTGCTCGCGTCGGGCTTCGAGGGCGTCCCAAAGGTGGGCAAGGGCATCGCCGCCGACCTGATCGCCTACGCCGGGGGCGGGAGCTTCGGGCCGCTGGAGGACGCCGCGAGCCAGGTGCCTGCCGGGGTGCTGGGCTTATTTCGGGTGCGGGGGCTGGGGCCGAAAAAGATCCGGTCGCTGTGGGACGCCGGAATCGACTCGCTGGAAGGGCTGCGCGAGGCCGCCCGCGACGGCCGGGTCGCGGCGCTGAAAGGCTTCGGGGCCAAGAGTGCCGGAACCATTCTGGAGGCGGTGGAGTTCGCGCTGGGCGCCCAGGACCGCCAGCACCTCTCCACTGGGCAGGCCGTGGTGGAGGGGTTGATTGCCCGGCTCGGCGGCCTCGACCCCCGCCCCGCTGGGGACGTGCGCCGGGGATTGGAGACGGTGCGGACAGCGCGGGTGACGGTGACGGGCACGGCCGACGATGTGCGGGCGCGGCTGGAGCAAGTCGTCGAGGGCCTCGCCCCGCTGGAGGGCAAGCCGCTCCTGGCGGGCCGGGTGGACGGTGTTCCGGTGGAAGTCGGCTACGCGCCTGCCGAGGTGCGCGGCGCCCTCGACCTGATGCTGGGCGGAAGCACCGCCTACCGCGAATCCTTGCGGGCCGAGGCCAAGGCGAAGGGCTTCGACCTCAGCGGGCGGGGGCTGCGGCGGGGCGACACCCTCCTCCCCACCCCGACAGAAGAAGACGTGACCCGCGAACTGGGCCTGCCCCTGCGCCCCGCCGAGTACCGCGAGCCGGAACACGACGCGGTATGGGAGACGCTGCCGCCGCCGGGGGAACTCGTCGCGGTGGCGGACATTCAGGGCATGCTGCACACCCACTCGGTGTGGTCGGACGGGGCAGCGACCCTGCCGGAGATGGTGGCGGCGGCGCAGGCGCTGGGGCACGCCTACCTGGGCACCGGGGACCACTCGCGGGCGGCGAGCTACGCGAATGGCCTGAGCCTGGAGCGGTTGCGGGCCTACGTGCAGGAGATTCGTGCCCTCCAGGGCGCGGGGCTGCCCATCCTGGCGGGGGCAGAGGTGGACATCCTGGCCGACGGCTCGCTGGACTACCCGGACGAGGACCTGCTGACCCTGGACTACGTGGTGGCGAGCGTCCACAGTCACTTCACCCTGGACCCGGCCCGGCAGACCGAGCGGCTGGTGCAGGCGGCCTCGCACCCCTTAGTGACGATCCTGGGGCACCCCACCGGGAAGTTGCTGCTGCGCCGCCCCGGTTACGCCTTGGACCTGGACGCGGTGCTGGAGGCGTGCGCGGCGAACGGGACAGTTGTGGAGATCAATGCGAACCCTTACCGCCTGGATCTGGACTGGCGGGACGTGCTGCGGTGGCGCGAGCGGTTGACCTTCGCGGTGAACACCGATGCCCATGTCCCCGGCGGCCTGGGCGACACCCGTTACGGGGTGGCGATGGCGAGGAAAGCGGGGCTGACTTCGGCGCAGGTGGTGAACACGCTCTCGCAGGCCGAGTTTCTGGCGTTCGTGGCGGGGCAGCGGGCGGGGCGGTAGGGCAGCCAGCTTCCAGCGGCCAGCCACAGCAGCGAAGCCCCAGCACAGGCCAGGGCTTCTGTCGTTGCTGGCGGCTGGCCGCTCAGTCCCCCACCGCGGGCGGCGTCCCCCCCTGCTCCCCGTCGGCGAGCTTGATCAGCCACATCATCAGTTGCACCAGCGCCAGAGCCATCGCGGGCAGTCCGGCCAGCATCATAATCCAGCCGCTGATCTGCTGGTTTTGCAGCGGGCTGAGGTCCCACAGGCACAGCGCCCCCACGTAGGGCGTGTACAGGACCTGCCGCGAGTACAGCCACACGCTGGCGACCGCCATCATGGGCAGGGCGGCGAGCAGGCCGAACCACCCGCGCGAGCCGATATGCGCGGGTTGCACAGTGGGCAGGGGACGCAGCACCACGCTCCAGACCAGCAGGCTGCTCAGCAGGTAGAGGGCGGGCAGCAGCGCGGCGGCCGTATTCGTGACCACCGAGGCGTTGAAGCCTGCCGGGACATTCCAGAAGATGATGACCGCACTCCACACTGCCAGCGCCACCCAGGGGTCCAGCAGCACGCTCAGGAATCGCCCGAAGGGACGGCGCGGGTCAATCTGAATCCCGCGCGGCAGCCCCAGCACCAGCAGCGGGGGCACCACCTCAGCCAGCACCATCAGCCGGGCCATGTACAGGGCCATGCTGTTCAGGGTCCAGTTCGTCGCCGCCGACTGGGTCGAGAGAATCAGCAGCACCATGCCGAGACCGAAGAGCACCGTCTTCCACACCGGCCAGTTCGAGCGGCCCTCCGGGGTGCGGCGGGCGCGGACGTACTGCCAGAAGTACAGCGCCGTCACTGCCAGCACGGGCAGCCACACCAGGGGGTCGAAACGCAGCGCCAGCAGCTCGGCCAGGCCGGGGTTGAGGTCGGCGGGGGCCAGGGTCATGGAAAGGGGGGCCATCAGGGGCAGGGTCATGGCAGCGGGTTCTCCAGAACGTGGGTGAGGTCGCGCGTGACCCGCTCCACATCGGTGAGCTGGGTATAGTCCCACAGCACGCGGAGCTGTCCGCCCGCGTCGATCAGGTAGGTGGCGGTGGTGTGGTTGATCTGGTAGTCGTCCGGTCCCTTCACATCGGCCTTTTGGTAGCCCACCCCGTAGGCGCGGGCGACCTCCGGCAGGGCAGGCGCGGGCACGCGCACCCCGGTCGCCTTCCCGAAGTATTCCACGTAGGCCTTCAGGCGCTCGGGCGTATCGCGCTGGGGGTCCACGCTGACGAGCACCACGTCCACCCGGTCACGGTCCGCCTCGGGCAGCGCCTGCCGCGCCCGCTCCAGGTACGCCAGCGTCAGCGGGCAGATGTTGGGGCAGTGGGTGAAGCCAAAGAAAAGAGCAGTCGCCCGGCCCGACTCCCCTGGCGTGAAGGTCCAGGGCTGCCCGTTCTGGTCGGTGCCCCGGAAGGTGGCGGCCGCCACCGGAGGCGTGTAGGCCGTGCCGTAGTAGGGGAAGGGACTCTGCACACGGGCGTACACCCACGCGCCCCCCAGCACCAGCGCCACCGCCAGGGCCGCCAGCAGCGCCGAGAGGTACCAGGGACGCGGGCGGGGGGCAATGGGCAGTGGGGTGGGGTCAGTCATGGGCAGAGTCCTCGGGGGGTCAGGGCAGGCGAACAGTGGCGGAGACGCTCAGAGTACGGCCATCCCGCGCCACAAGCACCAGCGGAACGCGCTCGCCGAGCCTCAGCGGGCGCTTCAGGTCCATCAGCATCAGGTGGTCGCCGCCCGGTTTCAGAACGAGCTGGCCTCCCGCCGGAACGGTCAGGCTCTTCACCCCGCTCATGCCGACCCGCCCCTGCGCGTCGCGCCGGGTGGTCATCAGCATGACGTGTCCGGCGGCGCTGCTGCGGGCAGCGGTCAGCACCACCGGCGTCTTGCCGGGGTTCCGCAGGGTCATGCCCGCGCTCGTCTCGGTCGCGCCGGGCGGCACCGCGATCACGCTGGCCCCCTGCACGCCGAGGGGCAGCCGCTGGGTGGAGCTGGAGGCCGGGGCGGCCGCCGTATGACCAGAGTGGGCCGGGGAGGAAGGAGCCTGTCCCGCCTGGCTGCGAATCGCGGCGGCGGGAATCACGACGGCGGCGAGCGCCAGCGAAAGGAGCAGGGGGGTCGGTCTGGACATGGGGGGTGGGGGCCTCCGGAAAAGGGCGCGGGAGGAAGCGGGGGGCCAGCAATGCCCGCAGTCTAGGGTGGGGGGGTCGGCCCTTTGTCCCCGCCTCCGGGGGGCACATGGGCGCGATATGGGCGCGGGAGGAGTGACCGGGCTGCGCTATGGTGGCAGGCAACGTGACGCGCAAACCCACGATTCAGGATGTGGCCCGGCAGGCCGGGGTGGGGGTCGGCACCGTGTCGCGCGTGCTGAACAACCATCCGTCGGTGCGCGGCGCCACCCGCGAGGGCGTGCTGCGGGCCATCGCCGACCTCGACTACACGCCCAATCCGCACGCCCGCCGGATCGCGGGGGGCAAGAGCTACACCATCAGCGTGCTGCTGCCCGTCGTGACCACCGAGTTCTATGTGCGGCTGCTCGACGGGCTGGAAAACGCGTTTCAGGCCGCCCGCTACGACGTGGCGATCTTTCCGCTGCTCGACCGCTCGCGGCTGGAGCGCTACCTCGGCTCGCACACGCTGGCGTACCAGGCCGACGGGCTGGTGATGGCGACCTACAACCTCACCTCGCTGCTTGCCGAACGGCGGGTCCGCACCGGGCAGCCCACCGTGCTGGTCGACGCCTATGCCGAGGGAGTGGACTGCGCCTACATGGACAACCGGACGGGCGGGCGCCTCGCCGGGGAGTACGCGGCGACCTTACCGGGCGACCTGTACGCGATCTGGGTCGAAACCGAACTCGACCAGCTCTTCACCACCCGCGTCTTCGAGGACCGCCGCAGCGGATTCGTGCAGGCGCTCGCGGCGGCGGGGCGCCCCCTGCACGGCGAATTCACCGCCAGCTTCGATCCTCTCGCGGCCCGGACGGTCGCCGCTGGCCTGCTCGACGCGGCGGCGCTGCCCTGCACGGTCTTCGCCTCCGCCGACCTGCTGGCGGGCGCCCTGCTCGACGAGGTCCACGCACGGGGCCTGAAGATCGGCGAGGACGTGCGGGTCATCGGCTTCGACGACCAGCCGTGGGCGGCGGCCCGCGACCTGACCACCCTGCACCAGCCGGTCGAGGCGATGGGGTTCGAGGCGGCGGGGTTGCTCCTCGGGCGGCTCGGCGGCTACCGGGGTCCGGCCCGCGCCCGGCGCTTCGAGCCCCGGCTGGTCGTGCGCGGCTCGGCGTAGTCCCGTCCCCCTCCACTCCCGGACCGGGCAGTCCCCGGCTGGGCCGTCCGCCCCCTGGATCAAGCGTCCAGGCCTGCACCGACCTGCCCCGCGGGCGACGGCTCCGCGTGCTGCACGCCGTCACGGCCATGAGCCTTGGCCGCGTACATGGCCGCATCGGCACGGGCCACCACCCGCTCGGGCGCCTCTCCTGGCATGGAGACGGCCACACCGAACGACGCCGTGACCCCCCTTACCCCGTCCACCCGCTCCTGGGCCAGCCGCGTGCGCAGGGCGGCGAGCAGGGTCCGCAGTGCTCCGGGCTCCAGCGGCGGCAGGATAAGCAGAAACTCCTCACCGCCCCAGCGGGTCGCCACGCCGCCGGGGGGCAGCAGTTCACGCGAGAGCCGGGCCGTCATCTGGAGAACCCGGTCGCCCACCGCGTGGCCGTGGGTGTCGTTGACAGCCTTGAAATGGTCGAGGTCGAAAACCACCAGAATGAAGGGCCGCCCCGCGTGAGCGAGTTCCGCCAAC
This sequence comes from Deinococcus terrestris, assembly GCF_009377345.1. Classification (NCBI taxonomy): domain Bacteria; kingdom Thermotogati; phylum Deinococcota; class Deinococci; order Deinococcales; family Deinococcaceae; genus Deinococcus; species Deinococcus terrestris. Next base: position 114,758 of record NZ_WBSL01000001.1, on the reverse strand, counting down.
CGCTCCTCCCCGGCACGCCGGTTGGCGAGGCCCGTCAGGGGATCTTGCCGCGCCGCCTGCCGCGCCGCGAGCAGTTGCCCGCGCTGTGCCCCGAAGGTCGCCTGCATCAGGATCATGATCAGCCCGACGATCTGAAACTGCATCACTGAGGCCGCGAGGTCCACGCTGCGGGCCTCCGGACCCCAGAAGAGGCGGTAGAGGCAGATCGCCAGCGCCAACAGGTACGTCACCGCCGACCACTGCAGCGCCTCGCGGGGCGCGAACAGCAGGTAGGCTCCGGCGTACAGCACCGGGAACCAGTAGGTGCTCTCGCTGAGCAGCGAGAGGTACCCGCCCCCACTGCCCGGCCAGGGCCACAGTCCCACCAGAAAGTAGACCGTGAGCCCCAGCAGCGCCCCCCGCGCCGCCGGAATCAGACCGATCCAGCGCCGCCGTACGCACAGCAGCAGCCCCAGCAGCAGCGCCGTGAGCAGCGGCAGGGCGATCAGGTCGCGCGGGGTGGGGCTCGGCCACTGGAAGGCCAGCGTTCCCAGGCAGGCGAGTGTGCCTACCCAGGCCAGTTGCCCGAACATCCGCCGCTGCGTCCGCGCCGTGTGGTCCCAGGCCAGCGGGTCGGCGGGATCGGAACCGGGTTGGCTCATGCAGGCCCTCCAGAAGACCGGGGACAGGGGGTAGGTGGGCAACGTGTCCTGTGCGCTTATTGTGCGGTTTCTGCTGGTCCGCGTGCCTTTAGAGAGCTGGCTGAGCTTCAGTCAGACTCGGCCTGGCAACCCGTGGGCTCAATCTCGGCACACCCCCGACTCATGAGAAGACGCCGGGGACGCGGCCGCCTGCCGCACCGCATGGTGAACCCGGCAGCGGGCTTCGTAGGCTTCCTGGGCACCGACCAGCACGACCGGGTCGTCGGAGCGGGCGGGCTCTCCCGCGATCAGGCGCTGCGAGCGGGTCGCCGGGGCGCCGCACACGGTGCAGATGGCGGTCAGCTTCTCCACGCTCTCGGCCCGCGCGAGCAGGTCGGGCATGCACCCGAAGGGCTCGGCCCGGAAGTCGAGGTCCAGCCCGGCCAGAATCACCCGCACCCCCCGGTCGGCAAGGTCCAGCACCAGCGGCCCCAGCTCCGGCCCGAAAAACTGCGCCTCGTCGATCCCCACCACGTCGGGCAGGGTCAGGCCGGGGTCGGAGAGCAGGTCGCCCTCGCCCAGCAGGTGCGCCCGGATGGCCGCCGCGCCGGGCACCGCGACCGCCTCCAGACTGCGACCCGCGTGGCTGGCGACGTGCGCCGTGTGGTAACGGCTGTCCAGCGCGGGTTTGAACACCGCCACCCGTTGCCGGGCGATCACCGCCCGCGTCACCCGCCGGATCAGTTCCTCGCTCTTGCCGCTGAACATCGGTCCGACGATGACTTCGAGGTGACCGCCGTGGTAGGGGGACTTCAGCACGGGAGGAAGTATGCCACCCGGCAGGGCCGGGAAGGTCAGAGGGTCATGCGCAGGTCAGGGGTGCGGGGTAGCCTCGGGGCATGAAGCGCCGCGCCCTCCTCCTGATGTCCCTTCTGCTCGCTGGCGCGGCGCACGCCGAGTCCCGCGTGGACGAACTGGCCCCGGACCAGTGGCCCCACCTGCTGCGGGCCGCGCGAGCCGTCCCCGGATTCGCGGGGCTGGCGTTCGTTCCGGTCGAGGGGACCAGGGTGCTGGTTCCCGCCCTGACGAATCCGGGCCGGGAGGAACAGGCCCGGCGTTGGCTTCAGGCAGACCCCTTCTGGAAGAAGGTCGGGGCGGGAAAGCTGGGGGTCATGCGCGGGGTCCAGCCTGTGCCCTACAGCGGCGTGCAGCTCGTTCAGGCGGCGCAGGCCCTGAAAAAACGCCGCCCGGACCTGACCGTGCGGGTGAACACCACCCTGAACCGGGTCACCGTGTACGCCCCAGCGGGTGTATTGCGGTCCATTGCGAGGGCGGCGGGCGTGGAGAGGTTCGTCGAATCCGCCTACGAGTACGCGAGGGCGCCCCGCGTGCGCTTCGACGTGCAGCCCCGCGCGGTGAGCCTCGCGGCAGTCCGGGCGGCGAAAGACCCCTCTCAGGCCGTCCCACGCCTCCAGGTCCGCGTCACGAATCCCACCGGGGCACCGCTCCTCTTCACCTTCAGTTGCGGCGGCAGCCTCCCGGTCCAGGTGGCTGACCGCACGGGCCGTGTGATTCCCGAACACAGCGGCGTGGGCTGCACCGAGGAACTGAATTCGGCCCTGATCCTGCCGGGCCAGACGCTGACTTTCCCCAGCTTCCCCCTCACGAAGATGAGTCACCTCAAGCCCGGACAGTACCGGTGGCTGATCGGGGGTCAGCTTCTGCCCTTCACCCTGACGCCCTGAGCCCAGCTCGGGAGCATACCCACCACGCCGGGCAGGGCGACCCAACCAACAGCAAAAACAGCACCCCCCCAGGATGGCCTGGGGGGGTCATGTGCTGCTCGCTCTGCTTGGCCCCGTTCGGGGCGGCGATCACTTCTTCTTGGTGCGGTAGCTGTCGCCGAAGCGCTTGTTGAACTTGTCCACGCGGCCCTCGGTGTCGACGAAGCGCTCCTCGCCGGTCCAGAAGGGGTGCACACCGCTCCACACGTCCACGTGAATCTCGGGACGGGTGCTGAGGGTTTCCATAACGACCTTGCCCTGGTAGATGATCTTGGTGGGCACGGCCTTGGGGTGGATGTCTTTCTTCATGTTGAACCTCCTCCGTCACGTCGTTGTGCGTGACGGGCAACCGCAGAAGCATAGCACGTCACCAGACGAAGCGCTCGTCCCAGGCGTCCCCGCGCCGCAGCAGGGGCGGGCGCGTGCCGGTGACCCGGTGCCCCCCCTTGACGGCGGCCCGGACGATCACGCGCGGGTCCAGGGTGGGGTAGCGGGTGCGGGCGAAGGCCACCTCGTCCCGCACGTTGAGGCTGCCGCCGCTGGCGACCGAATCGGTGCCCAGCGCGATCTCCACCCCCGCTGCCGCGAACGCCGCCCAGGGAAAGGTGCCGCAGTCGAGGTGCGCGTTGGAGCGCGGGCAGCTCACCACCGCGCAGCCCGAGGCGGCCACCCGCGCAATGTCCTCCGGGGTCACGTTCACCATATGAATCAGGGTGGGCCGCGCCCGCAGCACGCCGAGGCCGTCGAGGTACCGCACCGGAGTCAGATCCGGCTCCGGTTCCCGCCCGATCACCTCCGCGAAGGTGCGTGGGTACAGGGCCGGGAGGCGGTGCTCCCACAGCGGTCCGCCCCCGGTGCGGAAAAGTTCGGGTTCGGCGGGGTGCTCGGCGACGTGAATCTGGAGGGGGAGGCCCTCACTCGCCGCGTATTCGGTCGTCAGCCGCATCAGGCGGTGGCTGACCGTGAAGGGCGTGTGCGGCGTCAGGCCCACCCGCAGCCCGCCGGGGCGCTCCAGCTGCCGCCAACGCTCCACCCGATCGCGCACCTCCGCGAAGATCAGGTCGGCTCGCTCGGGAAAGGTGCCCAGCACCTCGAAATACAGCACCCCGGTCAGGTCCTCACGCGGGAGCAGCGCGTCCATGACATCGGCGGCCCACACGATGTCGCCGACAGCCCCCGTTCTCTGCCGGGCGAGGGCAGCGGCTCCGGCAAGCGCCCCCGCCACCCCGCGTTTGTGCCGCTGCGCGATCACGACCTCCGGCAGCCAGCGGAAGTAGGGCAGCGCCTGAAAGTCGTAGGCGCTCATGTCGAGGTGGGTGTGCGCGTTGACCGGCGGCGGCGCGATCACGGCCCCGGCCCGGCGCTCGCGGGCATGGGGAAAGTTGGCCCGCAGGGTGACCGGGTCCCCGGTGGCCGCGATCACCCCCCCGGACACCACCACCCCGCCCGGCGCGTGCCCGCCCCCCACGCCCGTGTACAGCACGTCGGCGGTGAGCAGCTCGGGGAGGTGGGGGTCGGCGGGGGCAGACATGGGGGGCATTGTGCCGCGCCCCTCCCCACCTACGCCAGCGCCTGCACCCGCACCGCCAGCTCGCGGGCCACCGCGTCCGGCCCCCCGGCGAGCAGCGCGGCGGGCACGTGCCATCTCCCCCGCTGCTCGAACTCGGAGGTAAAGAGGCTGGCGAGGCCGGTCGCGCGGCGGTCCACCTCCAGAATCACGTCGAGGCCGCCGCCCGAACCCGGAAGCATCATCATCTCCAGCTCCTGAATCCGGTACTGCCCGTAGGGGGGCCGGAAGCTCAGCTCCTGCACGATGCGCCCGTGGTGGTACTCGACCTCGCTGCCCGCCAGCGAGAAGCCCAGGCGCTCGGCGGCCCCGATCACGGCCTCCATCTCGCGGCTGGGGAGAATCTGAAGCTGGTCGGTGTCGCCGGGGTCGGCCGCTCCCGCGATGTCGGCGTCGGTGACCAGCCACACCGCCGTGCCGCGCAGGGTCAGCGGGGTGCCCGCAGGAACGGGAAGCTGAAAGGGATATTCCTTGCGCTCGCCGGGTTGGAGGATGAAGCCCGGCACCACCGGCTGCGAGAAGAGGGTGTGCGTGACGTAGCTGTCGTCGCTCTTGTAGCGGGTCGCCAGGCCGAGGTTCAGGCGCTCGATCTTCTGCTCGATGCTGCCGCCCTCGACCAGGATCACGCCCGAGACACTCTCACCCACCCGCACCGCCGGGTTCTGCACCCGCGCGTCCACCCGTGCTCCGCCGACGCCGACCGCCGCCATCATCCGTTTCAGAAATCCCATACGGGTCACAGTACGGGGCGGGGGTCAGGAGGGTTCCGGGGTCAGCTCCCCGTGGTGACGCCCGGCGGCCATCATCGCCGCGCCGACGATGCCGGAGTCGTTCAGGAGGGCGGCGGGGACCACCTTCGTGCGGGCGGTCTGGAGGTGGGGCTGCCACTTCTCGGCCCGCTTGCTGACCCCCCCGCCGATCACGAACAGCTCGGGCGAGAAGAGGTGTTCGAGGTGCTGAAGATAGGTGCTGACGCGCTTGGCCCAGTTCTTCCAGTTCAGGTCGTCGCGCTCGCGGGCACGGTCGGAGGCCCAGCTCTCGGCGTGCTTGTCACCCTTGAGCCGCAGGTGCCCAAGTTCCGTGTTGGGCACCAGCACCCCGTTATGTATCAGCGCACTGCCGATCCCGGTGCCGAAGGTCAGCACGAACGCCACACCGGGCACGTCCCGCGCGGCCCCGAACTGCGCTTCCGCGATTCCGGCGGCGTCCGCGTCGTTGACGAGGTACACGTCGCGCCCGGTGGCCTGGGTAAAGAGGGCGTCGGCGTCCAGCCCGATCCAGGCGTCGTCCACGTTGGCCGCACTCAGGGTCTTGCCGTGCTGCACGACGCCGGGAAAGGTCACGCCCACCGGCCCCTCATGCCCGAAGTGCCGCACGAGTTCGGCCACCACCTCCTTCACGTCGTCGGGCCGGGCGCCCGCAGGAGTGGGAATGCGGTGCCGCTCGGCCGTGAGCTGCCCCGTCCGCGTGTCCACGGGCGCACCCTTGATGCCGCTGCCGCCGATATCGATGCCCAGGATCACGCTCATGGGATACAGGGTAACAAAGAGCGGGAGGCTGTCCGGGGAAGGCAGCCAAAAAAACCGCCCCCACGCGGGAGGCGGCTTGCTCATCAACCCTGGGGGTTACTGGCTGCGGGCACCCTTGGCCGCGTCCACGAGGGCGCGGAAGGCTTCGGGTTCGCGGGCGGCGATGTCCGCGAGGCTCTTGCGGTTGAGGTCCACCCCGGCCCGCTTCAGGCCGTTGATGAAGGTGGAGTAGTTCATGCCGTGCAGGCGGGCGCCCGCGTTGATGCGCTGAATCCACAGGCGGCGGAAGTCACGCTTCTTGTTGCGGCGGTCGCGGTACTCGTAGGTCGCGGCGTTGAGCAGCGTCTGGAAGGCGTTGCGGTACTGCTTGGAGCGGCTGCCCCAGAAGCCCTTGGCCCGCTTGAGCACCTTCTTGTGGCGGCGGCGGCGAATCGTTCCGGTCTTGGCGCGTGGCATCTAACTCACTTCCTCCCAGCAACGAGCCCGAGCTTCATGCGGGCCCACTCGCTCTTGGCGAGGACAAAGCCCTTGCCCTTGCCGCGAATCTCGTCGCCGCTCTTGCCGGTGTTCTGGTGGCGTTTGCCACTCTTGAACGCCATGACCTTGCCGGTGGCCGTGACCTTCACCCGGCGGGTCATGCTCTTTTTGGTCTTCATCTTGGGCATGTCTGCTCTCCTTAGTCCGGTCGCGCCTGCCTGGGCAGGGCTTCCGTCTGGGGTGCGGGCCGTTTCCTTTTCAGAAACTGTTGGTCGCCCTGCCCCACTTGACCAAGGGAGCACTATACGCGAGCCGGGCGGGGCGGGGCAAGGGGTCAGGCAGGCCGGAAATACATCTGGGTGGCGACGTGGCGGCTGCCGTTTTTCTCAAAGATGCGGCGCATGGCGTGGTTGCCCTGCTCGGTGCCGCCCCCATGCATGGCAAATGACTCGGCGGCGCGGGCCAGCAGGTGCGCGTGCAGGCGGGTGCCATACCCCTGGCCGCGTGCGCTGGGGTGGACGCCAATCATGTTCAGGTTGGCCCGGCCGGGGCGGGTGCTGGGGCCGAAAGCTCCCAGGGCGATGGGCTGCCCGGAAGCGTCGGAGAGGGCCACCAGTGTCCAACCCTCTGCCCATTCCCAGTCCGAGTGGCCGAGGGTGTCCATCAGCGCGGCAATGTCAGGGCGCTGCCGTAACTCGTCGCCACCCTCCACCGCCCCCGAAACAACAGAGTAGGGACGGGCCTGGAGGTCGGTCTCGTACATCATATGGACGGGGGCATCACTGACCCAGCCAGCCACCAGCACGGCATCAGACTGATGCAGCGGCGCGAGGTCGTCCTGAAGCAGCAGCTTCCGCTCCGGCTCGGCGCGTTCGCGGAGAGCGTGGGCCAGCGCTGTCATCCCTGCCGGGGCCACGTCCGGGCGAAAGCGGGGAAAGACGGGCACCTGTGGGGCGGCTGAGATCAGGGCCGTGCCCTCTATGCCCCGTTCGGAGCACAGGACCAGCACATTCTCCAGCCGAACCCGGCCCGCCGCGACGTTCTCGCGCAGGATGGGGAGACGCTTTGCCACGTCCAGCGGGTCGGGGTGCAGCGCGAGATAGTCGGAGAGCGTGTCCAGCGTGGGCGTTTCAATCGTGTACGTGTTCAAGGGGTGACCTCGGTCGGCAGGTCACCAGGCGGGCGTCAGCGCTGAACTCAGGGACGGCTCGCGGTGACCGAGGGGCGGGTGGACGGTCCGGCGTGGGCGGTAGGGGCAGTTCGTGTCATGGAGACCTCCGGGGGTGCAGCAGGAATGCGGGCAGCCTACGCGACGGCCCCCGCCCCCTCTGGCCGATCTGCCGTGAGCAGGCCAATCGGCCTAGCTCGGGCTGGACGACTCCAAACCTGAGCCACTCGGCCTCCAAGTGATCCAGTTCCAGCAGCTACCTGTAAATGGACCCGTAGTAGTAGGCCATTCCGTAGAGCACGATCAGTCCCAACAGGGAGAAAAAGGCCAGGAATTGCCCGCCGACACGGGTGCTCACTTGCTTTGATCGTGCTCCCACGAACCAGAGCAGGCCCCCCAGCAATGCCGTGACAAACAGGAGAAGCTCCATTGTTAGACCTTGACGCGGCGCTGCAATGTCAAAGGTGCGGAGGGCCGCAGGGTGGTCGGCGTTGCTGGAAGTCTGCCCCTGGCGACAGGTCTTCGGGCAGGAGCATCAGGGGAGGTCCACTCCTTCACCCGGCCGACCCTTGCCCCGCCCGGCCAGACCCTGCACGGCGGACGGCCCCCAGCAGCCGTCCCAGGGCTTCCGCCGTCGCCTGGGCTTCCCGGCGAACCTCCGGGTCACGGGCAAGGTGAGCGAGACGCTCGGCCACCCGGCGGGAGGCGTTCAGAGCAGCCTCGACCCCGCTGCGAGGAACCTTCGGCCGCGTTTTCATGGTGCTTCCGACTCTATCAAGTCGCCATCAGCCACAGCGCCCGGTACCCCTCCAGCCGCAGCGTAGGACGGTCAAGGTGCAGGCGACTCCCGGTCAGCGCGTCCACCGCCTCCGCGCCCAGCACCTCGCGCAAGGCCCAGGCGGGCAACACGACCTCGGCCTCGCTGAAGTTGTAAGCCTGCACCATCACGCCGAGGGGATGGTCGCGCCGCAGCAGCAGCATGCGGTGGTCGGGGCTGGGCATCGGCCCGCTCTCCACGCTGGCGTGCAGGTGGGGCAGGCTCTGCCGGGTGGCGATCAGGTGCCGCAGCCCCGCATTGACCCGGCCCGCCGGGGTGTCCGGCTCGCTCGGCACCCGCTCCGCCAACTCCCAGTCCATGCGGGGGCGATGCACCCAGCGGTTGTCGGCGGCGTGGTCGGGCACGTCGGCGTAGCCGTGGTCGTTGAGCAGCGCCAGCTCGTCCCCCATATACAGCAATGGCACCCCGCCGAAGCCCAGGATGACGGCGTGCAGCAGCAGCAGGCGCCGCACCGCGTCGTCCACCCGGCCCGCGTCCCCGGCCTCCAGCGCCGCTTCCAGTCCGGCGAGGCTGGCCGCTGACCCGCTGATGCGGCGGTCCCCCGTCTGCGGATTGTGCTGGAAGACCAGCCCCCGCGCGAAGGACCCCGGAAACTCGCCGCTGTAGAAGTCAGAGAGAAAGTGGCGGTGTGCTGCACCACCTAGCCCCGCGCGGCCGGCGTCCTCGTCGGAGATCGCCCAGCCGATGTCGTCGTGGCAGCGGACATAGACGCCCCAGGTCGTGTTCGTCGGCTTGGGCGGGAAAGCCCGCAGCGCCTCGGCAAAGAGGCGGGTGTCGCGGCTCGCCAGGCTGGACCAGAGCTGCACCATCAGGCTGTTGTGGTAGGCCATGTCCGAGACGCGCCCGTGGTGTACGCCGCGCCCCAGGTACCCCATCAGCTCGGCGGGGGCGACGATGGCCTCGGCCTTGAACGCGACCGCCGGGGCCACGATCCGGGCCGCCGCCCGCAGCGCCCGCGTCAGGTGGTGGACCTCCGGCTCGTTCTGACAGGCCGTGCCCAGCCGCTTCCACAGGAAGGCGATGGCGTCCAGTCGGAAGACCTCCACCCCCTGATTCGCCAGGAACAGGATCAGGTCCACGAACTCCAGCCACACGTCCGGATTGCCCCAGTTCAGGTCCCACTGGTAGGCGTTGAAGGTGGTCCAGACCCACCCCCCCGCCCCGTCGTCCCAGGTGAAGTTGCCGGGCGCGAAGTCGGGAAAGACCTCCGGCAGCGTGCGCTCGTAGAGGTCGGGCAGGGTGCGGTCGGGGTGGATGTGGAAATAGGCGCGGTACTTCTCCTCGCCCACCCGCGCCCGCTCCGCCCAGTCATGCTCGCGGGCGACGTGGTTGAGCACGAGGTCCAGCACGAGGCTGATGCCCCGGCCCCGCAGCCCCCGCGCCAGCTCGGCGAGGTCGTCCATCGTCCCCAGGTCGGGCCGCACCGCCCGGTAGTCGGCCACCGCGTAGCCGCCGTCGTTCTCGCCCTCACGGGGCCTTAGCAGCGGCATCAGGTGGAAGTAGCGGACGCCCAGGCCCTCCAGATAGTCCAGCCGTTCGCCCACCCCCGCCAGCGTTCCAGCGAAGCGGTCCGCGTAGGCGACGTAGCCCACCATCTCCGGCCCTTGCAGCCAGTCGGGGCGCAGCAGCCGGGCCTCGTCCAATCGCCGCAGGTCGGTAGGGCGGTCCCGGAAGCCGCGTGTGAGCACCTCCAGCAGCCGCGCCGGGAGATCGCCCAGGTCGTCCCCATACACCGCCCGCAGGCTCGCCAGCAGATCGTCCCCATACCGCTCCAGCCGCAGCGAGAACGTGTCGGCGTCGCGCTCGTCGGTGAAGGCGGCGAGGGGCAGAGTGGGGAAACCGGGGGCAGGCACGCCCCCAGGATAGGGTCAGGGTGGAACCGATTCCAGCAGGTTGGGAAACAGGGCGGTGAGGTCGTCCCCACCGCCCCAGGTGACAGATGCTTTTACTGCACGGCGCTGCGTTCGACGTTCAGATACACCGCCACGTCGTCCATGCTCTCCACCTGGGAGAGGGGAACGTAGTGGTGCTGCCCGTCGGGGCTGTCGGTGCGGGTTAGCTTGAGCTGGTCGCCCTCCACGTGGTCCACGGTGCCGACATGCTCGCCGTTCACGTCCTTGACCTGCATATGCTCGCCCTGGGCTTCCAGGCGCTCGCGCAGGTCCTGCTCAATGCGGCGGGTGATCTCTCCGGCGTCGTTCTGGGTCATGGGGCCAGCGTAGGCCGTCCGCCGTGCGCGGCACATGACAGGACGGTGCATGCCAGGGCACCGAACATTGGGCGAACCGTCATTCGGCGACCCCGGTATGCTCGCCGTCATGAGCCACCCTCAGCCGCGACAGTGCGCCGCCGTCCTCCTCACCAACGGGCGGGGCGAGGCGCTGCTGGTCCGGCAGGCCTACGGGGGCCAGTTCTGGGGCCTGCCCGGTGGCGTCGTGGACCCTGGCGAGACACCTCTGGGGGCCGCCATGCGGGAGACGCAGGAGGAGGTGGGGATGGAGGTCGCGCTCGAGGGGGTCGTGGGCCTCTACCTGCTTCAGGGCGGGGGCTGGCCGGACATTCAGGCGTATGTGTTCGCGGGGCGGATCGTCTCCGGTGAACCCACCCTGGCCGCTCCACAGGAACTCAGCACCCTGGCGTGGTGTGCGCTGGACGAATGGCCCTCTCCCCTGCTGCCCGACGCGCAAGCCGCGCTGGAAGACCTCCGGGCGGGCCGCGTGGGGGCCGTGAGGACTGTCCAGCGCCACATCTCCCTCCACTCGGTCCCGCTCTAGGCCACCTGGCCCTCTGCGGCATACGCCCCGGCCCACTATGCTGTCGGGCGATGACGAAAGACGGCGGCAAGCAGGACAAGAAGGCGCAGCAATACGGCGTGACGCCCCAGAGCGCAGACTTCAACGACTGGTACAATGAGGTCGTCAAGAAGGCAGACCTGGCCGACAACTCCCCCGTCGCGGGCGCGATGGTCGTGCGGCCCTACGGCACGGCGCTGTGGGAGAACATTCAGCGCTGGCTCGACGACCGCTTCAAGGCGACCGGGCACGAGTCGCTGATCTTCCCTACCCTGATTCCGATGGGCTTTATCACCAAGGAAGCCGACCACGTGGAGGGCTTTGCACCCGAGCTGTTCACCGTGAGCAAGATCGGCACCGAGGAACTGGCCGAGCCCTACGTGATGCGCCCCACCAGTGAAACCATCATCGGGCACATGTGGGCGGGGTGGCTGAACTCCTACCGCGACCTCCCCTTCCTGCACTACCAGTGGGGCAGCGTGTTCCGCGCCGAGCTGCGGACCAAGGCCTTCCTGCGGACCTCCGAGTTTTTCTGGCACGAGGGGCACACCGCCCACGCGGATGAGGCGGAAGCCCGCGCCGAGGTCCGCCAGCAGCTTGACCTTTACCACGAGTTCTGCCGCGATGTGCTCGCACTCCCCGTCGTGCGCGGCGAGAAGACGGCCTCCGAGCGATTTGCCGGGGCGGTCGCCACCTACTCCATTGAGGGGATGATGCGCGACGGCAAGGCGCTGCAATCGGGCACCAGCCATTACCTGGGGCAAAACTTCTCCCGGGCCTTCGACGTGAAGTTCCAGACCCGCGAGCAAAAAGAGGAGTACGCGCACACCACGTCGTGGGCGATTTCCAGCCGGATTATCGGGGCGATCATCATGACGCACGGCGACGACTTTGGGCTGATCATGCCGCCGCGCATCGCGCCCATTCAGGTCGTGGTGATTCCGGTGGGCCGCAAGGACAACTTCGACCAGATGGTGGAGGAAGGCGAGAAGTTGGCGGCCGAACTTCGCGCCGGGGGCCTGCGCGTCAAGGTGGACAAGCGCGACGGCGTGACCAACGGCTTCAAGTACAACGACTGGGAACTCAAGGGCGTGCCCGTCCGCATCGAGCTGGGGCCGCGTGACCTGGAGGCGGGCGTGGTCGTCGTCAAGAACCGCCACAGCGAGGAGAAGGAGACGCTGAGCCGCGCCGAGGCGGTTTCGGGCATGGCGGCCCGCCTGGACGCCGTCCACGACTGGCTGCTCACCCGCGCGACCGACTTCATGCTCTCGCACACGGTGACGGCGGACGATTACGGCACCTTCCGGCAGGCCATCGAGGACGGGAACTGGGTCCGGGCGCACCACTGCGGGCAGCCCGAGTGCGAGAAGGCGATCAAGGAGGACACCAAGGCGACCGCCCGCAACGTGCCCCTCGACGACGCGGAGTTCTTCGCCGAGAAGGAAAGCGGCCCCTGCGTGCGCTGCGGGCAGCCGGGGGCGTATGACAAGCGGGTGATCTTCGGGCGGCAGTACTGACGGGGCGCGGGGTGACCTACGCTGCCGAAATGTCCATCCGCCCCTTTCAACCGGAGGACCGCGCCGCTTGCCTGGCTCTCTTTGACTCCAACATGCCCGAGTTCTTTCTCCCGCACGAGCGGGCGGAGTTCGGGCAATGGCTGGGGCAGCCCTTCGACTCCGGCGAGTACGGGGAATACTTCGTCCTGGAGCACCGGGGGCAGGTCATGGCCTGCGGCGGCGTGTGGCTGGATCCCCAGAACAGCGGGCGTCCGGCGGGCCTGAGCTGGGGCATGGTCGCGCGGAAAGCCCACCGCCGGGGGTACGGCTCGGCGCTCCTCCAGTTTCGGCTGAAGCGGCTGCGGGCGCTGGGGGCCACCGAAATCCACCTCGACACGTCGCAGCACAGCGCCCCCTTCTTCGCCCGCTCCGGCTTCCGGGAGGTGCGGCGGGTGCCGGACGGGTACGGGCCGGGGTTGGACCGGGTGGATATGGTGGCGCGGCTGGCCCCGTGACTCTGGCCCCCGGAGGCCCGATCCGTATTACACTGACCCCATGATCCGCTCTGCGCTTAGCCTCTGGGGACACCTCGCCTAGCCCAAAGCTTGCGCGTGTGTCCCCGGCTGCGTCTGAGCCGGGGCGATTTTTTGGCCTGACCGCCTTCCAAGGAGCCTGTCCATGACCACCGAACCCACCCAGAAACCCGACATTCAGGAACCCCGCGCCGAGCGTTACAACCCCCACGCCGCCGAACCCAAGTGGCAGGAGCGGTGGGAGGCGGAGGGGCTGTACACCTTTCGCGAGGACCCTTCCAAGACCAAGCACTACGCGCTGACCATGTTCCCCTACCCCTCCGGGAACCTGCACATCGGTCACTGGTACGCCAACGTCGCCCCCGACGCCCGCGCCCGCTGGATGCGGATGCGCGGCTACAACGTGCTGTTTCCGATGGGCTTCGACGCCTTCGGCCTGCCCGCCGAGAACGCGGCGATCAAGCACGGGCGCGACCCGGCGCAGTGGACGTATTCCAACATCGAGCACATGACCGGGCAGTTCCGGCGCATGGGCACGATGATCGACTGGAGCCGCAGCTTTGCCACCTGCGACCCCGAGTACTACCGCTGGAACCAGTGGTTCTTCACCGAGTTCTTCCGGCGCGGCCTGGCCTACAAGAAGGGCGGGCTGGTGAACTGGTGCCCCAAGGACCAGACTGTACTGGCGAACGAGCAGGTCGTGAACGGGTCGTGCGAGCGCTGCGGCACCCCGGTCGAGCGGCGCAACCTGAGCCAGTGGTACCTGAAGATCACCGATTACGCCGAGGAACTGCTGGACTTCTCGGACACCGACATGCCCGAGCGCGTCCGGCTGATGCAGACCAACTGGATCGGCAAGTCGGTGGGCGCGGAGGTGACCTTCCCCACCCCTGCCGGGCCGGAGACGGTCTTTACCACCCGCCCCGACACCCTGATGGGCGCGACCTTCCTGGTGCTGGCCCCCGAGCACGCCAAGGTGGGGGCGCTGACCACCCCCGAGCAGGAGGGCGCCGTGCGGGCCTACGTCGAGGCAGCGGGCCGCAAGACCGACGTGGAGCGCCAGCAGGAGGGCGAGAAGACGGGCGTGTTCACCGGAAGCTACGCGACCCACCCCGTCAGCGGCGAGCCGTTGCCCATCTGGGTCGCGGACTACGTGCTGGTGACCTACGGCACGGGCTCGATCATGGCCGTGCCCGCCCACGACGAGCGCGACTTCGCCTTCGCGCAGAAATTCGGGCTGCCCATCCGCGAGGTCATCCGGCCGGAGGGCGGGGAGGGCATGGGCGAGAACCCACAGGAACCCTACGTCGGGGAGGGCCTGATCGTGAATTCCGGCGAGTTTGATGGGTTGCCGGGCGGTAAGGCCAGCATCGGCCAGATTATCGAGCGGCTGGAGGCTCGGGGCGTGGCACAGGCCCGCACGACCTACCGCCTGCGCGACTGGCTGGTCTCGCGCCAGCGTTACTGGGGCACGCCCATCCCCATCGTCTACTGCGCCGAGCACGGGGCACAGCCGGTCCCGGCGGAGGAGCTGCCCGTCCGGCTGCCCGAGAATGTCGAGTTTACCCCCACCGGCCAGAGTCCGCTAAAGCTGGACCGCGAGTGGACGGCCACGACCTGCCCGGTGTGCGGTGGCCCCGCCGAGCGCGACACGGACACGATGGACACCTTCGTGGATTCGAGCTGGTACATGTACCGCTACCTGTCGCCGCACGACGAGGCGCATCCCTTCGACCCCGCCCAGGCCGGGCTGCTGCCCGTCGACCTGTACACGGGCGGCATCGAGCACGCGATTTTGCACCTGCTGTACTCGCGGTTCTGGACCAAGGTGATGCGCGACATGGGCCTGACCACGCAAAGCGAGCCGTTCAAGTGGCTGCGCAACCAGGGCATGATCCTGGGCGAGGACGGCGACAAGATGAGCAAGAGCCGGGGCAACGTGGTCGACCCAGACGACCTGGTGCGCGAGTACGGCGTGGACACGGTCCGCACCTACCTGATGTTCATCGCCCCCTGGGAGCTGGGCGGCCCCTGGGACCCGCAGGGCATCAACGGCCCCGCCAAGTGGCTGAGCCGCGTCTGGGCGCTGTACTTTGACGAGAAGGCGGTCGGGCCGGAGGAGAAGGTCACCGAAGCCGACCTGCGCTACGGGGTCCATTCCACCCTGAAAAAGGTGACGGGCGACTTCGACCGCCTGAGCTTCAACACCATCGTCGCCTCGCTGATGGAACTGACGAACACGCTGGTCAAGGCCAAGCGCTCGCCCGTCTTCGGGACCCCTGCCTGGGAGGAGGCGCTGGATATCTTTAACCGGATGCTGGCCCCCATCGTGCCCCACATCGCGGAGGAAATTTGGACCGAGCGCGGCGGGGCGGGCAGCGTCCATGTCCAGTCCTGGCCCGAGGTGGACGAGGCCGCCGCCACCCGCGATACCGTGACGGTCGGCGTGCAGGTCAGCGGCAAGGTGCGTGGTCAGGTCGAGATTTCCAAGACGGCCACCCAGGAAGAAGCCCTGGCCGCCGCCCGCGCCAACCCCGAAGTGGCCCGCTTCGTGGAGGGCAAGGCGACGGTGAAGGAGATCTACGTGCCGGGGCGGATCATCAATATCGTCGTGAAGTAAGGCCCAGTACAGCGGCCCCGCCCAACAGGCAAGGGCGGGGCCGCTTCTTGTATGCACGTCATCTTCTTCTCAAGGCCGCTTGGGCTGGCAGCCGCCCCCGCCTCACCTCCCGCTGCTGCAATGCCCGTATGGACACCCAGAATCAGACCGCGCCCCAGAGCAACGAAGACCTCGAAGTCAGGAAAGCCCGGCTGCGGCAACTCATTGAGGAAGGGCAGAAGGACGAACTTTCGGAGGAGGACTACCTCTTTGCAGTCAAAAATGCCCTGATTCTGGACGGACAAGCAGAAGCCTGACTCCAAAAGGGAAGGTCCCACCCGTGCCGTCTGGCGGGGTGGGACCTTCCCTTTTGGATTGGCTGAACTCAGGGCTTGCCGGTGCCAGGGTCAATGTCCGGGATGTCCGGCGTGCCACTCGCCCTCCGCTCGACGTGTTCCTCGACGTACTCGTCAGAAGGCTCAGCGCCGGGCTCCTGCCGCGCCCCCCGGCCGGGGTTGGCGTTCAGCTTGGCGGCCTCCTGATCGGTAAGGTCCGTGCCGGTATCGGGCTGGATGTCGCCGGTCGCGTTCTGCTTGGTGCCGCTCTCGTCGTTGCGCTCGTCTCGGGTCATGCTGGGGCCTCCTGGGGTGGATTTGCCCGGCAGCATACGGCCCCGGCGGAGGGCAGGTCCCGGCCCTAACGGGTTGCTTAAGGCGAGGCTTCCGGAGCGGTGACCGGAACGTCTGCGGGAGCGGACTCCTCGGGCACCGCACCAGCAGGGATGGAGGGAAGCTCCACCGCCAGGGCTTCGCGCAGCAGGAGGACCTGATCGGCGTTGGCCTGGGCGTGGGCATCATCGGTCATGGAGGGCATGGTGACACGTCCTCGGAGGGCTTGTGGGCGAACTTGCCGCTCAGCGGGTCACCGCCCAGAAGGCGTCCAGCGCCGCCCGGACCTCGGGCAGCTTCTCGAAGTGCGGCAGGCCGTCGGTGCCCTCGATCCGCACCGCCGTCACGTTCGGCTGCGCGTCGAAGAGGGGCAGCCGCTCGAAGCTCACGAAGCCGTCCTGGTCGTACAGCACGGTCACGGGCACCCCGAGCTTGCTGTACAGGTCGCGGTAGGCGTCCGGCGTGAACAGCACCCCGCTGATGAAGTAGAGGGGCGCGTTCTTGGCTCCCGGCTGGCGAGTCGTTTCCAGACTGTAGGCCACCAGCCCCTCGTTCACCGGCCCCCGGAAGGAGCGGCTCAGGAAGTATTCGATGCTGGGCCGGGTCCGCAACAGGGCGTACAGGGGCGTGCCCACCGCGTCCAGGGTGCGGTAGAGGCGGGTGCCGCCGTCGCGCTCGCTGGCCTCCTGGGTGCCGTTGCGAGGTTCGCCCAACCCGCTGGGGCTGATCAGGGCCAGGGTCCGGATGCGCGGCTCTGCGAGGGCCGCCCGCGCCGCGAACTCGCTGCCCAGGCTCAGGCCCACCACGTCCACCTCCTGCCCGAGTTCCGCCACCAGTGCGGTCAGCGCCGAGGCCATCAGCTCGGGGGTGTAGGCGATGTCGGGGCGGTCGCTGCTCCCGAAGCCGGGCCACTCCAGCGCGTAGAGGGGGCGGGTGCCTGCGTAGGCGTCCCACAGCGGCTTCATCTCATAGGCGCTCGCCGCCGCATTGACCGAGTGGGTCAGGATCAGGGGGCGCCCAGTGCCACGTGGGTCGGCGTAGTACGCCACGCGCCCGAAGCCCGGCAGCGTCAGGAAGCGGCGCTCGCCGGACACCGCTGGGCTCAGGCTCAGCGTGGGGGCCGAGGCGGCCGTGACCTGAGCGGGCTGTGCCGGGGCCGCCTGGGCCGGTTCGGTCTGGGCCACCGCGCCCCCAGCCAGCAGGGCAGCGGCAGCGAGGGCGGTGGTCAGCGGACGGATGAGATCGCTCATGGCTTCATCCTGACGGCCTCAGCAGGGGCGTCTGTCACCCCGCCCGCCAAGATTTGTGCTGCCCTCACGTTCCCTCAAGAGAAAGTCACCCCCGAGTCAGTTTGGGAGGCGAGAGTGAGAGGCATGAAAAAGATGCTGTTGGGAGCGGTCGGCATGAGCGTGGTGCTGGCGAGTTGTGGGGGGGCTGCAGTTGACAACAATCGGGGAATTCGCAGCGAGTTTCAACTAGCAACAGACGTGAGAGACACAGAGACTGGACGTACCCTTCCGAAAGGTACTTATGTCATTTGTGATAATCGGGACACTGATGTGGAACTGAATGTTAACTGGCTGGCTGGGACGAGTGCTTTGAATCTGCTGGCCTATGGCGAGTATTACGGCGAGGGCCGCAATCTTGCTACCTATCAAGTTAACCCCAACACGGGTGGAAGTGCGACTCTGCCATTCACCATCAACCGATTCACTGCACCACAAAGCCTGAACGGTGTCCAACCCCAATCCATCATTGTCACTCCAGTCAACAATGTGACCATTAAGGGATATACCCGTCTGGGAGTACAAGCGACGAATGCGCAAGGCGTATTGGGCAGCGTGCAGATGTCCAACTATGTTTTCCCTGTAGTAGACTGCCTGTAAGGAGAACTTGAAGGGCCACCCCCACTCCGGAGACGGCCCTTTTTCTGTTTCCCCTCCGCGCTTAGCGTTCGCCCGTTTGCAACGTCTCGCTGATCTCGCCGCTGCGGCCGCTCGTGCCGCCGCTGCCGGTCATCAGCAGGCCCAGGCCCGTTTCGGTGGCCTCGCTGGCGGGGACCTCGCCCACGACCTCGCCCTCGTACATCACCAAGATGCGGTCGGAGAGGTTCATGACCTCGCCCAAGTCAGCGCTGATCAGCAGCACGGCGAGGCCCTGGTCCCGTGCCTCCACGATGCGGGCGTGGATGAACTCGATGGCGCCGATGTCCACCCCGCGCGTGGGTTGCGAGGCGACCAGAATCTTCGGCCCCTTGCGCATCTCGCGGGCCACGATCAGCTTCTGGGCGTTGCCGCCGGAATACTGCCCGGCCCGCAGGCTGGGGCTGCGGGGGCGCACGTCGTACTGCTCGCTGAGGCGCCTGGCGTTCTCCTCGATCACGTCCAGCCGCAGGAAACCCATCGGCCCGGCGAAGGGGGCGCGGTCGTGCTCGCCCAGGATGTAGTTCTCGGCGGTGGTCATGTCCAGCACCAGCCCACGCTCGTTGCGGTCCTCGGGGATGTGTGAGAGGCCGGACGCCTCGACCTCGCGCACCCCGTGTGCCCGGCGGCCCAGGTAGGTGATCTCGCCGCCCGCGACCGGGGTCAGGCCGGTGATCGCCTCCACGAGTTCGCTCTGGCCGTTGCCCTCCACGCCCGCTATCCCGACGATCTCGCCCGCGCGAACCTGAAAGGACACGTTCTTCACGGCGAAGCCGTGCTCGCCCGCCACGCTCACGCCGCGCACGTCGAGCGCGACCTCGCCGGGCTGGGCGGGGGCCTTTTGCACGCGCAGGCTGACCTCACGGCCCACCATCATCTGCGCGAGCGTCTCAGTGGTGGCCCCCTGGGCGGGAATCGTGCCGATCATCTTGCCGTCGCGGATGACCGAGATGGTGTCCGAGATGTGCAGCACCTCGTGCAGCTTGTGGCTGATGAAGATGACGGCGTTGCCGCTCGCCGCGTACTGGTGTTTCAGGAAGTCGAACAGCTCGTCCGTCTCGCTGGGAGTCAGCACGGCAGTCGGCTCGTCGAGAATCAGGATGCGGGCGCCCCGGTACAGGGTCTTGAGAATCTCGACCTTCTGCTGAAGGCCCACCGGGAGGTCCCCCACGAGCGCGTCGGGGTTGAGCGCGAAGCCGAACTGCGCGATCAGCTCCGCGACCCGCCGCCGCGCCGAGGCATAGTCGATGGCCCCGCCCGAGGTCGGCTCGGCACCCAGAATCACGTTCTCGGTGACGGTCAGGGTGTCCACCAGCATGAAGTGCTGAAACACCATGCCGATGCCCCGCGCGATGGCCTGCGAGGGATCGGTGAAGTTCACGACCTCGCCGTCCACGACGATCTCGCCGGAGGTGGGGGGCTGGGCGCCGTACACGATCTTCATCAGCGTGCTTTTGCCCGCGCCGTTCTCGCCGCACAGGGCGTGGACGCTGCCCCACTTCACGTTCATGGAGATGTTGTCGTTGGCGAGCACGAGGGGAAAGCGTTTGGTGATCCCGCGCAGCTCCAGCGCGGACTCGGAGCGGTGCGGCGCGGCGTGCAGCACGTCGGGGGAGGAGACCGTCATACCCCCAGTGTAGCGGCCCGGACCCCGCCCCCCCGGAACGCGGCAGGCGTCACAATAGGCGGGCATGGAAGCATTCTGGTTGGCTGTCACGAACCTCGGCCGTGACGAGGTCTTTATCGTCGTCCTCGCGCTCTATACCTGGCTGGTCAATCCCTGGGGCGGGCGGAATCTGGGCGTCGCCTTCGCGCTGTCGTATCTGGTCAATACGGCCCTGAAGTTCGGCTTCGATCTGCCCCGCCCCTTTGACAACGGCGCGGCAGCGAGCGAGGCGGCGCGGGCCACGGCGGGCGGCCCCGGCCTACCCAGCGGGCACACCCAGATGGCGGCGACCCTCTGGGGCGGCATCGCCGCGCAGATGGGCCGACCCGGCGCCTGGGTGGTCGCCCTGGTCCTGATCGGGTTGATCGCCTTTTCGCGGCTGGCGCTGAACGTGCATTACCCGAGTGACGTGATCGTCGGCCTGGGGCTGGGCGCGGCGTTCGCGGCGCTCGCGGCACGGGGGCACTTCGCGCAGCCGGGGGCCGCCCGCTGGCTGATTCCGGCACTGTTCCTGGGGGTCACGGCCCTGCTGCCCGCCGGGACGCCGCGCGAGTACGCGGTCGCCCTGGGCCTCACGGCGGGGTTCTGGTTCGTGCGGCCGACCTACCAGCCGCCGCGTGACTGGGCCGGGCGGCTGATCGTCGCCCTGCTGGGCCTGCTGATCGTCTTCGCGGTGTATTTCGGGCTGGCGGCGCTGCTGGGGGGTCTGAGCGACCTGCCACTCGTGCGGGCGCTGCGCTACGCCGCGTTGGTCTGGGTCGCGGCCGAGGGAGCGCCGCTGCTGCTGGGGCGCTGGCTGCGGCGGGCGTAGGGGTGGCCCTCAGCCGTCCGTGATTGGCGGTCAGCGGGGGCTTGATTGCGAAGAGCTTGGTCACACGCCCCCTCACCCCGTTGCTTCGCAACGCCCCTCTCCCTGTAGGAGAGGGGTCCATTCTGCTCCAATCGCCATCTTTCCCAGTCGCAGCCGATTGAAATGCTTCACCACATCGGCCTCAAGCACTCGCCCGGCCACGCCCCCCACTTTTCCCCAGCCTCACCACATCGGTGATGCCCGGCACCCGCCGAACCGCTTCCCGCACCGTCTCCAGATCGGCCTGCCCGGTCACGGCCAGCCGCAGCAGGATGTGGGCCACGCCGTCCGCCCCCACCCCCGCCTCGATCTTCATCGGGCTGCGCTTCTCGGCGGCGATCGCCCCGAGCACGTCGGCCAGCAGGCCTTGCCGGTCGGGGGCCACCACGTCAAGGTCCACGATGGTGCCTCCAGGCGTGCCCGAATCCCAGGAGGCGGCCACGCAGCGCTCGGGTTCGTCCTTGAGCAGCCGGATCATGTTGGGGCAGTCGATGCGGTGGATGCTGACCCCCCGCCCCCGCGTCAGGTAGCCCATGATCTGGTCCCCCCGGATCGGATTGCAGCAGTTGGCGAGCTTGGTGGTCGTGCTCAGGCCCTCGACGTAGACGCCGCCGGGCGTGGGGGGCCGGGGCGAGGGCGCGGCGCGGCGGGCCACCGCGTCGGCCTGCTCCTGCGCGAGGCTGGGCGAGAGCAGCCGCCCCACCACGCTGGGGGTCAGCTTGCCCGCGTGCAGGGCGAGGTACAGGTCGTCGGGGTTGCGGGTGCCCAGCAGCTTTTGCGCGGCGTCTTCGAGCAGCTTGGTCCGCATCAGTTGGCGCACGGGCAGGTGCCGCTTGCGCAGGTAGCGCTCCAGCAGGTCGTGGCCGCGCTCCAGGGCCTCGTCGCGCTCCTGCTGCCGGAAGTAGTGGCGAATCTTGGCGCGGGCCGAGCGCGTCACCACGAAGTTCAGCCAGCCCTGGTTCGGCTTGCTGTTTTTGGAGGTCACGATCTCGACCATGTCGCCGTTTTGCAGCTTGTGCGACAGCGGCACGATCGAGCCGTTGACCCGCGCCCCCACCGTCGTCTCCCCGATGCGGGTGTGGATGTGGTACGCGAAGTCCACCGGGGTGCTGCCCGCTGGGAGGCTGATCGCCAGGCCCTTGGGCGTGAAGACCCGCACCCGCTGCGAGAGGATGTCGGTCTTGACCGCGTCCATGTAGTCCGAGGCGTCGTTGATCTCGTTTTGCAGTTCGCGCAGTTGCGCGATCCAGTTCTCGCGGTCGCGCTGCGCCAGGGCACTCCCCTGCTTGTACATCCAGTGGGCGGCGACCCCGTACTCGGCGACCTCGTGCATCCGGCGGGAGCGAATCTGCACCTCGATAGGCTGGCCGCTCTGGCTGATTACGGTGGTGTGCAGGCTCTGGTAGCCGTTGGGCTTGGGCACCGCGATGTAGTCCTTGAAGCGGCCCGGCAGCGGCGTCCACATCGAATGCACGATGGAAACGGTGTGGTAGCAGATGCGTTTCTCGCGCGTTTCCTCGGCCCGCTCGCGCCTCTTCTCGTCGGTGCCGGGGGGGATGGTGAGCTCTTTTGGCGTCAGCATCACCCGGATGGCGAGGAGGTCGAAAATCTGCTCGAGCGCCTTGCCCTCCTTTTGCATCTTGTTGTGGATGCTCCAGAGGTGCTTGCTGCGGCCCGCGATGTCGATGTCACTGACCCACTCGGGGAGTTCGAGGTCGTCTTCCAGGGCCTCGCGCAGTTGCTCGACCGCCTGTTCGATGAGCTGCTGCCGCTCCTCCTGCCGGGTCCGCAGCCGGGTCTGGAGGTAGGCGTAGGCGTCCGGCTGGAGGTACTGGAAGGCGAGGTCTTCGAGTTCCCACTTGATCTGCCCGATGCCGAGGCGGTGCGCGAGGGGGGCAAAAATCTCCATCGTCTCGCGGGCGATCCGGACCTGCTTTTCGGGCTTCATCGAGCCGAGGGTCCGCATGTTGTGGAGGCGGTCGGCCAGCTTCACCACGATGATGCGGATGTCCCCGGTCATGGCGACGAGCATCTGGCGCAGGTTCTCGGCCTGCATGTCGCGGCCGGTGTCGCGCACCTCGGCCTGCTGGCTGCCTTGCTTGGAGAGCTTGGAGACTTTCGTCTCTCCCTCCACGATGCGGCGCACCCCTTCCCCGAACTCGCGCTCAATGATCTCGAAGGTCACGCCGTCCACATCCTCGACGGTGTCGTGCAGCAGTCCGGCCATCAGGGATTCGGTGTCCATGCCCAGCCGCGCCAGGATGACCGCGACCGCGACCGGATGGGTGATGTACGGCTCGCCGCTTTTGCGGGAAACCCCGGCGTGGGCGTCCCGCGCGAAGACGTAGGCCCGCTCGACCGCCTCCCGCTCGGCCTCGGGGCGGTCGGCGATCAAGGTCCGCAATTCGGACATGCCGTGGTCGTCCGTGTCGGGGGCAAGCCGGGGCACAGACACCGGACGCTGTTCGTCCGGACTGAGGGCGTCGTGGCCGCTGTCGGGGGGGACCTGCACGCCCGGCAGGATAGTGCATCGGCCCGCGCGGAATGGGGGCCGGGTGACCCCAGCCAGATGAAGACCCCCTCAGCGTGGCGGTACGCCCCGACACGGCGCCGTCAGGTTGGGCACGCTACCCTGGGGGACGTGAAAGTCGACCGCCACGAGCAGGACGAAGCCCGGCGCGAGCGGATCGCGCGGGTGGCGTTCGAGCTGTTCGCGCGGGGCGGGCTGGACGAGGTCAGCGCCCAGGACATCGCCCGCGCCGCGTATGTCAGCCGCACCAACCTCTACCGCTATTTCCCCTCCAAGGTACATATGCTGCTCGCCCACTTCGAGAAGGCGGTGCAGGCCAGCCGCGACGACGCGGTCGCCCGCCTGCGGGCCGGGGCCAATCCGCAGCAGGTGTGGGCGCAGGTCACGGCCCGGATGGCCGACCTGGGAGTGCGCTACCGCCACCTCGTCGGGGCGGTGGGGCAGGCGGTGCTGGGGGCGCGGCCGCCCGCGAACGGCCAGGCGGAGGCCGACCGGGACGCGATGACCACGGCGGTCACGCTGGTGGCCCTCGTCGAACCCGTCCTGATCGCCATGCGCGACCGGGGCGTGCTGCGTGACGGGGTGGACACCCGGATGGCGGGAGCCCTGCTGGTGGACGCCTGCCTGCTCGCGCTGCTGCACGGCGGGCACCGCGACCAGCGCGAGGTGCTGCGCGACTGGCAGGACCGCTTCAGCCTGATCCTGCACGGGGCACTTGCGCCGGGCGTCAGCGCCGGGGACGTGCTCGCGCCGCCCACCCACTCGGGCAATGGGGTCACGGACACGCGGCGACCGGGGCCTTAGCCTCGGCGGGTGAGCGCCGCCACGTCCATTCCCGATGGCACCCGTACCCGCCTGACCTTCCCTGCCGGGGGCGAGAGGGTGCCCGCCGTCTGGCTGCGGCCCGGCGCACCCGCCCCCGGCCAGCCCGCCGCCCTCCTGCTGCACGGCTTTTCATCGCGCGGAGACGTGATGGCAGATGCGGTGGGCCGGGCGCTGCTGCGCCGGGGAGTGGCGTCCCTCTCCCCCGACCTCCCCCTGCACGGCACAC
Source organism: Deinococcus terrestris (assembly GCF_009377345.1). NCBI lineage: Bacteria > Thermotogati > Deinococcota > Deinococci > Deinococcales > Deinococcaceae > Deinococcus > Deinococcus terrestris. The sequence goes on along the minus strand of NZ_WBSL01000001.1, from coordinate 90,668 downwards.
GCGGGAATCCGCTGGAGCTTCAGGCGCTGCGCAACCCGCTGGAACTCGCGCGGCTGTGGCGGCTCGCCTTGCGGGAGGCGGGAGCGGGCGTGGACTTCCTGCGGGGCGAGGCCGGTCGGGTGGGTGTGGTCGGGTACTCGTTGGGCTCGTTCCTGTCGGTCGTGCTGGCCGCCGGACGCCCGGAGGTCGCGGCGGTGGTCCTCGCGGCGGGCGGCGACCTGCCCGGCGGCACCCCCCTCACGGCGGTGGCGCGGACGGTGGCCGACCCCCTGCGGGCGGCCCGCAAGCTGGGACCTCGCCCCCTGCTGATGCTGAACGGGCGGCACGACCCGGTGATCCGGCCTGAACAGGCCGAGCGGCTGTATGCCGCTGTCTCCGGCCCAAAGGACCTGCGCTGGTGGGACGGCGGCCACGCGGTGCCGTCGGGGGCAGTGGACGAGGGGGCCGAGTGGCTGGCGGGGCAGTTGGGAGCGGGCAGGTAGCCAGAAGCCGTCCAGGGAAACGCCCCAGACGGCTCCTATGACACGACGGTTTAGGGCGTCAGCTCGCCCACCCGCTCCACGAACCGCGCCGCCGTCGTCGCCCGGACCTCCTCCAGCGTGGCCCCCGGCATCAACCCGGTCAGGGTGAGCTGGCGGTCCACGAACTCAAAGACCGCCTTGTCGGTGATTACCATGTCCACCCGGCCCCGTGCGGTCAGCGGCAGGGTGCATTCGGGCACCAGTTTGGGAGCGCCGCCCGGCTCGGTATGGGTCATGGTGACGATCAACCGGCGGGCGCCGCTGGCGAGGTCCATCGCGCCGCCCACGCCCAGCAGCGGCTTGCCGGGCACCGCCCAGTTCGCCAGGTTCCCGGCCTCGTCCACCTGGAGGCCGCCCATCACCGCCACATCCACGTGCCCGCCCCGGATCATGCCGAAGGAGGCGGCCGAGTCGAAGTAGCTCGCGCCGGGCAGCGCCGTCACCGGAATCTTGCCCGCGTTGACGGGGTACTCCATCGCGCCGCCGCCCTCGGGGGCCGGGCCGACGCCCAGCATGCCGTTCTCGGTGTGGAGGATGACCCCATGCTCCGGGGTGATCAGGTCGGCCACCAGCGTGGGAATCCCGATGCCGAGGTTCACCACGTCGCCGGGGCGCAGTTCTTGCAGGGCACGGCGGGCCATATGCAACCGCGACTCGTCCACCTTCTTCGCGCCGCCCTTCACGTCGGCGCTGCTGCCCAGGTCGTCGGGAGTCAGGCTGGCCTGCACGAGGTAATCCACGTACAGCCCCGGCGTGTGGACGTGTTCGGGCGCGATTTCGCCAACATCCACGATCTCCTCGACCTCCACGATCACGAGGTCGGCGGCGGTCGCCATCAGCGGGTTGAAGTTCTGCTCGGTTAGGCGGTACTGGAGGTTTCCCGCCCGGTCCGCCCGCCACGCCCGCAGCAACGCCACGTCACCGCGCAGGGCCGGAACGAAGACCATCTCGCGTCCGTTCAGCACGCGCACGTCGGCCCCCTCTGCTATGACTGTTCCCGCCGCCGTCGGCGTGTAGAAGCCACCGATTCCGGCCCCGCCCGCCCGCAGCGCTTCGGCGAGGGTGCCCTGGGGGAGCAGTTCGACCTCCAGCTCACCCGCCTGATATGCCTTGACCGCTTCCGGGTTGGAGGTGAAGTAGGAACCGACGGCCTTCCTGATCTGCCCATTCCGCAGCAGCCGCCCCCCGCTGAGGCCGGGTTCGGACACGTTGTTGGCGACGTAGGTGAGTTCGCCCGTGCCTGTTTCCGCCAGCGCGTGCATCAGGTGGACCGGGTTGCCCGTCATGCCGAAGCCGCCGACGAGGAGGGTCTGGCCGGGGTTGACGAGGCGGGCGGCTTCCTCCAGGGAGAGGACCGGGACCGTTTTCACGCCTCCACCCGCTCAATCAGGGCCGCCTCGCCTTGGCCCACGCCCACGCAGAGGGTCGCCAGCCCGAGGCGACCGCCGCGCCGCCGAAGCTCGTGCGTCAGGGTGGTCACCAGCCGCGCCCCACTCATGCCCAGGGGGTGGCCCAGGGCGATGGCGCCGCCATTGACGTTGACTCGCTCGGAGTCCAACCCCAGCTCACGGATGCAGCCCAAAGCCTGCGCCGCGAACGCCTCGTTGAGTTCCACGAGGTCCACGTCGGCCAATTCCATCCCCAGCCGCTTCATCAGCTTGCGGGTGGCGGGCACCGGGCCGAGGCCCATCACGCGGGGGTCCACTCCCGCCGACGCCGCGCCCACCCAGCGGGCGAGCGGTTGAATCCCCAGTTCATGGGCCCTCCCCGCACTCATCAGGACGAGGGCCGCCGCGCCGTCGTTCAGGCCCGACGCGTTCCCGGCCGTCACGCTGCCGCCCTTGCGGAAGGCGGGCTTCAGCCCCGCCAGCGTCGCCTCGTCGGTGGCGAGGGAGAAGGTGTCGCCCTCGCGCTTGTAGCGGGGATGTTCGTCGGTGTCGAATACGGTCACGCCTTTTCGCCCCTTGACCTCGACCGGCACGATCTCCCCCCGGAAGGTGCCCGCGTTCAGGGCCGCGACCGCCCGCCGCTGCGACTCCAGCGCGAAGGCGTCCTGCTCCTCGCGGGTGATCTCACCGCCCGCGACCCCCCCGGCGCGACTGCGCTCCACGATGTTCTCGGCCGTTTCCCCCATCGCCTCCAGCGGGAACAGGGCCTCCATCGCGGGATTCGGAAAGCGCCAGCCCAGCGTGGTGTCGTAGGCGGTCACGTTGCCGTTGGCGAAGGGTTGGGCGCCCTTTCCCATCACGAGCGGGGCGCGGGTCATGCTCTCCACCCCGCCTGCCACGTACACGTCGCCGTCCCCGTTGCGGATGGCGCGGGCCGCCGTATTGATCGCGGACAGGCCCGAGGCGCACAGCCGGTTGACGGTCAGTCCCGCCACCGTGTCTGGCAATCCGGCGAGCAGCGCGGCCATTCGCGCCACGTTGCGGTTGTCCTCGCCCGCCTGGTTCGCGCAGCCCAGGATGACCTCCTCGATCAGGTCGGGAGACACGCCCGCCCGCGCCACGGCCTCCCGAATCACCTGCGCGGCGAGGTCGTCAGGGCGAACGGTAGAGAGCGAGCCGCGAATCGCCCCGATGGGCGTGCGGACGGCAGAGACGATGACCACATCGCGGTCTTGCAAGGGTTGGGCTGGGGAGGCTGGGGACATGCAGGGGCACTTCCTTTCGGAGAGGAGCAAGAGGAACAGCGGACGAATCGCCCGCCATTCAAGCGCGGAAGGCGGGGCGATTTCCAGCCGGGAACGGAGGGCCGGACAGCGGAGTGCTTGCCACTTGCCAGGTCGTGCGGTCCACCTCTGGCCGTGCCAGTCCCCCAACCTTCGCCCAACAGCGGCTTTGCCAGACTGCCGAAGGCCGTTGGTATGCTCCCGCCATGAGCGACCCTGCCCCCCGCCCGGCTCCCTCCAGAACGCAACTTCCCGCGTGGCAGGCGCTCGCGGCCCACCACGCCGAGGTCGCGGGCCTGCACCTGCGCGACCTTTTCGCTCCTGACCCGCAGCGGGGCGAGCGGCTGACGGCCCAGGGCGCCGGGCTACGGCTGGACTACTCCAAGAACCGGGTGACAGACGAGACGCTGGACCTGCTGCTGGACCTCGCGCGGGAGGTGGGGGTGGAGCAGAGGCGGGACGCGATGTTCGCGGGCGAGCGCATCAACGTGACCGAGGGCCGGGCCGTGCTGCATACCGCGCTGCGGGCACCACAGGACGCGGTGGTGCTGGTAGACGGCGAGAACGTGGTCCCCGGCGTCCACGAGGTGCTGGACCGCATGGCGACTTTTGCGGAGGCAGTGCGCTCCGGCGAGTGGCGGGGCGCGACGGGCCAGCCCATCCGCAATGTCGTCAATATCGGCATCGGCGGCTCGGACCTCGGCCCAGTCATGGCTTACGAGGCACTGAAGCACTACGCCGACCGGGACCTCACCCTGCGCTTCGTCTCCAACGTGGACGGCACCGACCTCGTGGAGAAGACGCGTGACCTCGACCCCGCCGAGACGCTGTTTATCGTGTCGTCCAAGACCTTCACCACCCAGGAGACGATGGCGAACGCGGCGAGTGCGCGGGCGTGGCTGATTGAGGGGCTGGGGGACGAGGGCGCGGTCGCCCGCCACTTCGTCGCCGTCTCAACCAACGCGGACGCCGTGCAGGGGTTCGGCATCGACCCCGCCAACATGTTCGGCTTCTGGGACTGGGTGGGCGGGCGCTACAGTCTGGACAGCGCGATCGGCCTCTCCCTGATGATCGCGGTGGGGCCGGGGCAGTTCCGCGAGTTGCTGGCGGGCTTTCACGACATGGACGAGCACTTCCGGACGGCGCCGCTGGAGGACAACCTCCCGGTGCTGCTGGGGCTGCTGGGCGTGTGGTACCGCAACTTCTTCGGGGCACAGACGCACGCGGTGCTGCCCTACGACCAGTACCTCGCGTATTTCCCCGCCTACCTCCAGCAACTTGACATGGAGAGCAACGGCAAGCACGTCACGCTGAGCGGGCAAGACGTGGACTACGACACCGGCCCCGTCGTGTGGGGACAGCCGGGAACGAATGGGCAGCACGCCTTTTACCAACTGATTCACCAGGGCACGACGCTGATTCCCTGCGACTTTCTCGCTTTCGCGCAGAGCCTCAACCCCCTGCCCACCGCGCAGGGGCCGAGCCACCACGATCTGCTGACGGCCAACGTGTTCGCCCAGACCGAGGCGCTCGCCTTCGGCAAGACGCGGGAGGAAGTGCTGGCCGGGGGCGTGCCGGAGGAACTAGCTCCCCACCGCGTCTTCGAGGGCAACCGCCCCACGAACACCCTGCTGGCCGAGCGCCTCACCCCCCGTCTGCTAGGCGCCCTGATCGCCCTCTACGAGCACAAGGTCTTCGTGCAGGGCGTGGTCTGGAACGTGAACTCCTTTGACCAGTGGGGCGTGGAACTCGGTAAGGTGCTTGCCGGGCAGATCGTGCCGGAGCTGACAGCCGATTCGGAGCCGGAGCTGCGGCACGACTCCAGCACGAATGCGCTGATTCGGTGGTACCGCGAGCGGCGGTAGGGCAGAAGGCCGAAAGCCTTGCCCTTCTGCCTTGAGGGGAGGCCGGGTGTCCTCAGAAGAAAGATGGACCAACCGCTGTGGTCATCCACTGGCCTTCCTAGTCCTCGGCACTTCTCGTCTGGGTCGCTGACGGCTCCCCCACCATCTCCCGCGCGTACACCGCCCGCACCGTGTCCGCCATCTGCGCCGCCGAGCCGCTGAGGTCCAGCAGATTCACGATCTCGGCAGGGTCGGTGTCGGGGTTGGCGCAGGCCCGCAGCAGGCCGTAGTTCACCACGCTGCTGCCGGGGCGCAGGCCGCCCGCCGGACGCCACAGCTCGCGCAGGTGCGGCAGCAGGGCGGCAGCGAAGCGCACCACGTCGTCCCCACTCCGCGTGAGTTCCTTCTGGAGCAGGCCCACCGAATGCACCCCCACATGGTGCAGCAGGCTTGCCAGTCGTTGCGGGCGCTCGGGGTCGGGCCAGCCTGAGAGCAGCGGCACCCCCAGCGCGGCGGCAATCCGGGTGTCCAGGTCGTGGATCGGCGGGGCACCCAGGAGGTAGGTCATGCTGGGCGCGTCGATAAAGACGCTGTCGGGCGCTTCCCCGACCCGGCGCGGCAGGGTGGCGGCGTAGTCGCGGCTGAGGCGGTCCAGCGCCATGAATTCCTCGTCGGCCATCTCCAGCAGCCCGGCGAGACGGTAGAAGCGGCGCCGGACCTCGCGCGGCACGGCCTCGCGGCTCTTGTACCCGAGGTCGTGCTCGATCTCGGCCCAGGCGTGCTGGAGGATGGAGCGAATCTGCACCTCGTAGGTCAGCCCCGGCAGCTCGGGCACGAGGTCGGGTTCGGCCCGCAGCACGTAATGCACCCCGAGGTACCCGAAGCGGTCGGGGTCGTGCATCCGCGACTTGTCGTTGGAGTTGTGCCAGTCGACGACGTGGTGCTCCTCCATCAACCGGGCCACCACGTCCACGTCGCTGGCGAAGTAGGTGATCACCCGCACCCCCACGAGGTCGGTCACGTCCGCGAGCGTGCGGTAGCGCCCCGGCTTGCGCCGCAGCTTGTCCGCGAGGCTCGCGCGTTTCTTGACCCGCCCGGTGACATGGTGAATCTTGAGGCCGCGCTCGGTCAGCAGCCGGGTCGTGTGCGCCACCACCGCGTCCCGCAACTGCTCGTAATGGGGCAGGTTGACCTCGTAGGCCCGCAGCAGCTCGCTGTCCATGATGGGGGCCATGATAGGCGCCGGGCGTCACGGCCGGGGCGCAGATCAGCGGTGCATCATGCAGTCATGACCCAGCCCTCCCCCGCCATCACCTTTCAAGCTCCCGGCCGCATCCCCTATCCCGGCGGCTGCGTGGTGGAACCCGGCCCCTACGCGCTGGACTACCTCCTGAAGTGGCGAACCGACGTGACGGTCGCGGGCACCCGGCACCCCGACGCGCCCGTTTTCGCGCTGCTGCGCGAGGTGCGGGCCGACCCCGCCGCGCACGGGGTGACGCCCGAGGAGGCGGAAGAGGCCGTGGGCCGCTTCCTGACGCTGGCGGGCCAGGCCCTCGCCGCCGAGGGGGGCGACCCGGCCTGGCTGGAGCGGGAGTTCGCCCGGCCGTGAGGGCCGACGCCGGGCTGCCCACCGAGTTGCCCCCGCCCCTGCCCGGCGAGGCGCTGCACGCGCGGGTGGCCCGCACCCTGCGGGGGGCCATCGTGGCGGGCACACTGCCGCAGGGCACCCGCCTGCCGGGCCACCGCGCCCTCGCCGGGCGGCTGGGGGTGTCGCGCAACACGCTGGTGGACGCGCTGGAGCAACTGGAGGCCGAAGGCTACCTCCAGACCCGCCCGCGCAGCGGCACCCGTGTGGCCGTGCCCGCGCCGCCCCCGGCCGATGCCCCACCCTCTCCCCTGCCCCTCAGCGCGTGGGCCAGCCGTGCCCTCGCGGGGGCCGTGCCTGACGTGGGCGGGGACTATGTGGTGGACTTCCGGGTCGGCCAACCCGTGCCCGAGCTGTACCCGGCGGGTGCCTGGGCGCAGGCCCTCGCGCGGCAGGCCCGCGCCGCCGAATACGCCCTTCCCCCCGACCCCGACGCCGAACTCGGCCCGCTGGAGACGCGCCGGGCACTCGCCGCATACCTGAATGCCGAGCGCGGAGCCCGCGTGACCCCCGACATGGTGATGTTGACGGGGGGCACCCAGGCTTCCCTGGACGCTCTGGCCCGCGTCTTTCTGGAGGAGGGGCGGGTCGCTGCGCTCGAAGACCCCACCTACCCCGGCGCCCGCGCCGCGCTGGGAGCGACGGGGGCGACCCTCTGGCCCGTGCCGGTAGACGAGCAGGGGCTGGACCCCGCCGCCCTGCCCAGGCAGGCTACGCTGCTGTACCTCACGCCGGGAGCGCAGTACCCCACGACGGCGCTGCTCCCCGCCGCGCGGCAGGCGGAGGTGGTCGCGTGGGCGGCCCGCTCCGGCGCCTTCGTGCTGGAGGACGACTACGCCGCCGACCTGCACCACGGCGGGCGGCCCCCAGCGGCGATGCAGGGCCTCGCGCCGGAGCGGGTGATCTTGCTGGGGAGCTTTTCCAAGAGCCTCGCCCCCGTGACCCGGAGCGGCTACCTCGTGGCCCCGCGTGAGGTGGTCCGTGTGCTGGCGGGCACCCGGCCCCTGACCGACCGCGCCCCCGCCACGCTGGACGCCCGCGCCCTGGCCGACGTGCTGGCCTCGGGGGCTTATGCCCGGCACCTGCGGGGGGCGCGGCAGGCGATCCGGCACCGCCACGAGGTGCTGCTCGCGGCCCTGGACGCCGAGTTGCCCGGCTGGAGGGTCACCCCGGCGCGGGCTGGGCTGCATGTCCACCTCACCCTGCCCCCCGGCCTGCCCGAGGCGGAGGTCATTCAGCAGGCCGCCGCTGCCGGGGTCGCGTTGACTCCGGCCGGGCCACTGGCACAGCTGCCGCGTCCGCCCGCCGTGCTGCTCGCCTTCGCGCACCTGACCCCCGAGCGGCTGCGGGCAGGCGTGGGGCGGCTGGCACGGGCGATGGCCCCGAACGCGAGAAACTCCGTCGACACTTCCCGGTGAGCCGCATTACACTACCGGAGTGCGCCTCCTGCTGATTGCCCTGGTTGCCGCCCTGGCGCTGCTGTACGTGACCCTGGGCCTGCGCTTCGGGTACGTGACTCTGACCCCGACCTGGCTGCTCAATGCCAACGGCCAGAACCGCTACGTGATGGAGGTCTACGACGAGGGGCAGCGGGTGGGCTACCGGGGCCGCTGCGAGGTGCAGAGCGGGCGGGCCGTGGTGCGGCTCCTCGCCCCTGACGGCCGTCAACTCGTGGGGCGCACCTGTCAGAAGGTGGGTGACCGGGGCGAGTGGACCCTGCACCTCGTGGGCGGGGGGCAGCCGGGGCGCTACCAGCTCGTGGTGGATCTTGACGCCTACACCGGGCTACTCGATCTCTCCGAGACGCGGGAGTAGCACCGTCCACAACAAAACCGCCCCCACACGGGAGGCGGCTTTGGAAGGGAAAACTCAGGCCTGCTGCGCGGCCTTGGCCCGGTTGATGGCCTTGGCGAGGCGGCTCTTCTTGCGGGCCGCGGCGTTCTTGTGCAGGGTGCTGCCCTTGGCGGCTTTGTCGATCAGGCTCTCGGCCTTGCTCTGGGCGGCGGCCACGTCCTCACCGGCGGTCACGGCGGCGATGGCCTTTTTGGTAAAGGTCTTGATGGTGCTCTTGCGGCTGCGGTTGATCATGCGGCGCTTGAGGCTCTGGCGGTGACGCTTCTGGGCAGACTTGTGACGTAGGGCCATGAGGATTCTCCTTGTTCTCCCGCTCTCGCGGGGCGGTCCCCACCCGTGAGTCTCACGCGGGGAACTCGACGCGCCGGGCCTCGGCGCTCCCGGGCCTGCCGCCGATGACGGGGCCGGGGCCGCCCCACCCCGAAAAGGATGGGGGCAACCTAGGAAGCTTAGCGCCCCCCGGCACCCCGGCGCAAGCGGCATACTGGGCCGGTGACCGACGACGCGCTCCTCCCCCCCGACCCCGAGCGGCAGAAGGCGCGGGACGACCTCCTCGCCTACGCCTTCCGGGCGCTGGCGGGCCGGGCGCTCACGGAAGCCGAGTTGCGGACCCGCCTCGCCCGCCGCACCGACGACCCTGCGCTGGCCGCCGAGGTCCTGGCCCGCGTGCAGGAACTGGGCTACCAGAACGACGACACCGTGGCCCGCGCCGAGGGCAACCGCCGGGGGGTGGGCGGCTTCCGGGTGCGCCAGACCCTCAAGCGCCGGGGCGTGTCCGAGGGACTGATCGAGGAGACCCTTGCCGCCCGCGACCCCGCCCAGGAAGCTGAGCAAGCCCGCGAGCTGCTGGAACGGCGCTGGCCCGCCCTGGCCCGCAAACGCGACCCCCGCGCGAGTGCCTACGCCTTTCTGGCCCGGCGGGGCTTCGGGGGCGCGGCGATCTGGGCCGCCATCCGCGAGGTATCGCAGCAGGACCCGCCGGAAGACGCCGCCGCAGAGTAGCTCCGGGCGGTTCCCGCTCGCTTGACACCCCCTGACCCCCCGCGTAGACTACCGGGCGCACCGAAAGCGGGCTTTTTCAGGCCCCAGGTGCCGTGGTTCGGCGGGGCGTAGCGCAGCCTGGTAGCGCACGTCGTTCGGGACGACGGGGTCGGAGGTTCGAATCCTCTCGCCCCGACCACGATGAAGGGCCTCCCCACCGGGAGGCTCCTTTTTTTCTTGTCTCTCCCCCTTTGTCCCCCGCCCCGGAGCCCCTCATGCGCGTCTATGCCATCGCTGACCTGCACCTCGCTTCTGTCACGCCCAAACCGATGACGGTTTTCGGGCCGAACTGGGCGGGGCATCCGGAGGCGATTTTTACGCAGTGGCGCGAGGTGGTGCGGGAAGGGGACCTCGTGCTGCTGCCGGGCGACCTCTCGTGGGCGATGCGGCTGCCCGACGCGCTGACCGATCTGGCGCCGGTGGCCGAGTTGCCGGGCACGAAGGTGCTGCTGCGCGGCAACCACGACTACTGGTGGCCGGGACTGTCGAAACTGCGCTCGGCGCTGCCACCGGGAATGCTGGCCGTGCAAAACGACGCCCTGCGGGTGGGCCGGGTGGTCGTGTGCGGGACGCGCGGCTGGCTCACGCCAGGCTACGAGCCGCTGGGGGCCGAGGACGACCGCCTCCTGCGGCGCGAGGCCGAACGCCTGCGCCTGAGCACGGCGGCGGCGGCGCGGCTGCGTCAGCCCGGCGACGTGCTGATCCTGATGCTGCACTACCCCCCCGCCAGCCCGCCCTACCCACCCAACCCCCTCACCGAGGTGATTGAGGCCGCCCGGCCCGACCTGATCGTGTACGGACACCTGCATGGGGTCCCCCCCGAGCGGGCGCTGCGCCATTGGGCGGGGATTCCGGCGCACCTGGTGGCGGCTGACGGGCTGCGGTTCCGGCCCCGGCTGCTGCTGGACCTTCCCCCGGCCCCCTGACCCGACCCGGACCGCCGGGGTTAAGGAACCGGGCGCAGCCCCAGGGACGGCCCGGATCCGAATCCCCCATTTTCGCCGCTATGCTGGCCCTGGAGGCATGTTTGCAGGACCTCGAGAAAGTTCAGGACCGCTTGGTCGCCGACCGCAAGGTCCGGGCGGTCGCCCAGGCGGGCAGCTACGGCACCGACGACGCCTGGGCGGGCAGCCAGCCGACACTGGTCGCCTTCGAGCGCGGCCTGCTCTCGGCACAGAGCGAGACGCGGGCGGGCGTGACCCTGCAACGCTACCCCTATGAGAAGCTAGAAGCCTGGCGCGACTGGGACGTGGCCCGCGAGGAAGCCCCAGTCGCGCTGCTGGCGACCAGCCGGGTGGTCTACGACCCCACCGGGCACTACGGCCGCATTCAGCGCACCCTCTGGACCCTCAACGAGGAGCGCCTCGCCGGGCACCGCGAGGACCTGCTGGGCCGCGCCGCCGAGCGCCTAGACACGGCCCGCCGCACCCTGACTGGCCCCGGCCACGGCGTGCAGGAGCAACTGCTCGCGCTGGCCGAGGCGCGGACGGTGGCCGTCGAACTGCTGTACCCCGCGCTGCTCACCCACATCCACGGCTGGCCCGAGTTCCCGCTGCGGCTGCCCCACGCGTGGCGGGCAGCGGCGGGCCTGCGCTTCCCCAAGGCGATCCACCACCTCGACAGCCTCTACGGCTTCGGCGGCGAGGAAGAGGCCCGCCGGGTGCTGCTCGCCACACGGGGTCTGGGCATGGTCGAACACGAAAAGCGTGCCCGCGCCGCCTTTCAATCGGGCTACTACGACGGCGCGGTGCGGCTCCTGCGCGACGAGGCGGCCCGGCTGCACCGTACGGACCTGGAGCGCTGGAGTTACCTCAGCAGTCCGCGCCGCGACAAGCTGGGCACCCTGCTGGGGGTAACGCGTAGTCCCCTGGGTCCGGCGGCCCTGACGCTGGCGGGCGAGGTCATGCAAGACGCGCGGGAAGGCCGCTAGGCGGAGCCGACGAGAAAACCCCGCGCGGAGGCGGGGTTTTCCTTGGTGGGTCGCCCGGGACTTGAACCCGGAACCCGCTGATTAAAAGTCAGCTGCTCTACCGATTGAGCTAACGACCCGCGTGGGAGGCGGGGGCTGCGGGGTTCGCAGCGGGCCTGAGTATAGGCAGCCCCCCCACCCACGTCAACGCCGGGCAATCAGACGGGCCGCGAGGTCAGCGCTTCATGCCGGGCGGCATCGGGGGCATGCGGGGGGGCTTCATGCCCTTGCCCATGCCGCCGGGACCGCTCATGCGCTGCAAGACCTTCATCATCTCCTTCATCTGCTCGTGCATCTTCAGCAGGCGGTTGATGTCCTGCACCGTCGAGCCGCTGCCCGCCGCGATGCGCTTGCGGCGGCGCCCGTCGATGATCTTGGGGTTGCGCCGCTCTTTCACCGTCATGGACGAGATCATCGCGTCAATGCGCTGGATCTGCTTCTCGTCCACGTTGAAGCCCTCCGGCAGCGCCCGGCTCATCCCCGGAATCAGCTTGAGAAGGTCGCCCAGCGGTCCCATCTTGCGAATCTGGCGCAGTTGCAGCAGCAGGTCCTCGAGGTCGAAGTCGCCCGGCTTCTTGACCTCCATCGCCTTGAGATCGGCCTGCTGCGCCCGCTCGATCAGCCCCAGCACGTCGCCCATGCCCAGGATGCGGCCCGCCACCCGGTCGGGGTAGAAGGGTTCGAGGCCGCTGATCTTCTCGCTCACGCCCGCAAAGTAGATCGGCCTTCCTGTCACGCTGCGGGCGCTGAGGGCCGCCCCGCCACGGGCGTCCCCGTCCATCTTGGTGATGATCAGGCCGGAAAGGTGCACCCGCTCGTCGAACACGCGGGCCACGTTCAGCGCCTCCTGCCCGGTCATCGCGTCCACGACGAGCAGCGTCTCGGTGGGCGCCAACTCGGTCTGGAGGTTGGCAAGCTGGTCCATCAGCGCCTCGTCGATCTGGAGGCGGCCCGCCGTGTCCACGATCACGAGGTCGCGGAAGTCGGTCTTCAGGTACTCGTCGAGGCGGCGCCTGGTTTCCTGGGGCGTCTCGCCGTCGGCCACCTTTAGCACAGGCACGCCGACCTGATTCGCCAGCACTTCGAGCTGGTCGCGGGCGGCGGGGCGCTGGGTGTCGGCGGCGACGAGCAGCACGCGGCGGCCCTTGCCCTTGTAAAAGGCGGCGAGCTTGCCCGTGCTGGTGGTCTTGCCCGCCCCCTGAAGGCCCACCATGAACCAGACGTTGCCCTCGTTTTTCAGGGTGGGCTGCTGCGTCTCGCCGCCGAGGGTCTGAATCAGTTCGTCGTGGACGAGCTTGACGACCGTTTGCCCGCCGGTCAGTGATCCCTGCACCTCCTGGCCCACCGCCTTTTCGGTCACGCGGGCCACGAAGTCCTTGGCGACGGTGAAGTTCACGTCGGCTTCCAGCAGGGCCATGCGAATCTCGCGCATGGCCTCCTTGACCTGTTTCTCGGTCAGCTTGCTCTCGCGGCCCACCCGGTCGAGGATGTCCTGCAACTTGTTCCCGAGCGCCTCAAACATGGGTCGAGGCTAGCATGGGGACGTGAGCGACTTCGTGCCGCCCGTCCCCAGGGGCAAACTCGTCCGCGACGGTATTCCGCGCCTCTTCCCCACAAGCACTTACCGTGTGCTGGACGCCGCCGAGTACGGGGAGGCGCTGCGGGCCAAGCTGACCGAGGAGGTCAGGGAGTACCTCTCGGACGGCACGATGGAGGAACTGGCAGACGTGCTGGAGGTGCTGCACGCGCTGGCGGCCTGGCATGGCCTGACGCCGAAGGAATTGGAGCGGTTGCGGGCGCAGCAGGCCGCAGAGCGTGGGGGCTTCGCCGGGTGCGTCTGGCTGGAGCTGCCGGGCCGCGAACCTAACGCCCGTTAGTCGCCCCGCGCTATCCTCTCCCCCATGACCAAAGCTGTGATCGTCTCGGCGTCGCGCACGCCGACGGGCAAATTTCTGGGGGCCTTGCAGGACGTGACCGCCGTGGAGCTGGGAGCCATCACCCTGCGCGAAACCCTGCGCCGCAGCGGGATTCCCGCCGAACTCGTCGAGGAAGTCATTATGGGGCAGGTCGTGCAGGCGGGGAGCGGGCAGAACCCGGCGCGGCAGGCGGGGCTGAAGGCAGGCCTCTCCAACGAGGTCGGCGCCCTGACGGTCAACAAAGTCTGCGGCTCGGGCCTCAAGGCCGTCATTCTGGCGGCGCAGGCGATTCGTGCAGGTGACCAGACAGTCATGCTGGCGGGCGGCATGGAGTCCATGAGCAACGCGCCGCACCTCCTCCCCGGCGCCCGCAAGGGCTACCGCCTGGGGCACGCGCAGGTGCTGGACGCCAACACCCAGGACGGCCTGTGGTGCTCCATCAACGGCGAGGGCATGGGGCTGACCGGCGAGCGCGTGGCCGAGAAGTACGAGATCGGTCGCGAGGCGCAGGACGCCTACGCGACGGGCAGCCATCAGAAGGCGATCGCCGCGACCGAAGCCGGACGCTTCCGCGACGAGATCGCCCCCGTGACCGTCAAGGGCCGCAAGGGCGACGTGATCGTGGACACCGACGAGGGGCCGCGTGCGGACACCAGCCCGGAGACGCTGGGCCGCCTCAAGCCCGCTTTCAAGAAGGACGGCACCGTCACGGCGGGCAACGCGCCCGGCCTGAACGACGGCGCCTCCAGCCTGCTGATCATGTCCGAGGAAGCGGCGCAGGCGCACGGGCTGACGCCGATGGCCGAGATCACCTCCTACGCCACGGGCGGCCTTGCCCCCGAGTGGGTGATGATGACGCCCGTTCCCGCCACGAAGAAGCTGCTGGAAAAGAGCGGCCTGAGCGTGAGCGACGTGGACCTGTGGGAACTGAACGAGGCCTTCAGCGTCCAGAGCCTCGCCGTGCAGCGCGAGCTGGGGCTGGACCCGGAGCGGGTGAACGTGAACGGCGGCGCGGTCGCGCTGGGGCACCCCATCGGCGCTTCCGGCGCCCGCATCCTCGTCACGCTGCTGCACGCCTTGCGGCAGCAGGACAAGGAGACGGGCGTGGCGACCCTGTGCATGGGCGGCGGCAACGGCCTCGCGCTGTCGGTCAAGCGGCTCTCGTAAGCTGGGCCTCATGACGCAAACGCCGACCCTGTGGGTGATTCAGAGCCGTTACCTCAAGAGCGGAGACGACCTCGCCGCCGTCACGCCCCGGCACCGGGAGTGGCTGGACCAGCATTACCGCTCGGGCCTCTTCCTCGTGTCGGGCCGCAAGGTGGACGGCACGGGCGGCGTGCTGCTCGCGCAGGCGGAGAGCCAGGAGCAGCTTGAGGAGGTCTTCCGGGACGACCCTTTCGTGCTGGAGGGCTGCTCGGAGTACAGCTACACGCCGTTTACGCCCGTCAAGCGGGGGCGAGCGCTGATGCTGGACGGCGTGCCGCTGGTGGAGGGATGACCGAGCTGCCCAAGCTGGGCGCTCCTGCCCGACGTGCCCTCAGCGACCTCGGCATTACCCGGCTGGAAGATTTGACGGCCTACACGCCCGCGCAGATACGGACCCTGCACGGCGTGGGGCCTCGGGTCATGCAACGGTTGCAGGCCTCCCTCACCGCAAATGGCTTGAACCTTAAATCACACGACAGAGAGAGGGAGAACCCATGAACTTCGGAGTCATCGGAGCAGGTCAGATGGGCGGCGGCATCGCGCAGGTCGCCGCGCAGAGCGGTTTTACCGTGGTCGTTCAGGACGTGAAGCAGGAGTTTCTGGACCGGGGCCGAGCCGTCATTGAAAAGAGCCTCGCCAAGCTGCACGAGAAGGGCAGGCTGATGGGCACGCCGGACGAGGTGCTGGGCCGCATCCAGTTCACCACCGAACTGACCGACTTTGCCGACTGCGACCTCGTGGTGGAAGCCATCGTGGAGAACGAGGCGATCAAGGCGCAGCTCTTCCGGCAACTGGGCGAGATCGTCAAGCCGGACGGCATTCTGGCGAGCAACACCAGCTCCATCCCGATCACCAGCCTTGCCACGGTGAGCGGGCGGCCCGAGCGGTTTATCGGGATGCACTTCATGAATCCGGTGCCGCTGATGGCGCTCGTGGAGGTCATTCGCGGCTACTCCACCAGCGACGAGACGGCGCAGAAGGTGACAGAAGCGGCGCGGGCGATGGGCAAGACGCCTGTGGAGTGCAACGACTTCCCCGGCTTCGTCTCCAACCGCATCCTGATGCCCATGCTGAACGAGGCCATCCAGTGCGTGATGGAGGGCGTGGCCGAGCCGGAAGCCATCGACCAGATCATGAAGCTGGGGATGAATCACCCGATGGGGCCGCTGACGCTGGCCGACTTTATCGGGCTGGACACCTGCCTCGCCATCATGGAGGTGCTGCACCAGGGGCTGGGGGACGACAAGTACCGACCCTCGCCGCTGCTGCGGAAGATGGTGCAGGCCGGGCTGCTGGGGCGCAAGAGCGGGCGGGGCTTCTACAGCTACTGAGCGCCTATGGGAAAGGAGGAGCCGGGGCGAGTGCTTTGGCTCCTCCTGTTTTGGCTGCTAGCTGTGGCCGGGATCGGAGTCGTCGCTGGGGCGGCCATGCTTGCCGTCGCCGCTCGCCTCGTCCTCCGGGGAGGGCTGGGGCGTGTCCTGCGCCGACTCGGAGAGTTGCTCGTGTTCCTCGTCGTGCGGCTGGGGCCTGCGGTCGCGGCCTTCGTCGTTCTTCGTCATGGCGGGCCTCCTCAGCGGCTCTGCGCGTAGTATTCGGCGTTGGGCTGGAATCCCAGGGCGCTGCTCACGCGGTTGGTCATGTTGAACATGGCGATCACCTGCACGAGTTCCATGATCTGGTGGTCGTCCAGTCCCACCCCGCGCAGGGGCTGGAGGTCGGCTTCGGTGACCTCGGCGGGGCGCAGGGTCAGTTTCTCGGCGTACTCGCACAGGACGCGCTCGCGCTCGGTGAGGGTGGCGTGGCGCCAGTTCACGGCCACCGCGTCGGCCTTTTGCGGGTCGCCGCTGAAGTGGCGCAGGGCCGCCCCGTGCGAGACGGCGCAGTACAGGCAGCGGTTGACGCTGCTCACGACCACGGCGACGAGTTCACGCTCAGCGTTGGAGAGGTAGCCCTCCTTGTTCAGCAGCAGGTTGAAGTAGTTCCACCATGCCTGGAACTGCTCGCCGTTGACCGCCTGGGCGCGGAAGACGTTGGGCACGAAGCCCATGTTGGCCTCAGCCTTGGCCCACAGCTTGCTCACGCCCTCGGGCACCCCGGAGGCGTCGGGGACGGGGAGGTAGGAGATACGGCGCTCGTCGGTGGGCGGCTGGGTTGTGGTCATGGGGACAGCTTACCGCCGGGGAACTCCCCTTCTCCGCCCCGCGTATCCCAGGGGCGTATGAGTCTCGCCTTTCTGGTCTTTCTGGTCGCCTGGCTCGTCGGCATGGTCGGCACCTTCGTGCCCGCGCTGCCCGCCACGCTGATCATCTTTGCGGGCACGGTCGCTGCTACCTTCATCGACGGGTTTCAGCCCTGGCCGGACCTGCCCTTTCTGCTGACCTTCGCGGTCATCACCTTCCTGATCTCCATGATCGACAACGTGGCCTCGGCGTGGGGGGCGCGGCGCTACGGCGGCAGCAAGCAGGCGGGGTGGGGAGCGCTGATCGGCGGGCTGGTGGGCATCTTCATTCCGGTCGGGTTGATCGTGGGGCCGCTCGCCGGGGCGCTGATCGCGGAACTGTTCGTCGTGCGAAAGCCTGTGCTGGACGCGACCCGCGCTGCCTGGGGCACCCTGCTGGGGCTGCTCACCGGGATCGCCGCCAAGCTGGTGCTGCACCTCTTGATCGGGATTTACGAGCTGTCGCGCCTCTGGGACCCCAGCAAGAGCATCTTCGGCTGAGCGGGAATTCAGGAGGGTCGGGGCAGAGGCTCCGGCCTTTCTGCTGACGGCTTTACCAGGCCGCCAGCAGCGGCGCCAGCCCCAACGCCGTCACCGCCAGCACGGGGAGGAGAGGCAGCAAGGTTCCAAGGAGCGCCCGGCGGCGGTCGCCAGTCAGGGTTAGGAAGCCCCGGTAGGCCAGAAAGAACTGCGCGAGCGGGGCGAGGAGCAGCAGCAGGACGGTAACGCGGGCGAGGCTGCCCTGCATCGCCCCTACCAGCAGTTCGCGCTGGGAGAGGGCGTCCGCAGAGGTCACGGCCACGTCTGTTCCCGACACCAGCAGCAGCACCGTCAACGCCAGATACAGCGGCGGCAGCAGCACGAAGGACACGCCGTAGACTTCCGGCGCACGGCCCTCGCGCCCGGCTCCCAGGTGGCCCAGTCCGGTCATCAGCGCCGCGCCCACCACGGTCAGGAAGAAAGTCCCAAAGACATTGACCGCGTACGAGGCAAAGGCTGCCGCCCCCTCGGCCGTCGCCCCCACCACGGGCCGCAGCAGCAGGGCGTAGACCACTCCGCCGAGCAGGGCCGCGAGCACGGGCGGCAGGGCGTAGCGCCAGGGCAGGGGCGGCACCTGGCGCAACCGCTCGAAAAAGGCCGCTGGGCCGCTCAGCAATTCAGCAGCGAGGGGGGCCGTAGGGGGCGGTGGGGGAGGTGTGGGGCGCGAGCGGGCCATCGGGGGCACTTTAGCCCCCTGAGCCGGAACGGGTGACCCCAGGTGCCAGAGTCCCCATAGCGCAGGTGACATAGAGCCAATCACAGCCCCGCTGGGAGGGGCAGCAGGTCGTCGAGTTGGCTCGACACCGGGAGGGGGCCAGGAATCAGGTCCACCGGGTTGAGCGCGGAGGCGGGAACGGGCGGGGCCAGCAGGTCGGCTTTCAGCCACCGGGCCAAAGTTCGCGGGCGGTCCAACACCGCGCTACGGCATGAGCCCGCGCAGGTCAGCGACCGTCTGCTGCACGGCGGGCAGGGTCAGGGCGGCGGCCACCACCCCAAACAGCACCACGCCGACATACGCCGCGCTGAGCCACGGTCCCCGCGCCTGCCGTTCCTGCGGGTCGGCTTTTGGAGTCAGCCACAGGTGCAGCACAACCATCACCGCGATCCCGAACAGGCCCGCGCCCACGGCCACGGGCACGGCCAGCGCGGGATTGCTCAGCAGGTCGCTCGCCTGCTCGGTGCTCTCGGGAAGTCGCCCGGCGAGCACGCTGCCCAGCGCCACCGCCAGCGTGTTGTTGATCGCGTGGACGATCACCGCGTTCCACAGGCTGCCGCTGTGCTGGGTCAGGCGGGCCAGCGCGTAAGCCAGCGGAATGATACCCACCACGCTCGCCGGAACCCCGTGCGCGATCCCGAAGGCGAGCGAGGTCGTCACCGCTGCCACCGTGAAGCCCGCCGCCCGCTCGTGCCCGCGCAGCATCAGCCCCCGGAAGGCGACCTCCTCCGCGAAGGGGATCAGCAGCCCGGCGGCGAGCAGCAACACCCACAGGTCCGGTCCCTGACTCACGAACTGCGGAATGGCGTCGGCCGACTGCGGCACCAGCGTCACGTACACCAGCACAAAGGCCCGCGACGCCAGAAATGCCAGCACGAACGCCGCCAGCGACAACCCCCACGAGGGCGGCGTACGCCAGCGCGAGTCGCGGAAGAGCGCCTGCATGGGCCGCCGGAAGACGGTCAGGGCCAGCGCCGCATTCCCCACGAAGGACAGCAGCAGCGCCGTTCCCAGCGGCAAGCCCGCTCCGATGGCAAGCGCCGAGAAGACGTTTTGCGCGATCAGGAGGGTCAGAGCCGCGCGGTTGCCGTCCACGGCGCGGATGCCCGGAGCCTCCGGGATGCTGGGGGAAACGGGCCGGTCCGGGGCGGTCATGAGGGGCAGTATGCCGCGCCCAGGCGGGTTCAGGCGGTCAGCACCCGGATCGCGTCCTCCAGCGCCTCGTCCCCGACTTGGTGGTGCAGCACGAAGCGCACCGAGTCCGGCCCCAGCGCACTCGCCAGCACCCCCGCCTCGGCCCAGCGAGCGACCTGCGCCGCCGCGTCGGGCAGGGTTACATAGATGATGTTGGTCTGCACGGCGGCCATATTCACGCTGTATCCGGCGTCCAGCAGCGCCTCGGCGAGGCGGCGGGTGCGGCGGTGGTCTTCTTTGAGGCGGGCGGGGCCGTCGCGCACGGCGACCAGCGCAGCGGCGGCGAGCACCCCGGCCTGACGCATCCCCCCGCCCATCATCTTGCGGTAGCGGTGGGCCTGCTTCATGGCGGCGGCGCTGCCCAGCAGCACGCTGCCGACCGGGGCGCCCAGGCCCTTGCTCAGGCAGATGCTCACGGTGTCGAAGTGCCGGGTGATCTCAGAGAGGGGCACATCCAGCGCTGCCGCCGCGTTGAAGACCCGCGCCCCGTCGAGGTGCAGGGGCAGCCCCTCCTCGTCGGCCATCCCCCGGATGGCGGCCAGCACCTCCAGCGGCAGCACCGTTCCGCCCGCCTTGTTGTGGGTGTTTTCCAGGCTGATCAGTCCGGTGGGCGACTGGTGGACGCTGTGGCGCACGGCCAGCCGCACCGCCTCCGGGTCGGGCACGCCCAGTGGCGCGGGCACGAAGCGGGGCACCACGCCGGAAAAGGTCGCCATCATGCCCAGCTCCCACTCGTAGATGTGCGACCCCTCGGCGCAGATGACCTCCTCGCCCCGGCGGGTGTGCAGGGCGATGGCGACCTGGTTGGTCATGGTGCCCGAGGGCATGAACAGGCCCGCCTCGAATCCGGCGAGGCGGGCGAGTTCACTCTGAAGCGCGTTGACGGTGGGGTCCTCGCCGTACACGTCGTCGCCCACCGGGGCCTGCGCCATCGCCTCCCGCATCTCGGGGGTGGGCGTGGTGACGGTGTCGGAACGGAGGTCGGCCAGGACGCGGGGAGGGGCGACGGTCATGGGGAGAATGGTACGCGGGAGGCCGGGCGCGGTGCGCGGTCGCAACTTCCTTTCCGGCCTCCCCTTCGCCCTCCTACCCCGCCGCCGCCTTCCGCGCCTCCACGATCTTCTTCGCCAGATGCTCAGGCACGTCCTGATACCCCTGAGGCTTGACGCTGAAGGCCCCCCGGTCCCCGGTCAGGGAGCGCAGGTCGGCGCTGTAGGTCTGGAGTTCGGCTTGGGGCACGACCGCCGTGACCGTGATGACAGTGCCCTCCGGCTCCATGCCCTGCACGCGGGCGCGGCGGGTCTGGAGGTCCCCGATCAGGTCCCCGGTGAACTGCGCCGGAGCCCGCACCCGCAGCAGCACCACGGGTTCAAGAAGGGTGGGCCGCGCTTCCTCCACCGCGCTCCGGAAGGCGAGTGCCCCGGCGGTGCGGAAGGCGAGGTCGCTGGAATCCACGTCGTGGTAGGAGCCGTGGGTTACCGCCACCTGCACGTCCTGCATGGGGTAGCCCGCCAGCGGTCCCTTTTCCATCGCGTCGGCCACGCCCTTCTCGATGCTGGGGAGGTACTTGCCGGGAATCGCGCCGCCCACGACCTCCGAGCGGAAGGAGAAGCCTGCGCCCGGCGAGAGGCGGATATGGCAGTCGCCGTACTGCCCATGCCCGCCCGACTGCTTCTTGTGCTTGCCCTGCGCCTGCGCGGACGCCCGGATGGTCTCCCGGTAGGGAATCTGCGGCAGGTGGGTGTCCACGTTGACCCCTAGCGCGGCGAGGCGCTCCACCGCGATGGTCGTGTGCATGTCGCCCATGCCCGCGAGCAGCAGTTCGCCCGTCTGCTCCTCGCGCGAGAAGCGCAGGGTGGGGTCCTCGTCCAGTAGGCGGGTCATCGCCGCGCCGAGGCGGTCCTCGTCCTGGCGGGTGCGCGGCACGAGCGCGACCGTGTGCGCGGGGTCGGGCAGCACCAGCGGGTCATATTCGATGGGCTGGGCGGGATCGGCGAGGGTGTCCCCGGTGTGCAGTTCGGGCAGCTTGGTCAGGACCCCCAGCATCCCGGCCCGCAGCTCGGGCACCTCGGTGAGGTCGTGGCCGCTCATGACATAGAGGTGGGCGGGCCTCACGTCCGCGCCGCGGGTGGTGTTGCGCAGGGGGTCGCCGGGGCGCAGCGTGCCGCTCCAGACCCGGATATGGGCCAGCTTGCCCACGAAGGGGTCCACACTGACCCGCCACACCCGGGCGCTGAAGGGCGCATCCGGCGTCGGCTCGCGGGTCTGGCCGTCCACCCCGGTCAGGACGCCGCGCTCCTGGGCACTCCGCAGGCCGCGCACCATCAGGTCCAGCAACTCGTCCAGCCCGCCCCCCGTCGCCGCCGAGACGGGCAGCACCGGGAAGAGGGTGCCCGCGTGCACTGCCCGCAGGAAGGCCGAGCGCAGTTCCTCCTGGGTCAACTCCTCACCTTCGAGGTAACGGCCCATCAGCCCGTCGTCGGTGTCGGCGATGGCCTCGATCAGCGCCTCGCGGGCCTCGGGGAGGGCGCTGCGGACCTCGGCGGGGAGATCGGGGTGGTCCGGGTCGGTCCCCAGCACGTCCACCACGCCCCGGAAGTCTGGCCCCTCGCCCACCGGGAGGAAGGCCGCCGCCACGTTGCCCTTCAGGCTGGCGCGGATGTCCGCCAGCACCGCCGAGAAGTTCGCCCGCTCGCGGTCCATCTTGGAGATCAGCACGATCCGGGGCATGGCGAAGCGGTCGGCGGTGGCCCACACCCGCTCGGTGCCGACCTCCACGCCGCTGACCGCGCTCACGAGCACCAGGGCGGAGTCGGCGGCCCGGATCGCGCCCCGGATCTCACGCACGAAGTCGGCATAGCCCGGCGTGTCCAGCAGCGTGAGGTCGGTGCCCGCGTGGGTCAGGCGCAGCACCCCGGTCGTGATGGAAAAGCCGTGGGCCTTTTCCGCGTCGGTGTGGTCACTCTGGGTGGTGCCGTCCTCCACCCGGCCCGCACGCGACAAAGCCCCGCTGCGCACCAGCAGGGCTTCGGAAAGCGTCGTCTTGCCCGATCCGCTGTGGCCCACCAAGCTGACCACACGGACCGGCATGTCCTGTCTCCCGTCTTGCACGGACAAACCACCTGACCTTCGTTCGGAGGGCGCGTTCTGGCGAGCAGAAGGAGCGCACGAACAGGCGGGCGAACGGCCACCGCGACCATCTCTTCTTCTGTATGGGCCGAGCATACACCCGCAGCGTGACGAACATAACGTTCAGCTCAAGGTCTGCCCAGGGGCGGCTTTAGACGGTCCTCAGCCGCGCCGGAAGGCCCCCAGCGAAACTGCTACGGGTAGGGGCGAACCCCTCGCCCTGCACGCCGAGCAACACCACTTCATTCACGGAGGCACCCCATGACCCAGATGAACCTGATGCGCCTGTCCGACCTGAGCCGCGACAACATGTACGACAACGCGGGCGTTTACAACCCCAGCGGCAACACCGCCTACGGGTACAACAACGAGAAGATCGGCACCGTCCGCGACGCGCTGGTGGACCCCAGCAGCGGCCGCATCCGTTACCTGATCCTCGACGTGGGCGGCTGGTTCTCCTCCAAGGAAGTCGTCGTGCCCGTGGGCGACGCCCGTTTCGACGACAACGGCGTGTACTTCGACAACCTGACCAAGGAACAGGTCAAGAACCTCGACGAGTACCGCTACGACCAGACCTACACCGACACCACCTTCCAGCAGAACAACGAGCGCGTGCTCCGCGCCGCCGACACCGACGAGACGACCTACCGCGAGCGGGCCTACCGCACGCCTGACCGCCTCCAGCTGCTCGAAGAGCGCCTGGTCGTCAACAAGGAGCGCTTCAAGGCCGGGGCCGTCGAGATTGGCAAGCATGTCGAGACCCGTCAGGAGCAGGTCAACGTGGGCCTGCAGCGCGAGGAAGTCGTCATCGAGCGTCACCCCGTGACCGAGGCCCGTCCCGTCGAGGGCGCGGTGCTGGGCGCCGACAGCGCGACGGTGCGTGTGGACCTCGAAGCCGAGCGGGCCAACGTCGACAAGCAGGCCTACGTGGTCGAGGAAGTCGAGATCGGCAAGCGCACCGTGACCGACACCCAGACCGTGACCGAGACCGTGGGCCGTGAAGTGCTGGACGTCAACAAGACGGGTGAAGTGCGCCTGCAGGACGGCGACACCACCACCAGCACGACCATGACCGACACCGACCGCAACAACGGTCGCCGCTGAGCAGCCAGGACCCTCCGCCACTCAGGTGCGGGGGCGGAGGCGGGGGCAACCCCGCCTCCTTCTTGGCTCATCCCACCAGGCTTCCCAGGCCGGAAAGGACCCCTCATGGACGACCACAGACCTGACCAAGACCACCTGACCGACGCGGCCCTGCGCGAGCGCGAGGAGCGCCGCGAACTGATCGAGCGCCTGCGCCTGCACGAGGAACGCGCCCTTGTGGAAGTCGTGCCCGAGACGGTTGGCGCCGTCACCATCCGCCGCGTGGTCACCGAGCGGCAGGAGAACGTGCCCATCACCCTGCACCGCGAGCACCTCGAAATCACCGTGCGCGAGAACACCGGGGGGCAGGCCACCCTCAACGGCGAGGTGCTGGAGGTAGGCCGCGTCTACGAGCTTCCGCTGTACGAGGAGCGGGCGCTGGTCGAAAAGCAGATCTACCCCCTGAACGACGTGGTAATCGCCAAGGAAGCCCGCGTCTACACCCAGACCCAGGAAATCACCCTGCGCCGAGAGGAACTCGCCGTGGAGGACCCCCAGGGGCTGGTGCGCGAGCGGACGATGCCCTCGCCCCTCGATCCAGACCCGACGCTCTGACCCGCCGTTCCCCTGCCGCCCGCCGGATTCCACCGGGGGCGGTTTGCCGTGGGGACAGGCCCTATCCTGCGGGCCGATGACCGACGCCGACCCTTCCCCCGCCGGGGCCATCCTGCTCACGCCCGACGGCTCGCGCACCGCCGTGAGTGCCCGCTACGGCGAGGCGTACGGTTCGCGGCACGGGGCGGCGGCGCAGGCCCGGCACGTGTTCGTGGAGGGAAGCGGGACGCACGCACACCCCACGCCCCGCGTGCTGGAGGTGGGCTTCGGGCTGGGCGTGAACTTCCGGGCGACGCTGGCGGAGTGTGCGCGGCGCGGCGCTCCGCTCGAATACGTGGCCTACGAATTCGACCCCGCGCCCGTGGACCTGCTGCGGGAGGTGGCCGAGGGTGGCGAAGGCTCAGAGCATTCCGCCTGGGAGGAGCTGCTGGCGGGATGGGGTGGACCGGCCCCTCTGACGGTTCGGGTGCCCGGCCTCTCCCTCACTGTCCGGTGCGAGGACATCCGGACGGCGCAGCTTCCTCGGGAGTGGGCCACCGCCCTCTACCTTGACGGGTTCTCACCCGCCCGCAACCCGGAGGTCTGGACGCCGGAGGTGGTGGGGCGGCTGGCCTCGGCCCTCGCGCCGGGGGGCGTGCTGACGACCTACAGCGCCGCCGGGCATGTGCGCCGGGCGCTGACAGGGGCAGGCCTGGAGGTCGAACGCCGTCCCGGTCCCCCCGGCAAACGCGAGCACCTGCGGGCGGTGCGGCGGTGAGGGTGCTTGTCGTGGGGGGCGGCGTCGCGGGCGCGGCGGTGGCGTATTTCGCGGCGCGGGGCGGGGCGCAGGTGACGGTGATGGACGCCGGGGTTCACGCGGCGAGCCACGTGCCTTCCGCGCTGCTCAACCCGGTGCGCGGGCAATCGGGCCAGGTGGACGGCCGGGCAGTAGAGGGCCTCGCGCTGACCTGGGCGCTGGTGCGCGAGTTGGAGGCAGCAGGCTGGTCCATTCCCCACGGGCAAGAGGGCGTGCTGCGCCCGGTGCCCGACGAGCGCACGCGGGCCAAGTTCGCTCGGAACCTTCCCCCGGCCCTCCCCCACCGCTGGCTGATGCCGGGAGAGTTCCCGGTCCCTCTCTCCCCTGGCTGGCCGCATGCGCTACTCATCCCGGAAGGGGGCTGGCTGGACGGCGCGGCCTTCTGCGCGGCGCTACTGAACGCGAGCAGGGCAGAGGTCGTGCGGGGGCGAGCAACGGATTGGGATACCCACTCGGTCACGCTGGAGGACGGCTCGCGGCGGCAGGGCGATGCGGTGGTGTGGTGCGGCGGCGCGGTGGGGTCGGGCCGGGCGGGCGAGGCGGGAACCCACCGGGCGGGCACGTTGCTCACGCTGGACTGCCCCGCGACCACCCTCCCCGTGAGTTTCGGAGCCTACCTCGCGCCGGGGGCGGGGGGGACAGGCGTGCTGGGGGCGACGTTCGAGGCCCCGACGCCGACGTGGCAGGACCCGACCCTGCCCGCCGATTCACTCCGCTGGCTGCTGAACCGGGGGGACACGCTGACCGACCTGCGTGGGGTGCACGTGACCGGGCGCTGGAGCGGCACCCGGCTCTCTGGGCTGGTGGCAGGGCGGCAGCCGGACGGCGTGTGGCGGCTCTCCGGCCTGGGCAGCAAGGGCTTTTTGCTGGGGCCGCTGCTGGCGCGTCACGTCGCGGGTGACGTTTTGAGGATGGGGGCAAGGTAACAGGGGGCACATCCACCGCTTACACTGGCGGGGTTATGGCGAAGTACCGCATCTGTTTGATTGAGGGAGACGGCATCGGCCACGAGGTCATCCCTGCCGCCCGCCGCGTGCTGGAAGCCGCTGGCCTTGACGCCGAGTACGTGACGGCCGAGGCAGGCTACGAGTACTTCCTCGACCACGGCACCAGCGTGCCGGGGGCCACCTACGAGGCCGTGGAGAATACCGACGCGACCCTGTTCGGCGCGGCGACCAGCCCCAGCGGCGAGAAGCCCGACGGCTTTTTCGGCGCGATCCGCCACCTGCGGCGCAAGTACAACCTGTACGCCAACGTGCGCCCCACCCGCACCCGCCCGGTGCCCGGCGCCTACGAGAACGTGGACCTCGTGATCGTGCGCGAGAACACCCAGGGCCTCTATGTCGAGCAGGAGCGGCGCTACGGCGACACAGCCATCGCCGACACCGTGATCACCAAGGAGGCCAGCGACCGCATCGGCAAGTTCGCGGTGGACCTCGCCCTGAAGCGCCGGGGCAAGCTCACGGTGGTTCACAAGGCCAACGTGCTGCCCGTGACCCAGGGCCTGTTCATGGACAGCGTGCTGGAGCAGACGCAGGGCGTGGACGGCCTGAGCACGAACACCATGATCGTGGACAACGCGGCGATGCAGCTTGTCCGCAACCCCTCGCAGTTCGACGTGATGGTCATGACGAACATGTTCGGGGACATCCTCTCCGACCTTGCCGCCGGGCTCGTCGGCGGGCTGGGGATCGCCGCGAGCGGGAACGTGGGCGACCAGTTCGGCATTTTCGAGAGCGTGCACGGCTCGGCCCCCGACATCGCGGGGCAGGGCATCTCCAACCCCACCGCGACCATGCTGGCCTCGGTGCTGATGCTCGACCACATCGGGGCGCACGACGTGGCCCGCCGCATCGACGAGGCCGTGAACACCGTGCTTACCGAGGGGCCGCGCACCCGTGACCTCGGCGGCACCGCCGGGACGAAGGAATTCACCGACGCGGTGATCGCACGGCTGTAAGGCTGCGCAGAAAAGGGGCCGGATGCCAGGACGGGTCCGGCCTCTTCTCATGGCGGGGGCGAAGTGCAGTGGAGTCTGCCGCCGATGAGAAGCACCCCTCCCTCTGCTTCGAGGCCAGCTCCCTTCAAAGGGGGCCAAAACGCCTTTGCCTGATGTATGTCCACCCCTGACGGCCGGACGCCGCGCCCCTCCGTGCTACCCTCCCCGGTTGAGATGCCGCGCCCCTGCCTGTCCCCTGCCCCCCGCCGGAGCCGCCCATGACCGTCGTGGCGGCCCTCCTCTCGTGGTTTCTCGTGGGCCTCTTTATCCGGGTCAGCCGGGCGCGGGGGTGGGGCCAGCCCATCCGGGCCGACGGGCCGCAGACGCACCTGAAAAAGGAGGGGACACCCACGGCGGGCGGCGTGGCCTTTGTGCTGGCGCTGGCGCTGGTCTTCTTCCCGCTGTACCTGACCGGGAACGCGGGCGGCGAGCGAGAGCTGCTGATCATGCTCGCGGCGCTGGCGATGGGCGTGATCGGCGGCATCGACGACTGGCTCAAGATCGTCTCACGCATGCGCGGGAGGGGCAAAAAGGAGCTGCTGGCCCGCGAGAAGTTTCCGCTGCAATTCCTGGTGGGGCTGGTCTTCGCCTTCTTCGCCGCGCCCCTTTCCTCGCACGAGGTCCTGCCCAGCCTAGGGCCAGTCCTCGACGTGATCCTGCTGACGCTGGTGATGGTGGGGGCAGTGAACGCCTTTAACTTCACGGACGGCTTGGACGGACTGCTGGCGGGCGTTGCCATGATCGTGCTGCTGCCGCTGCTGGCGGTGTCGCCCGTCTCGGCGCTGATGGTGGCGGTGCTGCTGGGCTTCTTGTGGTTCAACGCGCACCCGGCGCGGGTCTTCATGGGCGATATGGGGAGCCACGCCATCGGGGCGGTGGCAGCGGGAGCTTACGTGCTGTACGCGGACGTGTGGCTGCTGCCCCTCGCCGCGATTATCCCAGTGGTCGCCGTGCTCAGCGTGGTGATTCAGGTCGTGTCGTTCAAGACGCGGGGCAAGCGTGTCTTCAAGATGAGTCCGATTCAGCACCATTTCGAGATGGTCGGCTGGCCTGAAACCCACGTCACCACCCGCTTCTGGGTGGTCACGGCGGTGGCGACGGCGGCGGTGTGGTGGATTCTGGGCGGCAGACCGTAGGGAATAGAAAGAACCCGGAGGGGCGGAGGCGACGGCTTCCGCCTCCTGCTTTGCCTCCCTCTACACTTGCCGGGTGAAGTTGCCCGACCTCCCGGCCCTCCTCGCCCGCCGCGCCCACCTGCCTGCGGGGGGCACGACCGTCTACCGGGCGGCCCACACGACCGAGACGGGGGGCCTCTTCGCGCTGGACCTAGCGGGGGACGCGGCGGTGCTGAGCCTGTACGCGGACCTGTCGGCGGGGGAGGAAGCGAGACTGGCGGCGGCCTGCGGTGCCCTGCCTGGCGTGGCGGGCGTGTATCTCAAGCGCCGTCCGGTGGAGGCCCGGCACGCGGCGAACGTGGCCCGCGAGCAGCTCTCGCCGCCGGGGCCGGTCTGGGGCGACGCGCGGCCCGAGGTGACTGCGCTGGAGGCGGGCGTGCCCTTCCTGATCCGGCCGGGCGGCGACCTCAGCATCGGCCTCTTTTCCGATGCACGGCCATTGCGGGCCTGGGTGCGGGCGCACGTGCCGGAGGGTGGGCGGGTGCTGAACACCTTCGCCTATACCTGCGGCTTCGGCCTGAGCGCGGCGCTGGGGGGGGCGGGCACGGTCAAGAACGTGGACCTCTCGCGCAAGGTGCTGGCGTGGGGGCAGGAGAACTATGCGCTGAGCGGCCTTCCGGCCCCCGACTCGGACTTCCTGTACGGGGACGTGTTCGAATGGCTCGGCAGGCTGCGGAAACGGGGCGACCGCTTCGACCTCGTGGTGCTGGACCCGCCGTCGTTCGCCAGGGGCAAGGCGGGCGTGTGGCGGGTGGAGCGCGACTACGCCCGGCTGGCGGCGCTGGCCGCCGTAGTGACCGCACCGGGGGGCCGGGTCCTCGCCGTGACGAACCACGCGGGACTGAGCGGCGCGGCTTTCGAGCGGATGGTCGCGGCAGGGCTGGCGGAGGCCGGGCGGCGGGGTCAACTCCTTACCCGGCTGGGGGCGGGCGAGGACTACCCCGGCGCGGTTCACCTCAAGGCCGGAGTGTGGGCGCTGGACTGAGTGTCACCCCCCGCGCGGTGGGGCGAAGGGCGACAGCTCTCCGCCGATAAAGGTGCAGGCCACGTCGCCCAGCGGCACATCCTCGCCCACATCGCCATGCACGGCGATGACCCCACGCAGAAGCACATCTACCACCTCCCCCGACTCGATGCGGGCGAGTTCCTCCGGCGTCACGAAGCCGCTGAGGGTCACGTTGCCGAGGGTGAAGCTGAGAAACTCGGTGGCCTTTTCCATGCCGCAGCCTACTTTCCTCCTCCCTTGTGGACCGGGTCACTTCGTTTTCCAAAGTGGGGCGTATCCTGTCCCCATGACTGCAAACGCGACCGAACAGACCCAGGTGCTCGTGCCCCTGACGACGCCCGAAGAGGTGGACCAGTTCCTGCGGGAGTACCCGCTGGCCGCCGTCTTCAAGGCCGGGACCTGCCACAAGACGATGCAGGGCTTCGGGGTGGTGGAAACCTTTCTCCAGCGCCACGAGCTGCCCGTGGGCTTTATCCGGGTGGTGGACTGGCGTCCGGCGAGCAACCATGTGGCCGAGCTGACTGGCATTCAGCACCACAGCCCGCAGTTCATCCTGTTCCGCGAGGGCCAGCCGCAGTTCGAGGTGAACAACTGGGACATCACGCCGGAAGCCCTGGGACCCGTGTTCAGCCAGCAGGTGCCCGCCCGCGAGGGCACGGGCACGGTGGCGACCGACGACAATGTGGAGCCCTACCGCCGCCTGATGCGGGCCTTCCTGAACGGCGAACTGAACGAGTGGGCCTTCCAGGACCAGTATGTGACCCTCTTCCGCGACGACGCTTCCCTGCGCAGCCAGCGCGAGTTCGAGCTGCTCTCGCGCCTGTTCGGGGACCCCGACGCCTACCACGGCGGCCTGCACCAGCTCGGCGCCCCCCAGGAGCGCGGTGACCTGCGCGGCCGTGTCCAGGAACTGCTGAACGAACTCGGCTAAGCCGTCCCTTTCCGCCCGCCCGGTCGCCACGCCGGGCGGGTTTGCTCTGCCCGCCGGATGAGGGGGGTGTAAGCGAACGGTAAGAGGGACTGAGGTGTGATGGGGACCTGAGCGTGACCCTCCACGTGCCCTTCTCCTGTCTCCGAGGTGACCCCCCATGCCCCAGCCCCGGCTTCCCCTTCCGCCTGAACCCGCCGTATACAGCGGCCTGCACACCGACCACTATCCCTGGACCGAGGTCACGACCGATTTGCTGACCCGTCAGGGCCAGGGCCTGAGCGCCGTGTTCGACGCGCAGCAGGGGCCGCACTGGGCACGCTTCGTATGGGTGGGCGGGGCGCTGCGCGGCGGGTTCACCGCCCGTGGCGAGGTGGGGTGGCCGCAGGCGATGGCCGGGCTGCCCCGCGCCCAGGTCACCCTGACGCCGCTGCCCCCCGCCCTCGCCGAGACCCTCTGGGCGGCCCATACCCACAGCCCGCAGCCGCTGGAGGAGGGCTGGCCGGGGGGCCGTGCCCGACTGGAGGGGGGCCGCTTTTCGGGCGTGCTGCTCGCGAACGGGGCGTGCAGCTACTGGCAGGGCGGGCGGCTCCTCGGCGGGGCGTTGCCGGAGCCGGGCACCGCGTGCGAGCTGCTGGGCGAACTGAGGCAGGCGCCCTCCGATGCGGCGATGCTGGTCTTCTGGAAGGACCTGATCGCGGCGACCCACAGCCACGCGCCGCTGGACGAGGCGTGGCGCAGCGTGTGCGTGCGGCTCGCGGCCGAGCACGCCTGCCTCGACCCCTTCGCGCGGGAGGTCACGGTGCAGGGAGGCCACCTGATGGTGGAACCTGGTGTGCCCGCCCACGAACTGCACCCGGCCCTGCTGACCGCCTTCCGTGCCAGCCTCGCGCGGCTGGGGCAGCCGCTGAATGATCTGCCGCTGGGCACCCTGCCGGACCGGCCCGAGTGGCAGGCGGCCGGGCTGGGGGCCGCGTGACCGCCGCGTCGCTGGCGGGCAGCGCCCCGGCGGGGGTGCCGACCTGGCCCGAGGGCCTGCGCGACGAGCTGCCGCTGCCTTTCGTGCTGTGGCGGGTGCTGCACCACATTGACGGCGTGCGCACCGCGGCCGAGGTCGCCGCGCTCGCCCGCGTGAACGCGCCCGATGTGGGAGCGGCCGTGGCGCAGGCCGACGCCTGGGTTCGCCGGGCGGCGCAGCGCACCCAGCCCGTCACGGACGAGGTGCTGGACGCCGTGACCGCCTGCGTGATCGCGGCCGTCGGGCCGATGGGCGAATTCATGGTGGACGACGTGCTGGACGAACTGGGCGACAGCCCTGCCCTCAGCGCCCTGCTCTCCGCTCTCGCCCGGCAACTCGGCGAGGCGCAGGTGCCGGTCTTCGTGCGCCACCTGCGGGCGCGGGACCTCGCATGACTTCCTCTCCTCTGCCCATGCCCACCCCCCTCACTCTGCCCACTCTCCTGCCCACGCGGCACCGGTGGCCCGCCTGGGGCGCGGCCCGGAAGGGACTCCCATGAAGTACACGGTCGTGATTCGCCAGCCTGTTCCCGACGGGGTGCGCCCCGAACTCGAAGCGCAGCTCGTCTCCCGCTTCGGCCTCTCGCCCGAGCAGGCCGCCCGCCTCGCGTCCCGGCGCTCGGGCCGCCTGATGAAACCCAGCGGGCGCCCCCGCGCCGAGCTGCTGCTGCGCGTCTTCGAGGAGGTCGGCGCCGCCGTGGCCCTCGAGGAGGTGCGCGACGAGACGCGGCTGGACGTGAGCCCCTTCGAGGGGGCGGCCCCGCTGACCCCCGCGCCCCGCGCCGGGGCAATGGACGACGTGGAACTCGCCCCCGCCGCACCCCTGGGCGGCGCGGCCGACCCCTTTGGCGGGCTGGGCGGCATTCCTGGCCTCGACGCCGACCCCTTCGCGGTGCCCGTGCCCGTCGGTGCCGAGGCGGCCCGCGAGCCGGTGCTGGCGGCGGCCGGGCTGGCTGGGGCCGGAGCGCTCAGCGGCGTGGGCCTGGGTGGACTGGGAGGCAGCACGACTGTCTTCTCGCCCGATCCGCCCGCCCCGCGCGTGACGGGTGGGGACACCACGCCTGCCTCCACTCCCGTGTCCGCCGGGGACGACTCGTGGACGGACTTCACCGGGGCACTCACGGTGGGCGGAACTCCGGCGGCTCCGGCCACCCAGACCCCGGCGGCGGGGACCGGGGCAGACACCGACCAGTTCCTGAGCGCGGTGGCGGCCGAGGGCAGTGCGGCTCCGGCGGGGCGGCGGCGCAGCCTCGCGCAGCAGCTCATCGTGGCGTCGGTCGCGCCGCTGGGCGTGGCGGCGGGCCTCTCGCTGCTCTCGCTGGCCGTGCTGCTGCCCGCCGCGCAGCAGCGCCTGATCCGCCAGAACGCCGAAGCCGTGGCAGTCGCGGTGGGCACCAGCCTCGACACCCGCGACCAGGAGACGGTGAACGCGCAGCTCGACGCCCTGCTGAGGCGCTCGGCGGTGGGCTTCGTGGAGGTGGAGCTGCCCGACGGCACCGTCTACTTCCGCAGCCAGAATCCCGGCCTGGACGGGAGCCTGCAGGGCCGGGTGGCCGACTTCATCAAGGCCAACCCCCAGACGGGCACCTTCGTGAACCGGGGCACCCCGGCCGATGCCTACCGCGAGCAGCTCGCGCAACTCGAGGAAGTCGGCGCGGGCGAATCCGCCCAGGCCCGCGAGCTGCGTGCCCTGGCCGGGGACGAGGAGAACCAGCGCGGCGGCAACGAAACGTTCATCGTGAGCCGCCTGGGCGTGGTCGAGGGCCGGGACGGGGTCCGCACCCCGGTGGACGCCTCCGAGCGCCCGGGCGACCTGCTCTACCGCATCGCGGTGGGCGTGGACAGCACCGAGGCAAACCAGCGGCTGCGGACCACCCTGCTGCTGGTGCTGGGGATCTCACTGCTCGCCGCGCTGGCCGCCGCCGCCCTGACCCTGCGGGCCACCCGCCGCATCGTGCAGCCCATCGAACGCCTCGTGAAGTCCGCCGAGGCCATCAGCATGGGCGACCTCGCCCAGCCGGTGCGGGCCGACCGCAACGACGAGATCGGCGACCTCGCGCAGGCCCTGGAGCGCATGCGCCTGAGCCTGGAATCGGCGATGGAGCGCCTGCGTCGGCGCAAGCGGGCGTAACCCGACGTGGGGCGGGGTGGGCCGGGAGGGGCGCGGGTTCGCCCTCCCGGCCCACCCCCTTGAGTTACACCTCGATGCGGAAAGGCTCGCGCAGCCCCGCCTCCGCCGTCTCGCGGGCCACGGCGGGCGCGTAGCCGAGGGCCAGCACGGCGCGGTAGGTGCGTTCGGCCAGCTCGCGGTCCCCCTGGGCGTCGCGGACCTGGCCCAGCCGGGCAAGCACCAGGCCCGGCAGGCTGCGGGGTTCGTCCCCGCGCAGGGCGTGCGCGGCCCGCTCCAGCCGGGTGCGGGCGGCGTCCAGGTCCCCCACCGCGAGGCACAGGCCCGCCCCCGCCGCGAGCAGCTCGGCTCCCGGCGTGACCGCGTCCCCTTCCTCGCGGTCCAGGGCTGACAGCAGGGCCTCCAGATCGTCCTCCTCGCGCAGTTGCCAGGCCCGGTCGGCCAGCGCCCGCCGCCGCGACGTCTCGCCCGGCGCGAAGCCGCTGAGGTCGGGCAGGGCGGCCCCCGGCACCCGGTCCCGCAGCGCGAAGAGGTCGTCCAGCGGCACCAGGACGGCCCCGGAACGGCCCGCCAGCTCCCGCGCCACCTCCTCCAGCCGCCGCTCGCGCCAGCGGGTGCCCGGTCCCTCGTCTAGCGCGTCACGGACGGCGGCGTGGTAGCGGGTGACGACCTCCTCCATGTTCGGTGCCAGCACCCCAGGCAACGTCAGGGGCGCAGTCAGCACCGCCGTGAACTCGGCCTCGGCCCGGCCCGCCGCCCGCAAACGCTCGCGGCCCTGGGGGTACTGGTTCAGGAAGCCCACGAGCTGCCCGTGCTCGGCGGCGGCCGGGGCGGAATCGGGCAGGGGAAGGTCCTCCACCCCGAATCCGGCGGCGGGCAGCGCGTCGCGCAGCGGGTGGTCGGGGTCGGAGCCGCTGGCCCACAGCACCCCGCGCACCGCCAGAAAGCGCAGCGCCTCCACCAGCGTGCCCGCGTTGAGCTGGGGGTGCAGCCGCAGCAGGTCGCCCAGGTCGGGCAGCAGGACGAGGCTCACGGCTCCACCCGGGCGCCGCGCCGGGCCAAGGCGGCCAGGAAGCCCTCCGGGTCGGCGGGCGTCAGGAAGTAGGTCCGGCCGCCGGACTCTAGCAGCACCCCGCCGCCCGTGCGGGTGGCCGCCGCCCGCACGTTCCGCACCGCCGGGTCCGGCCCGAAGGTGAAGTGCCCGGTGAGGTACCCCGGCAGCCCGGTGCCGAAGGTCCGCAGCCCCAGCCGCCCCGCCGAGCGCCGCGCCCGCAGTCCGGCATAGGGCAGCAGGGTCCGGCCCAGCAGCGTCTGAATGACGAGGCCGTCGCCCGTCAGCCCGTAGCCCAACCGGCGCGGCGCGAGCCAGAAGCCCAGGCCCGTCAGCAGGGCCACGGCGAGAAGTTCGGGGTGGGGCGGCGGGCGGCCCTCGTCGGGCAGAAAGGCGGCTCCCGCCAGCAGCAGCGGCACGCCCAGCGTCACGAGGCGCAGCGCGGGCGGGGCCTCGGCGGGGGCCAGCGGCACAGGGGTGGACATGCGGACAGTCTAGAGGCCCACGCTGGACGCGCCTCGGCAGGCCCCCGGAAGGCGTACACTGAGAGACTCCTCTCTCCGTTCAGGAGGTCACCATGAAGGGTTCCGCCACTGGACGCCCCCCCCGCCGCCCGTCGCCTGTTCGGCCCCTGCTGTGGCTCGCCGCACCCCTGGCGGTCGCGGCGCCCGTGCTGGCCGCCGTGGCCCAGCAGGCCCCGCCCCGAGCGTCCCCGGCGGCGGCCCTGGAACTGAAGTACAGCGCCCCCAGCGCGGCGCGGGGGCAGGCCCTCGCGGCGAGTTGTCAGGGCTGCCACGGGGCGCGGGGCGTGAGCACCACCCCCGACACCCCCCGGCTGGCCGGTCAGCACGCGGGCTACGTGCGCTTCCAGCTCGCCGCCTTCCGGGCGAAGCTGCGGCCCAGCCCGGTGATGCAGGGCGTGGCCGCACGCCTCACCGACCAGAACATCGCCGACCTTGCGGCGTACTTCGCGGCCCAGCCCGTCGGCCCGGCGTGGTCCGGCGGCGACGCGGCGCTCCGGGCGCGGGGCGAGGCCCTTTTCCAGCGTGGAGACGCCCCCCGCAACGTCATCGCCTGCGCGATCTGCCACGGAGCGGATGGACGCGGCAACGAGCGGCTCGGGGTCGCCAGCGTGACGCACCAGTCGCCGGGCTACGCCCTGGCCGTGCTGCGCGAACTCAAGAACGCGCCGTCCTTTGGCGGCCTCATCCACCCGGAGGCCATGCGCATCGCCCTGCGCCCCGTGACCGACGACGAATTGCGGGCTTTGGCCGAATACGTGAGCCGGATGCCCTGAAAGCCCCTCAGCGCACCCGCACCGCCTTGCTCGCGGGCTGCCCGCGTACCCACGCCACGAAGCGGCGCACATCCTCGTGCGCCAGCAGGGCCTCCATGCTGGAATATTCGCCCGCCAGTTCGGCATTGCTGAAGGTCCGGTGCAGGAACTTGTGGCAGGCGGGACACAGCATCACGGTGGGCAGCTCGTGAATCTTGACCCCCTGCCGCCGCCCCTGCGACCGGGGCACGAGGTGGTGTTCGGTCAGCACCGGGGTTTCGCGCCCGCACAGGCCGCAGACCTCGGGGGCGCGGGGCGGCGGGGGCCAGTTGGACTCGGGACGGCGTCGGGCCACCCGCCGATGATGCCGTCCCTGACGCCGGGGGAACGGGTGGGGCGTTACGAGGGTGGCGAGGGGGAAAAGGAAAGTGGGGCCGGAGCATGTGCCCCCGCCCCCACTCCCTCCAGCCCCTTCTCCACTTACAGCTTGGTCAGCCCCGGATACTTACGAATCGCCTCGTCTTCCGAGAGGAACTCGCCTTCCGCGTCGGGACTCCAGACCACTTCGGCGCGAATCAGGTCGCCGGGGGCCACCGCGCTGATGGCGGACAGGGCCGCGCGGGCCTCGGCGGCGGTGGTCACGCCCGCCGGGGGCAGGTTGCCCAGGGTGTGGGCGGCGACCGCGATCGTCACGGCGAGGTAGAGGTCGGTGCCGTCAGGCTGGAAGGTGTAGTCGCCCCGCTGCTCGAAGCCCGTGTTCACGTCCCGGTTCTGGTAGTTGCTGGTGGTCTGCACGGTGAAGGCGGCGCGGGCCTCGGTCGCCCAGGCCCCCACCTGGCTGTCGGCCGAGCCCGCCGAGCCCTGTGCCCGCTGCACCTCGCCGTAGACCCAGCGCTCGGGATGGCGCAGCAGCACGAGGGCGGCTTCCTGCAGCATCCGGGCGAGGCCCTCGTTGGTGTCGGGATCGCCCGAGCGGGCCACCCGCTGCAGGTCGCGCTTGACCTCGTCGCCCTCGGCCAGCAGGAGTTGCACGCTGACGGCCTGCGCGGTCCCGCTGAGGCTGCCCGCGCCGCTCAGCCCCCGCGCCCCACCCGCCATGCTGCTGCGCATGAAGCCCAGCACACCCATCACGACCACGCCGAAGAGCAGCAGCCCGATGATTCCGAAACCGCCCCCGCCGCCGATATAGCCTGGCCCGAAGCCGCCCCCGCCGATGATGATCGGGCCGGAGTACCCACCGCCGTACCCCCCACCGTAGCCGCCTCCATATCCCCCACCGCCACCGAAGCTGCCGCCGCCACTGCTTCCTCCGCCAAAGCCCCCCCCACTGCTGCTGCCCCCGAAGCCGCCGCCCGACTGCGCCGCCGCCTCGCCCAGCAGCACGAGCGCGGCGACCATGACGAGCAGCAGCGCGGCGAAGGGGAGCGCCGCCCGCAAGGAGCTTCTGGCGGCAAACAGACCTGCCTGGTTCGGCCCAGCTTGTTTCGGCATGGGCGCAGTCTAGGACGAGGGGCGAACCCGTGGCGTCCGCCTCCCCCTTACACTGCCCCCATGAACGCCTCTGCCCCCCCCGCCCTCACCCTGTCCCCCGACAACTGGGACGCTTTCCTGGCCCGCCTCTACGAGCGGGGCGAGCGGCTGGACCTGCGCACCCCCGGCGAACCCTACCCCCCCGAGGAAGACGTGGACGCCTACGTCCTGAGCGCCCACGCCGAGGCCCTGCGCAGCGCCGAGGTGGACGGCGACGTGTGGGGCACCCTGGAAGACATCGAGGAAACGGCGGGAGACGAGGAGGAGGCCTGGGCCAAGATCGTCGCCTTCTACCTCGACCGGGGGTGCGTGCTCGTGCGCGTGACCGGCACCGAGGAACCCGAGGAATGGCTGCTGGAGGAAGGGCTGGCGCGGCGGCTGGGGCTGCTCAGCAGCGCGGCGGGGTGAATCCGGGCTGAGGCCCCCCTCATCCGCTCATGAGAGAAGGCGGCCTAGGCTGATCTCATGTCGCAGAACAGTCACCTTCCCACCAAACGTCTCCTGCTGCTCGGAGCCCTGATTGGCGCCGGGGCCTACTACCTCAGCCGCGAACAAAACCGCAAGGCGCTAGACGCCAAGCTGGCCGAACTTGGCCTCAAGGACGCCGCCGAAAATGTCGGCGAGAAGGTCAGCCAGGGCTGGGAGAAGACCAAGGACGCCGCCGCCAGTGCCGGAGCCGTGATCGCGGACAAAGCCGGGGAGGTCAGGGACGCCGCGCAGCAGGGCGGCGTGCAAGCTGCCGTGGACAGGGCCAAGGAAGTCGCGGGCGAGGCCGGGGTCGCCGTGAAGGGCGCCGCCGCCGAGGCTGGGGACGCCGCCCGTGACGTGGCCCAGACTGTGGGGCGCGAGGGCCAGGACGTGGGCGGCGAGCTGAAAGACGCGGCCCAGGACGCCCAGCGCGACGCCAAGCAGGCCGTGAATCAGGCCAAAGAGGCCGCCCAGGACAAGGCCCAGGAACTGAAGCGCGACGCACAGCAGACCGCGCACCAGGTGAAGGCCGACGCCAAGGACGCCGCCGCCGACATGAAGGCCGGAGCCAACCAGGCCGCGGACCAGATGAAGGGCACGGCCCAGGAGGTCAAGCAGGGTGCCCAGAACGCCGCCGAGCAGGCGCGGGACAAGGCCCAGGACGTGAAGCGCGACGCACAGCAGGGCGCCGAACAGATGAAGGCCGAGGTGCGTGACGCCGCCGCCGACCGGGGCGCGGGCGCCGGGCAGGCCGGAGCCCAAGCCAAAGCCGACGCTCAGGAGGGCGCCAGCGATATGCAGCGTCTCGTGCAGCAGGCCCTCAACGAGACGAAGAAGGCCTCCGATGAGGTCCGCAGCGACGTGAAGGACGCCAACCGCAAGATGTAATTCGTCCCCCTGGGACCCCGAGAAGCCTCCCCACGCGGGGAGGTCTTCTTTTTTCTCCACCTGACCGTGAGCCCCGCCCCGGCTCCCCTCCCCTGCCCCCGCTAGACTCGGCCCCATGACGCGCAGGGACGCCGACCCCACCACGCAGGGGCGCACGCAGACGCTGGAGCGCACGCAGACCCAGCGGCCCCGGCTCTACCGGGTGCTGCTGCTCAACGACGACTACACGCCGATGGACTTCGTGGTGATGGTGCTGGAGCGCCACTTTCGCAAGTCCGAGCAGGAGGCGCAGCTCATCATGCTGGCGGTCCACCACAAGGGGCAGGGCGTCGCCGGGGTGTACACCCGCGACGTGGCTGAGACGAAGGTGGCGCAGGTGACCGCCGAGGCCCGGCAGCACGGCTATCCGCTGCGGCTGGTGGCCGAACCGGAGGCGGGCGAATGATCGGGGATCATCTCCAAGTCACCCTCGGCCGCGCCGCCGACTACGCGCGGGAGGCCGGGCACGAATACGTCACGCTGGAGCATCTGCTGCTGGCCCTGACTCACGACCCGGAGGCGAGGGAAGCGCTGCTGGCCGTCGGCGCAGACGTGGAGCGGTTGCGCGACGACCTTCAGGAATTGCTCGACGGGCTGGAGAGTGTGGACGACGCCGAACCCGACTTCACCCTGGGCGTGCACCGGGTGGTGCAGGGCGCGGTGCTGCAACTGCACGCCAGCGGCAAGGGCCACGAGCAGGCCGACGGCGCCCGCGTGCTGGCCGAGCTGCTGGAGGAGGACGACTCGCCCGCCCGCGCTGCGCTGGAGGCGCAGGGGGTGACCCGGCTGGACGTACTCGCCTACGTGTCCCACGGGGCCGCGAAGGTCGCCGGACGCGAGCGCGAGCGCCGAGTGACCGGGGTGGACGGCGAGGCGCCGGAAGCGGAGGCCGCCGAGCAGAACCCGCTGGAAGCCTACGCGACCGACCTCACCGCGCAGGCGCGGGCCGGGGAGTTCGACCCGGTGATCGGGCGCGAGGCCGAGCTGGAGCGCACCGTGCATATCCTGGCGCGGCGGTCCAAGAACAATCCCGTGCTGGTGGGCGAGCCCGGCGTGGGCAAAACGGCGCTGGCCGAGGGGTTGGCGCAGCGGGTGGCCGATGGGGGGGCACCGGGTTTCCTGCGGGGCGCCTCGGTGTACGCCCTCGACCTGGGGGCGCTGCTCGCCGGAACCCGGTACCGGGGCGACTTCGAGCAAAGGCTCAAGGCGGTCCTGGCCGCGCTGGACGGGCAGAACGCGGTCCTCTTTATCGACGAGCTGCACACGCTGGTCGGCGCCGGGGCCACCGAGGGCGGCAGCGTGGACGCGGCGAACCTCCTCAAACCCGCACTGGCGCGGGGCAAGCTGCGGGTGCTGGGGGCGACCACGCCCGCCGAACTGCGCCACCTCGAACGTGACCGGGCGCTGTGGCGGCGCTTTCAGACGGTGGAGGTGCCCGAGCCGTCCGAGGAGGACGCCCTCGCCATTCTGCGCGGGCTGGCGCCGGGCTACGCGGCGCACCACGGGGTGACGTACACCGACGCGGCGCTCTCGGCCGCCGTCCGGCTCTCGGCCCGGCACCTGCGCGACCGCTTCTTGCCCGACAAGGCGATCGACGTGCTGGATGAGGCGGGCGCGGCCCGGTCCTCGGCGGGGCGGGGCGGCGAGATCGGGGAGGCGGACATCGAGGCGACGGTGGCGCGAATGGCCCGCGTGCCCGTCGGCGCGGTGAAGGCCGAGGAGGTGCGCTCGCTCGCCACACTGGACGCCGACCTGAAGGCCCGCGTGTTCGGGCAGGACGCCGCCGTGGACGCTGTCGCCAGCGCCGTCAAGCTGGCCCGCGCCGGGTTGCGCGACCCGCAGAAGCCGCAGGGGGCTTTCCTCTTCGCGGGGCCGACCGGGGTGGGCAAGACCGAGCTGGCGCGGGCGCTGGCGGACCGCCTGGGGGTGGAGCTGCTGCGCTTCGACATGAGCGAGTATCAGGAAGCGCACACGGTGGCGCGGCTGGTCGGGGCGCCTCCCGGCTACGTGGGCTTCGACCAGGGCGGCCTGCTCACCGACGCGGTGGCGAAGAACCCGCACGCCGTGCTGCTCCTCGACGAAATCGAGAAGGCACACCCGGACGTGTACAACCTCTTCCTGCAACTGATGGACCACGGCACCCTGACCGACCACACCGGCAAGAAGGTGGACGGGCGCGGCCTGCTGATCGTCTACACCACGAACGCGGGCGCCGCCGACGCCAGCCGCCCCGCCCTGGGCTTTTCGCGCGAGGGCCGCATGGGCGAGGAGGCCGAGGCGGTCAAGCGCACCTTCACCCCCGAGTTCCGCAACCGCCTGGACGCCGTGATTCATTTCCGGTCCCTCTCGCGGGAGATTATGGGAAACGTGGTGGACAAGTTCCTGCGGCAGTTGGATGGGCAACTGGCCGAGCGCGGCGTCTCGCTGACGGTCACGCCCGCCGCCCGCGCCCGGCTCGCGCTGCTGGGCTACGACCCGCAGATGGGGGCACGGCCCCTGGCCCGCGTGATCGAGGAACAGGTTAAGCGCCCCCTGGCCGACGAGCTGCTGTTCGGGCGGCTCAGCGGCGGCGGCGCGGTGACGGTGGACGCAGATGGCGAGGGCTTCAGCTTCCGCTGACCCATTCCCAGGTGGGGAGGCTCTCGCACAGCACTTCCAGAATGTGGCTGTTGGACGCGATCAGGAGATGGCGGTAGCGCGGGCGGCGGCGGGTGGCCTCCCATTGCGCCCGCTGAACCTGCCTGAACTGTGCCTGCGCCTCAGCCAACTCTTCCGGGGTAGGGGGTTGCGGACGAAGCAGAACGAAATCCGTGCCCCGGCCGGTGTCCTCGGGCGTCGCGTCCTCGGGGAAAAAGCGGCCGGTCGGCTTCAGGTGGGGGTTGAGCTTCTGCTCGCGCTCGCTGACGGCGACGGGCACGCCGTACATCGGGAACACGTCGGTGTCGTCGTTCTCCTCCAGCATCTCCGTGATCCAGGGGCTGGGGTCGTTGATCACCTCGTACAGCCAGGACTGCGGAAGGCCCTGACGCATCGGGTGGAAGGTGCCGTATGGCCCGGCGTAGAACTCATCGTAGCTTTCCAGGGCGAAGACCTGATTAGGGAAGTGGACGTGACCCTCCCAGCGGCTCTCCCAGGTCAGGCGCAGCAGGCGGCTGTGGTGCCGGGGGTCGCGCTTCCCGTCCGGTCCCACCTGCCAGCCGTCCGCTTCCGAAGCCCGGTAGAACTCGTCCGCGAGGTCCACGGTCAGCGAGCCCTGGGCATGGTTCAGGTCAGTGCGGAGAATGTTGATCCAGTCGCCGGGAAACGACCGCACCGCCTCCAGCAACCCCTCGTCGGGCCAGAGGGCGAACTGCGCCTGGGCATAGCGGGCATGTCGGGCCATGGCGCAGGCTACAGCCGCGCCGTCCGCCACCGCGCCCGCAACCGCTCGGGGCGCAGGCCATAGGCGGTCACATACCCCGGCACCCCCTGGAGGCCCGGCACCCCCTGAAGCAGCCGCAGCAGCAGGCTGGGCACATGCAGCGGTTGGGCACCGTCCAGCCCCTCGACCTCCCGCTCCTCGATCACCTGCTGGGTTTGCAAGGCGGCGATCTGCCAGGCCCGCTGGCGCTGCACGCGGGCGAGGTGCCGGGGCCGCAGCCGCCCCGAGCGCAGGGGGCCGCACAGCACGTTGGCGGCGGCCACCGCGTCCTGCACGGCCATGTTGATGCCCATGCCGCCGACCGGCGAGATGGGATGGGCCGCGTCCCCGATCAGGAGCAGGCCGGGGCGCCACCAGCGCCGCACGCGGGCGACTTCCACGGCGAGGAGGTGCAGGTCGCGCCACTCGGTCAGGGCCTGCACCCGCCCGGCCAGCCAGGGAATCGTGGCGGCGACGGCCTCGCGGATGGGGGCCACGCCCGCCGCCCGCGCCTCGGCGTAGCCCCCCTTGCGGATGGAGTAGCCCACCTGCCAGCGCTCGCCGTGGTCGGTGGTCACGATGCAGTGCTCGCCGCGCAGGTGCAGGTCGATGGTGCCGCCGGGATCGTCCGCGTGCCGGGGCAGCGAGAACCACAGCACGTCTTGCCCCGGCGCGAGCCGCCGCAACCTCAGCCCGGCGAGGTCGCGCACCTTGGAAAAGCGGCCGTCGGCCCCCACCGTCAGCGCGGCGGGGAGGCTGTGCAGCGCCCCGGCCCGGCGGTAGCGCACGCCCCGGACCTCGCCGCCCTCCTCCAGCAGCCCTTCCACCCGAGCGCCCATGAGCACCCGCGCGTGAGGAAAGCGCCCCAGTTCGGCGGCAAGAAAGGTCAGGAAGCGCGACTGGGCCATCACCGTGAGAAAGGGGTACGGCGTCCGCAGCCGCGAGAAGTCCGCGATGACCTGCACGTCTCCCGCCCGCACGAGCCGCGCCTGGTGCGCCCGCGTGTGCGGCAACCCCAGGACGGGCGCGGCCAGCCCCAGCCCGGCGAGCAGTTCCATGATGGCGGGGTGGAGGGTATCGCCCCGGAAGTTGCGCTGGAAGTCGCCCGCCGCCTCCAGCACGGTGACCGGGATGCCCTGCCGCGCCAGCAGCAGCGCCAGAATCATGCCCGCCGGGCCTCCCCCCACGATGCACACATCCTGCGGCCCCGGCGACATGGCGGGCATTCTGGTCTGGCGGGGTCGGGGCAGGCTGTAAGGAATGCTGCGGGTCGGGGACGGCTCCTCAAGGCCCAAGCCGTCTTCATACGTTCCGGCAAGGAAGCCCGCCGCGACCGCCTACGCTCCCCCCATGCCCACTCCCCTTGACCGCCTGACCCTCTCCGGCATTCGCCTCTACCAGCGGCAGCTCTCGCCGCGCAAGGGCTTTCGCTGCGCCCACGCCGCGCTGCACGGGGGCGAGTCGTGCTCGGCGGCGGTGGCCCGCATCGTGCGGGAGGACGGTCTGGTGCGGGGACGGCCCCGGATTGTCGCCCGGTTCGGGGCGTGCCGGGAGGCGCATAACGTCATTCACGGCGGCTCTCCGCTCGCCCTAGGGTCCAGTGTGGAGACGCGCGGCGTGTGCTGCATCGGGCCGATTCCGATTCCCTTCCGCTGCGGCTGAGGATTAGGCCAACCGCTCAAAGGCGTCCGGGTAGAGCGTCACTAAGCCTTTTCCGTCTACGGTGACCTCATTGCTGTACCCACTGTCCATATTCTCGTATCGATAGGTCCGCTCGTCCGTCCGCGTGTAACGTTGGCGAGCCGCCTGCACATCCAGTGAAGGGACATCGACCCAGACGACATGCACCTCCTGGCCCTCCCCAAAGCGCAGGTTCAGGCGGCGCAGGGGGAGGGTGTTGGTGAACGGTGTGACGCGGAGGTCCACATCGGTGCAGCCTCGCAAGAGCGGGAGCGGCTTTTCCTCGGCGGTGGTCCATTCGCCTTCTCCCGACCGGGAGAGGTCCAGATGTTGCCCACCATCAAGATGGCAACGCAGGCGTATGGGAGAACCGTCTCCTCCGAGATCAAGTCTGTAGAGCAGGGTGAAAGGTCGTCCCTCACTGACGCCGACGACCGTTCCTGTCGCCTCTACCCAAGGGATCAGCCGGAGGTGTTCGAGGCTGGGACGGCCAGGGTTCAGGCCCTGCCAAACGACGTTGACCTCACCCGCTCCCCGATTCACTTCCGCCCCGGCACCTGCGGCTCGGTGCCCCGGAAGGCGTCCTTGCCCTCCACACGCTCCAGCCGCACGACCTGCCCGGTCCTCGCGCTCTCGTACATCGCGTCCATGATGCGGTGGTCCTGCACGCCCTCCTCGCCGGGGGTCCAGGGCTCCTTGCCGTCGCGGACCCGCTGGGCGAAGTGGTCCATCTCCAGCCCGAACTGGTCCTCGTCGGGGAGCTTGGGCTGGAAGTCGCCC
This sequence comes from Deinococcus terrestris, assembly GCF_009377345.1. Taxonomy (NCBI): domain Bacteria; kingdom Thermotogati; phylum Deinococcota; class Deinococci; order Deinococcales; family Deinococcaceae; genus Deinococcus; species Deinococcus terrestris. The sequence continues at coordinate 46,346 of NZ_WBSL01000001.1, read as the reverse complement.
TCGCCGTCCGAGATGGTCAGCTCCAGGCCCTGATAGGTGTAGGCGGGGTCCATCAGCACGGTGCCTTTCTCGCCCAGCACGCGCAGGGTGGCGGTCTTCTGGGTGCCGTAGCTCGTCAGGCCGTTGGCGATCACGCCGCCGGGAAAGCCCAGCATGAAGCTGAGCGATTCCTCCACCTCGCGGAAGCGCTCGTCGCCCTGCGGCTGGTGCAGCGCCGCGAAGACCCACTCGGGTTCCTGCCCCAGTACGAAGCGGATGGTGTTCAGGCAATAGATGCCCACGTCGGGCAACGGCCCGCCGCCCGCGAGGTCGCGCTTCAGGCGCCACGCCTCCGGGTCGTCCTCGACCTGCCCGTGAATCGCGTCCACCAACTTGACCGGGCCGAGTTTGCCGCCCTGCACGGCGTCGCGGGCAGCCCAGTGCTGGGGCGTGTACTGGCAGCGGTAGGCGGTCATCAGCAGGACCCCGGCCTCCCGGCAGGCGTCCACCATCGCCTGCGCGTCCCCGGCATTCACGCCCAGCGGCTTCTCGCACAGGACGTGCTTGCCCATCCGGGCGGCCCGCTCCACGTACTCACGGTGCAGGGAGTTGGGGAGGACGATATAGACGGCCTCCACGTCCTCGCGCTCCTTGAGGCGTTCAAAGTCCTCGTAGCTGTACACGTCCTCCTCGGTCAGGTCATAGGCCCGCGCGAAGGCCACGCCCTTGTCCTTCTCGCTGGTGACGAGGGCGGCGACATAGGCGTGGTCGCTGGTCCGGGCGGCGGGAATGAGTTCTCCGGCCGTCAGTTCGCCGATGCCGACGATGGCGTACCCGACGCGGCGGCGCTCGGACTCGGGGTGATCGATCTCGGGTTTCAGGGGCATGGTTTACCGTAAGCGGCACGGGGGGCGGGCGCTAGTCAGGGCTTCTTCACCGCTTGCCCACAGGCCATGCGGCGGATGCCCGGACGGGGGGCCACCTGTCAGCCTGGGGCGAATGCCGACCCTCACCCTCCGCGAGCGCTCGCCTGCCGACCTCCCCACCCTCCACCGCTGGCTGCACGCCGAACCCGACCCGGAATGGAAACGCTGGGACGCGCCGTACTTCCACGCCGCCCGCCCTGCCTCTCCCCTGTCGCTGGCGGAGTTCACCGAGCGGGTGGGCTACCGCGAGTGCGGGCGGGTGCCGGAGGCGCGGGCGTGGCACGGACAGCGCTGGGACAGCGTGCGACTCGCCCAGTTGCGGCGCGGGTGGGAGACTGGGCGGCATGCCCCCCCGCATTCGCCCGGCCCAGACCTTTGACGCGGCCTTCGCCGCCCCGCTGATTCAGGAGGCCATCGGGCGGGTGGGCCACCACCTGACGGGCACCACGACCGACGAGGACGCCGCGCACGTCATCGCTGAATTCTTCATGGCGCGGGGAAACCGGCTGAGCTTCACGCACACGCTGATCGCGGAGGGGGAGGGGGGCCGTCCGGTGGGCCTCGCCGTGCTCTATCCGGGCGAGTTCGCGCAGGCCCTCGACGCGCCCTTCCGCGAGCACCGCCGCTCGCTGGGGCTAGACCCGGCCATTCCCACCGAGGCAGGGGCGGGCGAGCTGTACCTCGACACCCTCGCCACGGTCGCCCAGGCGCGGGGGCGGGGGGTGGGCGCGGCCTTGATCGCCGCCTGTGCGGAACGGGCACGAACACTCGGCCTCCCGCTGACCCTGCTGGTGGAGGACGGCAACCCGGCGGCGCGGCTCTACGCCCGCAGCGGCTTCGTGGCGGTGGGACGGCAGAACCTCGCAGGGCACCCGTACACGCGACTGGCCCGGCAGCCTGACGCCTGACGACACCTCACCCTATACTCCGCGCCGTGACCCCTGCCCTGCCCTCTCTCCCGGTCACGCTGCGCGACCGCCGGACCAGTGACCTGCCCATCCTGACCCGCTGGCTGACCGACCCGGCGGCCGAGTGGCGGCGCTGGGACGCGCCGTACTTTCCGGCGGCGGGCACCACCCGCACGATGGAGGCGTATGCCGATTACCTCGCGGCCCACGGTCCCGACGCCGACGAGCAGGTCATTGACGTGGACGGCGTGGTGGTCGGCATGGTCAACCGCTCGGAGGAGGAACCGGAGGGCGGCGGCTGGTGGGACCTCGGCATCCTGATCTACGACCCGGCGTACTGGGGCGGCGGCGTGGGCACGCGGGCGCTGGGGCTGTGGGTGCAGGACACCCTGGACTGGACCGACGCGCATGTCCTGACCGTGACCACCTGGGGCGGCAACGAGCGGATGCTGCGCCTCGGAAAGCGGCTCGGCTTCCGCGAGTGCGCCCGCGTGCGGCAGGCGCGGCTGTGGGAGGGCGTGCGCTACGACAGCGTGCAACTGGACCTGCTGCGCGGGGAGTGGCGCGGGCTGCCCCAGCCATGAGTGCCCGGCCATGACGAAGAAACAGCCCCGCCCCACCCGCGAGAAACCCCTGACGCCGCCCGGCTTCCTGGCGACCCAGGACCTCAAGGAACGCGGCTGGACGCCGGGCCTGATTCGCAAGTTTCTCGGTGAGCACGACGACACCCGCCCCAACGGGCTGAAGATGGGACGCCGTCGCCTCCCCCCCGTCAAGCTCTATCGCGAGGACCGGGTGCTGGACGCCGAGCGCCAGGAGCCCTTTCTGGTCGGTCAGGCCCGCGCTGCCGATGCCCGCGCCCGCGCTGAACGTGCCCGCGAGGAACGGGCCGCGAAACGGGCCGCCCTGCTGGACGCCGCCGCCGAGAGCTACGTGCCCGCCGTGCACCCGGAACCGCTGCGAAAGGGGTCGGTTCGCAAGGCCCGTGAGCCGTACCTGCCGGGGCTGGAAGACACCCTCTCGCGCCTGATGCGTGAGATAGAGAAGGTCACCCCACGTGAGGAAGCCGAACTCCGCGCCCGCTTGCTGGAACGCCTGCATACGGCCCTCGCCGCCGCCTATCCCTGGTACCCGGCCCCGCAGGAGAAGAAAGCGGCCAGCCGCGAGGCGAAACCCAGCGACTGGCGGGAGTGGGAGTGGGATTAGGGGCAGCCAGCTTCCAGCGGCCAGCCGCCAGCACAGCACCACATGGCAAAAAGCCCCAGCCGAAGCTGAGGCCCTCTGCGCTGGTCGCTGGAAGCTGGCGGCTGGCCGCTCTACCTCAGCGTCTCCACCGCTCGCCGCAGGATCGCGTCCCCGGCGAGGTCCACCGTCGCCTCGCCCTGCACGGCAGAGCGCACCGGACGCTTGACCTCGGCGGTGTAGGTGAACTTGCCGTCCTTGTCGGCGGTGACGGTCACGGGCTTGCCCTCCACGGTCAGGGTGACCTTGGCGTCCGGGGCCAGGCCGCTGCCGCTGAAGTTGAAGGGGGTGGCGTTCAGGGTGTCCTTGACGGCGATGTCGGGCGTGATGCCCTTTTTGTGAATCTCGCGGCCCGAGGGGGTCAGCCACGCGCTGTTCACGATGGCGACCTTGCCACCGTCCACCGTGTCCACCGGGATCTGCGCCACCCCCTTGCCGAAGGTCTGCTCCCCGATCACGGTCGCCCGCTTCATGTCTTGCAGGGCGCCCGCCACGACCTCGCTCGCGCTGGCGCTGTTCTTGTTGACCAGCACGACGAGCTTGCCGGTGTAATCGGTCGGGCGGTTGGCGGCGCGGCCATACACCTGGGCGCGGCCCGAGCGGTCCTTGAGGCTCACGATGTTGCCCGACCCCAGGAACTGGTCGGCCACGTCCACGCCCGCGTTGAGCAGGCCGCCGCCGTTGTTGCGCATATCCAGAATCAGCTTCTGCACGCCTTTGGCCTTCATGGAGGCGATGGCCGCGCGGAACTGGTCGCTGACCTTCTCGTTGTAGAAGGTGTTCAGGGCGATATAGCCGATGTTGCCGGGCAGGATGGTCTGCTCCACGTCCACGATGGTCACCTTACGGCGTTCCATCTTGACCGTGTAGGGCTTGCCGTTGCGGGCAAAGGTCACATTGACCGTGCTGTTCACGGGGCCACGCACCAACCGCACGATCTCATTGAGCTTGGCGGTCATCACGTCGGTGTCCCCAATTTTGACGAACACGTCCCCGATCTGCACGCCGTTGTCGGCAGCGGCCTGACCCTTGTACACGTTCTCGATCTTGCCGCCGGTGCCGTCGGGGTTGGCGGCGGTCAGCGTCACGCCGATGCCGCCGAACTCGCCCTGGAGGTTCTGGGCGTCGATGGCGGTGTCGGCGGGCTCGGAGTAGTAAGTAAATTCGTCGTCCAGGCTGCCGAGCGCCCCGTTAATCGCGCCGCGCAGCACCTTTTCCTGGTCGATGGGGTACAGGTACGAGCGCTGGAGTTCACCCAGCACCTGCAAGAAGGCCCGGCCCGTGTCCGTGCGGGTGAGGTCGGCCTGGGTATAGCCGCCGAGCTGCGCGTAGCCGACGGCAGCGGTCGCGGCGAGGGACCCCGCCACCAGCATCATGCGTTTCCGGTTCACCCGCGCAGGATAGTGCGCCGTGTGAAGGCGGTTTGAGGGCGACCTCACCCATTGGCCCTCCAGGGGGACTTTTCCGCGTGGGGACAGGCTGGGCTATGCTGGGCCGCGAGCATGACCAACTTGCCCACCTTTCCCCGTGGCCGCGCTCCCGGAGGCTGCGGCGCGTGATCGTCTTCCGCAACGTGAGCCTCGCCTACCCGGCGAGCGGGGCGCTGGCCCTCGACGACCTGAATGTCCGCGTCCACAAGGGCGAGTTCGTGTACCTCGTGGGGCACTCGGGCGCGGGCAAGAGCAGCTTCATGAATCTGGTGATCAAGCGGGCGCTGCCCAGCCGGGGCGAGGTGCAGGTCGCCGGGGAGCCGCTCTCGCGCTACCGGGGCCGCCGCACCGCGCTGCTGCGCCGCCGCATCGGGACCGTCTTTCAGGACAACCTGCTGCTCGAGCACCTCAGCGCCTACGACAACGTGGCCTTTACCCTACGCGTGACCGGCGTTCCGGCCCGCGAGTGGCCCGCCCGCGTGGGCACGGCGCTGCGGACGGTGGGGCTGGAGGGCCGCGCCGACGCTCACCCGGTGCAGCTCTCGCAGGGCGAGCAGCAGCGGGTCGCCATCGCCCGCGCCATCGTCGCCGACCCGCCGCTGCTGCTCGCCGACGAACCGACCGGCAACCTCGACCCCGACCACGCCCGCGAGGTGCTGCGGGTGCTGCAACACGTCAACCTGCGCGGCACCACGGTGGTTCTCGCCACCCACGCCCGCGACCTGGTGGAGACCTTCCGTCACCGCACGCTGACCCTGCGCCAGGGGCGGCTGGTGCGGGACGATCCGGCGGGGGGGTACGCGCTGTGAGGGGCTGCCCATGACCTACCACTTCCGCCAGGCCCTGCTCGCCATGCGCGGCAACCTCACCGCCACGCTGGGCACGCTGACCACCATGACCCTGACGCTGCTGATGCTGGGCGGCGTGCTGCTGCTCACGCTGAACGTGAACCGCACCCTGGAAGGGCTGGAATCGCAGGTGGAGGTCGCGGCCTTTCTGGAGAGCGGCGCGAACGGGGCGGCCCTGCTGGGGCAGGTCGAGGGGCTTCCCGGCGTGCGCGAGGCCCGGCTGGTGTCCAGCGAGGCTGTCCTCGCGGAGATGACCCGCGACTACCCCTCCACCGCCGAGGCTGCCGGGCTGGTCGGGAACCCCTTTCCCGACACGCTGCGGGTGCGGGTGGGCCGGGTGGAGGACTCGCGCCCGGTGGCCGAGGCGGTGGCGAAACTGCCCGGTGTGGAGGACGTGGAGTACGGGGCCGGGTACGTGGACCAGGCCGTGCGGACGCTGACCACCGTGCGGGCGGCGGGGTACGGATTGGTGGCGCTGCTGTTCGCGGGTACGCTGCTGAGCATCCTCAACGCCGTGCGGGTCGCCATGTACGCCCGGCGCAAGGAGATCAGCGTGATGCGGCTGCTGGGGGCCACGCGCGGGTTTATCCGCACCCCGCACGTGATCGAGGGCGTGCTGCTGGGCACCCTGTCCTCGGTGCTCGCGCTCTCGGTGCTGGCGCCCGGTTACCTCGCGCTGGCCGAGCGGGTGGCGACCTTTGCGCCTGTCTTTCCGGTCGTGCGCGACCTCGACACGCTGCTGCCCCTGCTGGGCGCGGTGGCGATGCTGGGCATCCTGACCGGGCTGGCCGGGAGTCTCTTTGCCACCCGGCGCTACCTGCGGGAGCTGGAGTGAGGAGAAACCCGCGCTGGCCCGCTCTTGTTCTGCTCTCGGCAGCGCTGCTGGCCGGAGCGCAGGAGACCAGTGAGCGGCTCCAGCAGCTTCAGCGCGAACTCTCGCAGCAGCGGCGGCTCAGTGTTCAGCAGGGCCGCGAACTGGCCGACCTGCGCCGCAACATCGCCCGTCTGTCCGCGCAGGGCCGCGAGACGCTGGAGCGGCTGGAGACCCTGTCCGGGCGGGTGGCCGAGCTGGAAAACGAGACGGCCGACCTCGCCCGGCAGGTGCAGAGGGCCGAACGGGTGCTGGCCGAGACGACGGCGGCGGGTGAGGTGACCCAGGCCCGCGTGACCCGCCTTCAGGCCGATCTGCGTGAGTTGCTTCAGGCCCTCTACCGTGAGCGCAGCGGCCAATACCTGCGGCTGCTGTCGCAGTCGGGCAGCCTCTCCGACCTGCTGATCCGGCTGCGCTACGCCAACCTCTCGGGCGAGCAGCACGTCACGGTGCTGGAAGACCTGCGCGGTGAGGTCCGCACGCTGGAGACCCAGCGCGAGCAGCAGGCCGCGCAAAAGGCGACCCTGGAGGGCTTGCAAGCCCGCCAGCTCGCCCGGCTGGAGGAATTGCGGGAGAGCCGCGCCGAGACGGGCCGACTGCTGGCCGAGCTGCGCCGCGACGAGCAGGGCCAGCGCACCCTGGCTGCCCGCACCCGCGCCGAGCAGGCCGAGACGGCCCGCACCATCGACGAACTCGTGGGCGCGGTCGTCAAGGAAAAGGCCCGGCTGGAGGCCGAGCGCCGCCGCAGGCTGGAGGAGGAACGCCGCCGCCGCGAGGCCGAGCTGCGCCGCATCCGCGAGGAACGGGAACGCGCAAGGCTGGAGGCCGAACGCCTCGCCCGCATCCGCGCTGAGCAGGAGCGGCAGGCCCGCATCGCCCGCGAACGCGCCGAGGCCGAAGCGAAAGCCAGAGCCGAGGCCGAGGCGAGGGCCAAAGCCCGTGCCGAAGCCCGCGCCCGTGCGGAGGCCAAGGCCCGCGCCGAGGCTGCCGCCCGCGCTAAGGCGGAAGCGGAAGCCAGAGCACGTGCAGAGGCCGCCGCCCGCGCCCGCGCCAGGGCTGAAGCGAAAGCCAGGGCCGAAGCTCAGGCAAAGGCCGCTGCGGCCGTCCGCGCCAAAACCGAAGCTGAAGCCCGCACGAGGGCCAGGGCCGAGGCCGAAGCGAAGGCCCGCGCCGAGGCCCAGGCCAGGGCCGCCGCCGAAGCCCGCACCAGGGCCGAAGCCGCCGCCCGCGCCCGCCAGCAGGCTGACGCCATCGCCCGCTCCCAGGCCGAGGCCCGTGCCCGCGAGGCCGAGCAGAGTGCCCGCGAACAGGCCGAGCGCGAGGCGGCGCTCGCGGCCCAGCGCGAACGCGAAGGGCGGGTCGCCCAGGAACAGGCGGCCCTGCGCGAGCGCCAGGGGCAGACCCAGCAGGCGGTCGCGGCCACGACCCAGGCCCTCGCGCCGCTGCCCGCCTCGCCCGGCCCGCTGGGGTTTCCGCTGCCGGGGGGCCGGGTCAGCCAGCCCTACGGCTCGAACGGCGCCCAGTGGAGCGTGCTGGAAGCCGCCGAGGGCACCCAGGCCGTCGCCTCGCTGCCGGGCAACGTGATCGCCACGACCTACTACGCCAGCCTGGGCTGGGTGGTGCTGCTCGACCACGGGGCGAAGGTCACCGCGTATTTCGGCCTTCAGGACGCCGCCGTCGAGATCGGGGCGCGGGTGGGCGCGGGCACGGCTCTGGGCACCGTGGGCGGCAGTCCCATCTTCGGCCCCGGCCGGATGGCCTTTCAGCTCAACGAGGTGTCGGGGGCGTCGCGTCGGCCGGTGCCCCCGCCCTTCTGAGCCCCCCTTCCCACAGCCCCCCGCCCTCTGCTACTCTCCTTCGGTGCGCTTCCGGTTGGCTGCTGCGGGCGCATGAATCCCGCGACCTAGGCGGGTAGCCCCACCCTCACCACTCCAACCCGAGGTTTTTTGTCATGGTCAAGATTCGCCTGTCCCGTTTCGGTTCTGCCCACAACCCCCACTACCGCATCGTGGTGACCGACTCCCGCCGCCCCCGTGACGGCGGCTACATCGAGAACCTGGGCCACTACGACCCCCGCAAGACCAGCGAGACCTACCTCAAGGTCAACGCCGAGCGGGCCGCCTACTGGATCTCGGTCGGCGCCCAGCCCACCCAGACCGCCCGCCGCCTCCTCAAGAGCCAGGGCGTCAAGGTCGCCTGAGGCCACCCGGCACCCCAGAAAGGCTCCCCACGTGGGAGCTTTTTTCATGCCCCTCCATCAGTTCCCCTTCATGAGAGCGGCCTAAGCTCGCCGGTATGCGTGCCCTTCATTTTCTGCCGCTGCTGGCCGCCCCCCTGCTGCTTCCCGGCTGTGCGCTGGGGGCGAATATCGCCGCGAGCACGGCGCTGGAGCGGGCGATGAATGGCGTGTACGAGGGTACCGGCACCGGGCTGACGGGCCGGGTCCCTTACCGCCTGCTGCTGAGCGTGCAGGAGCGCGAGGGCCGCGCGACGGGCGTGCTGACCAATCTGGAAAGCCGCAAGGCGTACGCGGTCAGCGGCACCTTTCAGCGGGTGGGCACGGCGGGCGGCAGCATCGAGGTGAATCTCTACGAGGGCGGCGACGCCCTGCGCGGCACCCTGCGGGCCGAGCTGGGGGCGGGCAAGGTGACGGGCACCCTCCGCACCGTGCTGCTGGGCCGGGAACTGCTGACCTACAACCTCACGCTGGAGAGGCAGGCGACCGGGGCCACGCCCGCCTCTCCCCAGAGCCCCTGACCCCCGCCGGAGTAGCCTGGGGCATGAAGACGTGCCTCGCGCTGGCCGGACTGCTCACGCTGCTCTCCCCCGCCCACGCGGAAGTCCTGCGGTGGGGCACCCTGACCGTGACGGTCACGCCCCGCCCGGAGGGGACGGTGGAGGGAGAAGCGCGGGCAGTGGTCCGCAACGGCAGCCGCACCGTGCTGACCGTCAGCGGCTGGAACGTGGCGGCCGAGCTGCAACCCCTGCGGCCCGGCGGCCTGCCCGAACTCGTCCTGACCACCTTCTCCGGCGGGGCGCACTGCTGCTCGGTGTACTACGCCTTTACCCAGGACGCGGGCCGGGTGGAGAACCTCGCCATCATCGACGGGGGCAATTACGGCCTGCGCTTTGTGGACCTTCGCGGCGACGGCACGAAGGAGCTGCTGTTTGCGAATGACAGCCTCGCCTACTACGACTGGCCGTATGCCGCCAGTCCTGCCCTGCTGACCGTGCTGGCCTGGGACGGGGTGCGGCTGGCCGACCGCACCCGTGCCTACGCCTACGTCCCCGCGCAGGAGGCGGCCCGCAACCTGGGCGACCTGCTCGCCGGGCTGAGCAAGGACGATCACCTCACCAACCTGAAAGCGCGGCTGGGTGGCTACTACGCCAACATGATCCTGGCCGGACAGGGTGCCCAGGCCGAGGAGGTGTTGCGGACGCGGGTCTTCGCCAAATCCTCCGCCCTGCGCGACTGGTTTCGCCAGCACCGCCCTGAGCTGATCGACGCCACCTACGCCCCCGCCGAGGGCCGCGTGCGGGTGGCTGAAAGTACGAATTACCCGCTGAAGGAGTCGGAGCAGCCCTGAGTCACGGGCGTACCCACCCCTGCTAGACTCGCGCCCGGCCCGCGCTCAGTGCAGCGTGGCGCACCACAGAAGGCCCCGGAATCCCTCCGTCAGGCCGAGGAGAATGAACGTGAAGGCACACCTGATCACCTACGGCTGCCAGATGAACGAGTACGACACCCATCTGGTCGAGTCGCAACTCGTCAGCTTCGGCGCGGACATGGTCGCCAGCGTGGACGAGGCCGATTTCGTCCTGATCAACACCTGCGCGGTGCGCGGCAAACCCGTGGACAAGGTCCGCTCGGTGCTGGGCGACCTGCGCAAGCAAAAGCAGCAGCGGCCCCTCGTCGTCGGCATGATGGGCTGCCTCGCGCAGCTGGAAGAAGGCCAGCAGATCGCCCGCAAGTTCGAGGTGGACGTGCTGCTGGGGCCGGGCAGCCTGCTCGATATCGGCAAGGCGCTGGAGAGCAACGAGCGCTTCTGGGGCCTGCAATTCAAGGACGAGCTGCATGAGCACATCCCGCCGCCCCCCACGGGCAAGCTGCAAGCGCACCTCACGATCATGCGTGGCTGCGACCACCACTGCACCTACTGCATCGTGCCCACCACGCGCGGGCCGCAGGTCAGCCGCCACCCCGACGACATCCTGCGCGAACTGGACCTGCAACTCGCCGCCGGGGTGCAGGAGGTCACGCTGCTGGGCCAGAACGTGAACGCCTACGGGGTGGACCAGGGGGCGAGGCTCGCCGGATACCCCTCCTTCGCCGACCTGCTGCGGCAGGTGGGGCGCTCGGGCGTGCGCCGGGTCAAGTTCACGACCAGCCACCCCATGAACTTCACGGAGGACGTGGCCGCCGCGATGGCCGAGACGCCCGCCGTGTGCGAGTTCGTGCACCTACCCGTGCAGAGCGGCTCCAACCGGGTGCTGCGCCGCATGGCCCGCGAGTACACTCGCGAGAAGTACCTCTCGCACATCGCCACCATCCGCAAGCACCTGCCGCACGCGGTCCTGGCGACCGACATCATCGTGGGCTTTCCCGGCGAGACGGAGGAAGACTTTCAGGAAACGCTGAGCCTCTACGACGAGGTGGGCTACGACTCGGCCTATATGTTCATCTACTCGCCGCGCCCCGGCACGCCGAGCTACAAACACTTTCAGGACCTCCCGCGCGAGCTGAAGACCGAGCGATTGCAGCGCCTGATCGTGCGGCAGAAGGAATGGAGCGCCCGCAAGAACGCGGAAAAGGTGGGCACCGTTCAGGAACTGCTGCTGCGCGGCGACGCCCACGACTCGGGCTTTCTGGAGGGTCACACGCGCGGCAACCACCCCACGGTGGTGCCCAAGGCGCTCGGGGCGACGGGGGCGGGCCTCTACCGCGCCCGCATTGAACACGCCACCCCGCACATGCTGTATGGCCGCCTGATCGGGGAAGACGGTCAGGACCTGCCCGAGCTGCCGCGCTTCAACCCGGAAGCGGCGGCGCTGAGCAGCCCGTTGCAGATGGTCTGAGGACAGAGGGAGGGGGCCGGGGCATCAACGCCTCGGCCCCTTTGCTGTGGGCCTGGCTATCCTGACCCATGCGCCTCGCCGTCTTCGGGGATATCCACGGCAACCTCCCGGCCCTCCACGCCGCTCTGACCGACATGCGGGCACAGGGGGCCGACGCTTTCCTCTGTCTGGGAGACGTGGCCCTCGGCGGCGGCTGGCCGCGTGACTGTCTGGCCGAGGTCGCCGCGCTGGGCTGCCCCGTGGTGCGCGGCAATGCCGACCGGATGCTGCTGGAGCCTGTCTCACCCTTTTCCCCACGCGGCTTCCCGGACGAGGAGAAATTGCACGAGATTGACGCCTGGGGACACGCTCAACTCACGCCAGCCGACCGCCGCCTTGTAGAAACCTATCTTCCCGTCGCGGAGCTGCCCGGCCTCCTGGGATTTCACGGCAGCCCCGAGCGCGACGACGAGACGCTGAGCGCACAGACTCCAGACGCGCGGCTGGAAGCGTTGCGGACCGCCTCTGGGCAGCACCCCATCTGGGTCGGGGGCCACACCCACAAGCCTCTGCTGCGAACCTTGGACGGCTGGACTCTCCTCAATCCGGGAAGCATCGGCCTCCCCTACGAGCGGCGAGGCGACCGCTATGTCAACCTCGCCCAGGCCAGTTACCTGCTGCTCGGTGCAGACGGGCAGGTCACTTTCCGCACCGTGCCCTACGACGTGCGGGCCGTGCAGCAGGGCATTCTCGCCAGCGGCCTTCCCCATGCCGGGTGGCTCGCGGCCGAGTGGGTGGGCACCTGACTCTGTTACCCTGTCCCCGATGACGGTTCACCTGAACGCCAAAGAAGGCCAGATCGCCGAAACCGTGCTGCTCCCCGGCGACCCCCTCCGCGCCCAGCACATCGCGGAGACGTTTTTTGAAAACCCCGAGCTGCACAACACCGTGCGCGGCATGCACGGGTACACCGGCACCTACAAGGGCCAGCGCGTCAGCGTGCAGGGCACCGGCATGGGCATCGCCAGTTCGATGATCTATGTCAGCGAACTGATCACCGGCTACGGCTGCAAGAACCTGATCCGGGTGGGCACCTGCGGGTCGTACCAGCCGCACGTGCATGTGCGCGACCTGATCCTCGCGCAGGCGGCCTGCACCGATTCGAACATCAACAACATCCGCTTCGGGGCCAAGACCTACGCGCCCATCGCGGACTTCGGGTTGCTGCTCCGGGCCTACCAGATCGCGCAGGAGCGGGGCTTCACCTCGCACGTCGGCAACATCATGTCGAGCGATACCTTCTACCACGACGATTTCGACCAGTACAAAATCTGGGCCGACTTCGGGGTGCTGGGCGTGGAGATGGAGGCCGCTGGGCTGTACACCCTCGCCGCCAAACACGGGGTCCGGGCGCTGACCATCCTGACCGTCTCCGATCACCTCGTCACGCGGGAGGAAACGACCGCCGAGGAGCGCCAGATGACGTTCAACGGGATGATCGAGGTGGCGCTGGACGCCGCACTAGGGCTGTAAGACCGGGAGTAATCCAACACGAGAGGGAGGCGAGTGCCAACGCGCTCGCCTCCCTCTCGTGTTGGGACGGTTCCTACGGCTTCCGCCGCAGCCGGGCGATGAAAAATCCGTCTATACCGTCCTCCATGACGGTCAACATGCCGTCTCCGGCCGGGGCGGTGGGCAAGTCCAGATCGGGCAGCGGCTCGGGCGAGAACTCCGGGTGTGCGGCGAGGAAGTCGGCCACGACCTCTGCCCCCTCCTGCGGCGCGACGCTGCACACGCTGTAGACCAGCAGACCGCCCGGCTGCACGAGCGCGGCGGCGTTCGGCAGCATCCGGCTCTGGAGGGCCGCCATCTCCCCTATCGCCTCTGGGGTCAGCCGCAGCTTGATCTCGGGGTGGGCGCGGAGGGTGCCCGTCCCCGTACAGGGCGCGTCCAGCAGCACGAGGGGCGCGGGGGGCAGGCTCAGCGGCCCGGTCAGGTCGTGGGTCACGAAGTCGGCGCTCAGCCCCAGCCGCGCCAGATTCTGCCGGGCGGCGGCGTGCTTGCGCCCCTCCACGTCCACGCTGGTGACCTGCGCCCCCCGCGCCGCGAGCATGGCGGCCTTGATCCCCGCTCCCCCGGCGAGGTCCAGCACCCTCGCCCCCGCCACCTCGCCCAGCGCGTCCACGACCGCGAGGCTGGCTGGGTTGATGGGCTGCGCCTGCCCCCGCTGATAGGCGCCACTCTCGCGCAGGGGCCGCGCCAGCGTGACCCGGTCCACCCCGTTCGGCCCCGGCTCCACGGCGCTGCCCTCGGCTTCCAGCGCCCTGACCCCCTCTTCCGAGAGGCTCAGCCAGAGCGGTTGGGGCGTCAGCAGGTCGGCCATCACCGCCTCGGCCCGCTCGCCGTAAGCGGCCCGGAACATCTGGATCAGCCAGCCGGGCAGGGCGAAGCGCGTCTCCTCGGTGACGGGGGGAAGGTCCATCCGCCGCAGCACCGCGTTCACGAGGCCGGACGGAGCCAGCCGTGCCCCCCGCGCCAGCCCCACGTATTCGCTGACGACCGCGTGGGGAGGCGTGCCCAGCACGAGCTTCTCGAAGGCCCCGGCCAGCAGCAACGCCCTCGTTTTGGGGTGCGTCTCGCCGCGCAGCAGGGGTGTCAGCGCGGCCTCTAGGGTGGGCGCGTGGCGCAGGGTGCCGTAGACGATGTGCGTGGCGAGGCCTGCGTCGCGGGTCGGGAGCCGGGCAGCGGCCAGCGCACTGTCCAGCGCGGGGGCCGCGAACGTCTCGCCTGCCAGCACGCGCATCAGGACGCGAACAGCCAGCGCTCGGGCCGGATTGAAGATGGGGCGCGGAGCCGTCATGGGGGGCAGCATAGAGCGGGCTGGGGGGTGCGCTCCGTCCCGGCTGGCAGGATCAGATCTTCGCCCCCTGCGCCGGGCGGACCTGGGGCCGGGCGATCAGGGTCCACAGCAGCAGGGCGAGGAGGATGCCGCCGCTCAGGAAGTAGGGCGCCGCGTGGCCGACGCCCTGGTACAGCCCGGTGCCGATCAGGGGTCCGGTCATCCGGCCCAGGGCAAGGGCGCTGCTGTTCAATCCCGCCACCGCACCCTGCTGCCCCGCCCCCGCGCTCAGCGAGAGGGCCGCGCTCAGGCTGGGGCCGAGGACCGCGCTGCCCACCCCGATCACCGCCAGCGCCGCCGTGATGGGCCAGAAGCTCTGTCCCAGCGGGAGCAGGAACATGCCCGCTCCCATCACCAGCAGCCCCACCGAAATCAGGGGTCCCGGCGCGAACTTGCGGCTCAGGGGCCGCATGGCCCCGCCCTGCACCGCCGCCGCGAGCAGCCCGAAGACCGCGAGCATCAGCCCCACCGTCCGCGCCGTACCCTCCGGGGTCAGGCGCAGGGTGTCCTGCACGTAAAAGGCGATGGTCTGCTCCATGCCCACGCTCGCCAGGGTGTACAGCGCACTCACCGCCAGAAAGAGGAGGATGCCCGGCCGCCCCAACAGGGCACGTCGTTCCCCAGCCGGGGCCGGAGCCGCGTCCGCCCGGCGCGTCTCGGGGAGGGTGCGCCACGCGGCGAGCGCCGTAACCAGCCCCAACCCCGCGCTGAAGAAGATGGGGGTGGTCAGTCCGAACCCTGACAGGGCCGCTCCCAGCGCCGGACCAAACACCACGCCCAGCCCGAACGCCGCACCGATCAGCCCCATGGCGGCGGCGCGGTCCTTCTCGCTGCTGAGGTCGGCCATCATCGCCTGCGCGGTGGGGAGGGTCGCGCTCGACAGCACGCCGCCCACCACGCGCGAGAGCACCAGCAGGACGAAGAGCAGGCCCCCGGCCAGCACCCCCTGCGCCCCCAGCACCGCCAGCACCCCGAACAGCCCGAAGCTCAGCGAGAAGCCAACCAATCCCAGAATCAGCACCGGCTTGCGTCCCACCCGCTCGCTGCGGCTGCCCCAGATCGGCGAGAAGACGAACTGCGCGAGGCTGTAGGCAGTCGAGAACCAGCCGATCTGCGTCACCGAGAGGCCGAGTTCCCGCCCCAACGGCGCGATGATGGGAAACAGCACGCTCAGGCCCAGCATGGCGACGAAGATGGTCAGGAACAGGATCAGCTTGGGCGAGAGCGGGCCGCGTGGGCGGGCGGGGGCGGCAGTCATGGGCGCACTCTAGCACCACCCCTGACCGGTCGGTCAGGACCAAATGACCCCCACTGCACCGTCACCACGGCCCTTGAAGTCGGTACAAGAAAGGTGATTTTCTTCTGACCAGAGCGTTAAAACGCAACCTTGAGTCTACCCTTGTCAACTTAGGCCTTCTTGCCTATACTGATTCTCAGCCACCGGAGCAAAGTTTGAAAATTGTCCCGGCTCTGCCCGACCTCCCAGGTGGCCCGAACGCACGTTCCCCCGCTGGAAGCGGTTCAGACACCAGCTTCCCCAGGAGATTCCATGAAAAAAGCTCTGACGGTTCTGTCCCTCGCCCTGCTGGGAAGCGCCAGCGCGGCCAACCTGACGGTCTGGACTCACTTTGGTGGCCCCGAGCTGACCTGGCTGCGTAGCCAGGCCGACGCCTTCAAGAAGAAGACGGGTCACAACATCCAGATTGTCAGCGTTCCCTTCGATCAGATTCCGGACAAGCTCATCCAGAGCGCTCCCAAGGGTCAGGGGCCGGATCTGGTGCTGACCCTGCCGCAAGACCGCCTTGGGCAGCTTGCTGCGGCGGGCGTGATTGACTCCATGGACCGCTACGTGACCAGCCGCAGCGATTTTGACCGGACGGCCCTCTCGGCGATGACCTACAAGGGCAAGCTGATGGGTATGCCCATGTCTGCCGAGTCGGTGGCGCTGGTCTACAACAAGAAGCTGGTTCCCAACGCCCCCACCACCTGGTCGCAGTTTCTCAGCGTCGCCCAGAAGAACACCGGCAGCGGCCGCTTCGGCTTCCTGACGGACATCGGCGAGGCGTACAGCAACTACGGCATCATTAGCGCCTACGGCGGCTACGTGTTCAGGAACACGGGCGGCACGCTGAACCCCAAGGACGTGGGCCTGGCCAACGCGGGTGCCGACAAGGCCAGCGCGTTCCTGAACGACCTGCGCTACAAGTACAACCTCGTTCCCGAGGGGGTGACGGGTGACGCCGTCAAGAGCGCCTTCCTGGACGGCCGGGCGGCCATGATCGTCACGGGTCCCTGGAACATGGGCGACATCAAGAAGGCGGGCATCAACTTCGGCATCGCCCCCTTCCCCACCCCTCCCGGCGCGAGCGGCAAGTGGAGCCCCTTCGTGGGCGTGCAGGGCGTGATGCTCAACGCCTACAGCAAGAACAAGGCGGCGGCGGCGCAGTTCGCCCGCGAGATCGTCAAGAGCGACGCGCAGGTGTCCTTCAACAAGGCGGGTGGCCGCATCCCGGTGAGCCTCTCGGCCCGCACCAAGCTCAAGAGTGACCCGGTGGTCGTCGGCTTCGGCAAGACCATCAGCATGGGCACCCCGATGCCGAACGTCGTGGAGATGGGTGCTGTGTGGGGTCCCTGGACCAATGCCATCGGCCAGAGCGTGCAGAAGCCCAACCAGAACTACAGCCAGATTCTTGACCGGGCCGTGCAAGAGATCAACAAGAACATCAAGTAATTCCAGAAGAGGAGAGGCGAGCCGCACCGCGCCTCTCCTCTTCTGCTGGACTTCGGCGGACGGGCAGCGGGCTCGTCCGCCGCTCGCGTGGAGGAGTATGGTGGAAACCACCTGCCTGCTGCGTCGCCTGCGGTTCTGACCCGCCCCACCCCTGTTTGCGAGGAGGCCTCTTACCCTATGACCTTGACCGCTGCTCCTTCCCGCCCGCGCAGCGCCGCTCCCCCGGACGGCGTGCGCGGTTTTTTGCTGGCGATCCTGATTCTGGCCGTGCTGCTGGGCGGGGCCGTGCTGATTGGCTGGCTGCTCTCGGGCCTGACCGCCCGCTTCTTCCCGGAAGCGCCTCCTTACCTGATCCTGGTGTTCACCGTGGGGGCGCTGCTGCTGGGCATGCCGGTGGTCGCGCGGCTCTTTCCCTGGATGGTGAGCTGGTATTACCTGGTGCCGTCGCTGGTGTTTCTGGCGGCCTTCACGGTGCTGCCTATCGTGCTGACGGTGAACTACGCCTTTACCAACTACAGCGGGCAGAACAGCGGCAACCCGGACACCGGCGTGCGGACGGAAGCCGCGCTCTCGCCGGACCGCCGGACCCTGACGCTGGCCGAGATTCCCGAGGGGGACTCGTTGGCGGAGTTCCTGCGCTGCGCCAACCCCAATTGTGTGGGCGACACGGCGGTGCTGTACGACGAGGACGCCTCCACGCCCGTACGGGCACAGATCGCCTCGGTGGAGGGCCGCAGCGTCACCCTGACCGCCCCCGTCGCAGAGACGTTCCAGCCCGTCAGTGTGACGCGCCTCAACCGCTACGAGTTTGTGGGGCTCGCCAACTTCCGCGAGATCTTCGCACGGGCGAGCAGTGCGCTGTGGCCGGTCTTCGTGTGGACGGTGGTGTTCGCCTTTTCCACGGTGGTGATCAATGCCATCGCCGGGCTGATCTTGGGCATCCTGCTCTACAACAAGCGGCTCAAGGGCCGCAACATCTACCGCACGCTGCTGTTCTTGCCCTGGGCGATTCCAGCGGTGATCAGCGTGCAGATGTGGAAGGCGCTGCTCAACCAGCAGTTCGGCATCGTGAACAAGTCGCTGGGCCTGCTGGGCATCGCGGCGATTCCCTGGCTGGGTGACCCGCTGTGGGCCAAGATCAGCGTGCTGCTGGTCAACCTGTGGCTGGGCTTTCCGTACATGATGACGGCCACCATCAGTGCGCTGGCGACCATCAACGACGATCTCTACGAGGCGGCCAGCATCGACGGCGCGAGCCGCTGGCAGCAGATCCAGAACATCACGCTGCCCCTGCTGCGTAACTCGTTCACGCCGATTCTGCTGTCGGGATTCGCCTTCAACTTCAACAACTTCGGCATCATTTATCTGCTCACCCAGGGCGGGCCGACCCAAGAAGGCCGTGACGCCACGGCGCAGAGCACCGACATTCTGCTGTCGTGGGGCTACAACACGGCCTTCGCGGCCAGCGGGGGGCAAAACTACGCCCTGGCCAGCGCCATCGCGCTGATCGTCTTTTTCCTGACCCTCGCCATCAGTCTGGTGAACTTCAAGGCGGCTGGGGTCTTTGAGGAGGCCCGGCGATGACCACGGCGCCCCGTGACCAGAATCTGCCGCCCGGCGGCTACGTCCATAAGGAGCCTAGCTTTCTGCGCCGCGCCCTGCCCTGGCTGGCGCTGGCCGCGCTGCTAGTCGGTTTCGGCGTGCTGGCCTATTACCTCGTGCAGAGCATGCAAGACCGGCAGCGCAGCTTCACGATCTATTTCGTGGAAAACGGCTGGGTGCGCTTCCTGCTCTTCCTGCTGGCGGCGAGCGGCGTGCTGGCCCTGACCAGCCTGATCGGGCAACGTATCGGGCAGGCCCGCACCGGGCGCCGCATCAGCTACCTCGCCGTGCTGGGCGATCAGCTCACGCACCTGTTCCTGATCCTGGTTGTGCTGGTGGCGATCTATCCCCTCTTCTACGTGCTGCTGGCCGCCTTCGATCCGCGCAACAGCCTCTTCGCCTTCCCGGATTTCGAGAACCCGAACATTCTCTACCGCTCGGGCCTGCTGCCCAACCTGGACGTGCTGAGCCTGGAGAACTTCACCCGGCTCTTTAACGGCATCACGCTGCCGGGCTGGCAACTGCTGCTGGCAGGCATCGTGGGGGCGGCGCTGGCGGCGGTGCTGCTGTTCGCGCTGGCCGGTCGCCTGGGCCGCGAGAACGCGGGCCTGAGCCGCGCCCGGTCGTGGGCGATGTACGCCCTGATCGGGGCGCTCGCGCTGCTGGTGATCTTCATGACCCCGGCGCAGTTCACCGGCCCCGACAACGAGAGCCGCTTCGTGCTGTCGGTGCGCAATACCATGCTGGTCTCGGGCCTGACGGGGGTGCTGGCGATCCTGCTCTCGACCACCTCCGGCTACGCGATGGCGCGGCTGCGCTTTCCGGGCCGCTTCCAGATGCTGCTTTTTTACATCTTTATCCAGATGTTCCCGGTCTTTCTGGCGCTCGTCGCCGTCTACGCGCTGATGGTGACGCTGGGCCTGACCAACACCTTCACCGGGCTGATCCTGGCCTACTCGGGCGGGGCCATCGCCTTCAACACCTGGATTTTCAAGGGCTACGTCGAGAGCCTGCCCGAGTCGCTGGAGGAAGCGGCGATGGTGGACGGCGCGACCCGCTGGCAGACTTTCCTCCGGGTGGTGCTGCCGCTCTCGGGCGGGATGCTGGCCTTTATCTTCCTGAACCAGTTCATCGGCACCTACGCCGAGTTCATCCTGGCGAACGTGCTGCTGACCGGCGTGGAAAAGTGGACCGTCGGCGTGATGCTGCTGAGCTTCACCCAGGGCCAGTTCTCGACCCAGTGGGGCGTGTTTGCCGCCGCCGCGACCCTGGGGGCGCTGCCCATCGTGGCCCTCTTCTACGGCTTCCAGCGCTACTTTGTGGGTGGGACCGTGGCCGGGGGTGTGAAGGAGTAAGCCGCCCAACTGCCGAGGCCCCCGGACCTGTACCGGGGGCCTTGTTGTGCGGTCACACAAAGGAAAAACCCTCGCCGGAGCGAGGGCCATCTGGTAGAACCGAGGGGATTTGAACCCCTGACCCCTACCGTGTCAAGGTAGTGCTCTACCCCTGAGCTACGGTTCTGCGTGCAGTGAGGACTGCGGGGTAAAACTTGGAGGCGCTGACCGGACTCGAACCGGTGGTGGAGGTTTTGCAGACCTCTGCCTTACCACTTGGCTACAGCGCCTTGGGGCGGGGCTGGAGGGCACTCCTCTCCCAGCGGAAGGAATGTTAGCACGGCCCCCCCAGGCTGTAAAGCGCACGGCGGCGCAGGCTACAGTAGGAGGCACCATGCCCAGATTGCTGCCCGTCGGCCTGCTGGCCGCGCTTCTCGTCGGCTGCGCCCCCAGCTCCCCGCCCGCCAACCCCTATGTGCAGGGCCGCACCCTCAATATTGCCCACCAGGGCGGCGAACTTCTGCGTCCCAGCAACACGCTCCCCGCCTACCGCCACGCCGCTGAACTCGGCGTGGACCTGCTGGAAATGGACATGCACGCCACCAGGGACGGCGTGCTGGTGCTGTCGCACGACGCGGCGCTTGACCGCCTGACGAACACGCGGGGGCGCATCGCCGACCTGACGCTGGCGGAGGTGCAGGCCGCCGACGCGGGGTACGCCTTCTCGCCCGACGGGGGCCAGACCTTCCCCTACCGGGGTCAGGGCGTGCAGGTCGCCCTGCTCTCGGAGGTGCTGACCGAGTTTCCCAACCTGCCGATGGTCATCGAGCTGAAGCAGGAGTCGCCCAGCATCGCCGCGCCGTTTTGCAAGGCGCTGCGTGACGCGAGCGCGACCGGACGGGTCATCGCCGCGAGCTTCAGCGACCGGGCCTTGAACGAGTTCCGTGCCGCCTGCCCCGAGGTCATGACGAGCATGACCGAGCGCGAGTTGCGCCTGCCCGTGCTGCTGGGCAAGGTAGGACTCTCAGCCCTCGCACCGCTGCCGGGCCGGGTCGCGCAGGTGCCGGTGCGAGCCGGAAATATTGAGGTGGTCACGCCCGCGTTCGTCCGGGCCATGCATGCGCGGGGCGTGGCCGTGCAGATCTGGACGATCAACGACCCCGCCGAGATGCGCCGCCTGATCCGGATGGGGGTGGACGGGATCATCACGGACCGGCCCGACCTGCTGAAAACGGTACTGACAGAGGAAGCGGCGAACCGCTGACCAAGAGGAGAGGGGCCGGTGGACGTAACCGGCCCCTCTCCCCTGCCTGTTCCTTATCCTTACGCCCGCGTCCGCACCCGTTCCTGCAACTCGGCCAGCAGCGCCGCGAAGTCCACGCCCTTGCGCTCCTTGTGGCCTTCCGGGGTGCGTTCGCGCACGCTGACCTCGCGCCGCGCCTCTTCCTGATCCCCGACGATGAGCATGACGGGGATCTTGGAGAGCTCGGCCGTGCGGACCTTGGCGTTCATGCGGTTGGCGGAGCCGTCCACCTCGGCCCGCATTCCGGCGGCCTTGAACTCGTTGGCGAGCGTCTCGGCGTAGGGAATGTGGCGGTCGGCGATGGGGATGATCATGACCTGCCGGGGCGCGAGCCACAGCGGGAAGTCGCCGCCGTAGTGCTCGATCAGGATGCCCACGAAGCGCTCCAGGCTGCCGAAGGGAGCACGGTGGATCATCACCGGGCGGTGGTCCTGCCCGTCCTCACCGGTGTACGAGATGTCAAAGCGCTCGGGCAGGTTGTAGTCCACCTGAATCGTTCCAAGCTGCCACTCGCGCCCCAGCACATCCTTGACCACGAAGTCGAGCTTGGGGCCGTAAAAGGCCGCGTCGCCGGGTTCCACCGTGTACGGCAAGCCGACCTCCTCCACCGCCTCCATGATCTGCGCCTCGGCCCGGTCCCACTGGGCGGGGTCACCCACGTATTTGTCGGACTCGGGGTCGCGCACGCCCACCCGGAAACGCACGTCCTCCATGCCGAAGGTCTTCAGAACGAGGACCGTGAGGTCCAGCACGTCGAGGAATTCCTTCTTGAGCTGGTCCGGCCGGGCGAAGATGTGCGCGTCGTCCTGAGTAAAACCGCGCACGCGCGTCAGGCCGTTGAGTTCGCCGCTCATCTCGTAGCGGTACACCGTGCCGAACTCGGCCAGCCGCACCGGGAGGTCGCGGTAGCTGCGCGGCTTGCTGGCGTAGATCCGTACGTGGAAGGGGCAGTTCATCGGCTTGAGCATGTACTGCTCGTCATCCACGTCGATGGGGTTGAACTGGCTGTCGGCGTAGTACGGGTAGTGGCCCGACGTGCGGAACAGGTCGAGGTTGCCGATGTTCGGTGTCACCACGCCCTGATAGCCCCGCTGGAACTGCTGCTCGCGCAGGAAGCGGCTGAGTTCCTCGCGCAGCACCGTGCCGTTGGGCAGCCACAGCGGCAGGCCCTTGCCGACCATCGGGTCGATGGTGAACAGTTCGAGTTCACGGCCCAGCTTGCGGTGGTCGCGGCGCCTGGCCTCCTCCAGCCGTTCGAGGTACTCGTCGAGCTCCTTTTGCGTGGCGAAGGCCACCCCGTAGACCCGCTGAAGGATGGGGTTTTTCTCGTTGCCGCGCCAGTACGCGCCCGACGTGCTCATCAGCTTGAAGGCAGCGGGGAGCTTGCCCGTGTTGGGGAAGTGCGGTCCCCGGCAGAGGTCCACGTAGTCGCCCTGCTGGTAGAGGGTGATCGCTTCGCCCTCCGGCAGTTCGCGGATGAGTTCGGCCTTGTAGGGGTCGTGGGGGAACTGCGCAAGGGCCTCGTCCTTGCTGACCTCGCGGCGGGAGAAGTCCAGCCCACGCGAGAGGATATCGCGCATGAGGCGCTCGATTTCCGGCAGGTCTTCCTCGCGCAGCGGCTCGGGCAGGTCGAAGTCCTGATACCAGCCGTTCTCGATGGCGGGGCCGACGCCGCGCTTGATGTCTTGCGGGCCGTAACCTTTCGCTTTGTAGAACTCGCCCACCGCCTGACTCATCACGTGCCCCAGCGAGTGCCGGAAGAGGGGGGCGGCCTCGGCGGGGTTCTTCTTGGTGATCAGCGTGATGCTCGCGCCGTCGGGCAGCGGGGACATCAGGTCCACGAGGTCGCCGTTGGCGGTCGCGGCCAAAGCGTCCTGCGCGAGGCGGGGGCCGATGGCACGGGCGGCGTCGAGGGCCGTGGCCCCCTGGGGCAGATCGAGTTGTTTTCCATCGGGCAGGGTGACGTGCATAGAGAACTCCTTGTAATAAGCCTGGCAAAAGGCAAGAAAAGACCCGGTCTGGCCGCGAATCCAGCAGAGCGCCTGAGAGCCGCGTGGGGTCTCAGGCGCTGGGAGTTCGCGTGACTGGGCCGGGCATCGGCGGTCGCCGGGACGCTCCTGCCCCTATCACCAGACCGGAGTGACGGGCAAGGAGACTCATGGGAGGCAGGATAGCGGGCGGGGTGGGCCGGGGGCAACCGCGCGGGGCCGTGGCTGCGAACATGGGGAGGCGGCCGCGCGGACCCCTCCCCCTATCACCCGGAGCAGACGTTACAACCCGGCTTCGGCCAGGAAGGCGTCGAGCTTCTGCGGGCGGAAGCCGCTGAGGCTGTGGGCCACGTCGCCGCTGACGAGCGTGGGCACGCTGCGCTTGCCGCCGTTGACGCTCATGACGTACTCGGCTGCCCCCTCGTCCTGCTCGATGTTGATTTCCTCGTAGGCGATTCCCTTCTGGGTCAGCGCCCGCTTGGCCGCCACGCAATCGGGGCACCAGCTCGTCGTGTACATCTTGATCATGGGCCGTAGCCTAGCCCGTTTGAGGCCGGGAGAAGGTGGACCGGCCCTCAACCCTGGCTCCAGTCGGCA
Organism: Deinococcus terrestris; assembly: GCF_009377345.1. Taxonomy (NCBI): domain Bacteria; kingdom Thermotogati; phylum Deinococcota; class Deinococci; order Deinococcales; family Deinococcaceae; genus Deinococcus; species Deinococcus terrestris. Next base: position 22,633 of record NZ_WBSL01000001.1, on the reverse strand, counting down.
AAAGGCAGCGGCCCACCCCGGAAGGCAGGCCGCTGGAAAGGCGGGAGAGGTTACGCGCTCGGGGCCGGGCTGGCCGGAGCTTCCCCGGCGGGGGCCGGAGGTTCGGCGGCCTGCGTGTCCTCGGAGCGGCCCTCACTGGGCTTGGCCTTGGGGGCCGCCTTGGGGGCCATGATCATGTTCATGTCCATGCCCATCATGGAGGGCATGCCCTCGGGGGTGCCCACGTCGGCCAGCGTATCGGCCACGCGGTGCAGGATGCGCTCGCCGAGTTCGGGGTGGGTGCGCTCGCGGCCACGGAACATGATGGTGACCTTGACCTTGTGGCCTTCTTCGAGGAAGCGGCGCACGTGCCCGGCTTTGGTGTTGAAGTCGTGGTCGTCGATCTTGACGCGGAACTTGATCGCCTTGACTTCCTGGGCACGGGCACGCTTGCGATTTTCCTTCTCGTTTTGCTGCTGCTCGTAGCGGAAGCGGCCATAATCGAGGAGGCGGCAGACGGGCGGCACGGCCTGCGGGCTGACCATCACGAGGTCGAGGCCCTTTTCGCGCGCCATCGCCATCGCGTCGCGCGTGTCAATGATCCCGATCTGTTCGCCCTCCGCGCCGATCAGACGAATCTGGCGGACGCGAATCTGCTCGTTGACCTTGTGTTCTTTCGCTATTTTCATCACCTCCGCACGCCTTCCCACACGCTGGCGAGAAAACGGCTGTTGTCCACCTGTCCGGCGTGACAGATCAGTCTACCACGCGGCCCCCCCGCGCCCGGCATGCTGAGGCCCATGTCATCCTCACCGGCCACCCTCCAGTCTTATGGTCCTCTTCAGGCCCGCGACCCCGACCTCGAAGTGCTGCTCACCGACGGCCTGGGCAGCTTCGCGCTAGGCAGCCTTGCCGGGGTGCCCACCCGCTGCTACTCCGGGCTGGCGGTGAGTCACCAGCCCCCGGTGGGCCGCTGGCAGCACCTCGTCTCGCCGCTGGAGAGGGTCAGCACGGGCCGGGGCGAGGTGACCCTGCACGCGCTGGAGCTGGCGCCCAATGTCTTCGAGGGAGACGGGTTGACCTGGCTGGTCGGGGTGACCCTGCGCGACCTGCTGCCCGAACGCGAGCAACTCGTGGGCGACGTGCGGGTGCGGCGACGGACCTTCATGCCCCGGCACTCGGGCGCGGTCGCCTTTCTGTACGAGGTGGAGGCACGGGAGGCGGTCACGCTGACTCTGGGCGGCTTTTTCGCTGACCGGGATACGCACCACGCGCACAGGCGGGCGCCGGAGCTGACCTTCGGGGTGGAAGGGACGCGGGCCAAGGTGCGCGGCACGCGGGAGACACGGGTGAGCCTGCACGCCCCCGGTGCGGCGGTGGAGGGCCTGACCCCGCAGCCCTTTACCCAGCGCGTCTATTTCCGTCACGACGAGGCACGGGGCGAACCGGACCACGAGCGGGGGGTGGGGGCGGCGCTGTGGCAGGTGACGCTGCCGCCGGGCGGGGGACAGGTCGCCCTGGTTGTGGGGGGCCTGGAGGGGGACGTGCCCGACCCCTGGGCCGCCCACGACGCGGAAGCGGCGCGGCGTCTGGGGTTGGTGAACCAGGCGTGGGAGGCGACGGGGTTGCATGGGGACGAATTGGTCGCCACCCTCGCCGTGGCTGCCGACGCCTACCTCGTGCGGCGGGGGAGGGCGGGGCTGAGCGTGATCGCGGGCTATCCGTGGTTCGCGGACTGGGGACGCGACACCATGATCGCGCTGACCGGGCTGACCCTCACGACCGGGCGACATGCGGAGGCCCGCGCCCTGCTGGAGACGTTCCTGACCACCCTGCGCCGGGGCCTGATTCCCAACAATTTTCTGGAGGACGGCACGGGCGCCGGGTACAACACGGTGGATGGGGCACTGTGGCTGGCCGTGGCGCTGGAACGGTACGTGGGGGCGACGAGTGACCTCGCCTTCGCGCGGGAGGCGCTGCCCCGCCTGCGCGAGCTGCTGGAGTGGCATGTGCGCGGCACCGACCACGGCATCCGGGTGGACCCAGGGGACGGCCTGCTCCTTGCCGGGGAGCCGGGCGTGCAGCTCACCTGGATGGACGTGAAGATCGCCGACTGGGTAGTCACCCCCCGCCACGGCAAGCCGGTGGAAATTCAAGGACTGTGGCTCTCGGCACTGGGGGCCGAGGGGCGGCTCTCGCGTCTGCTGGGCGAGCCACCCGAATACGGTGAGTTGCTTAACCAGGCGCGGGCCAGCTTCGCGGCGTTCCTGGCAGATGGCTTTCCCGCCGATGCCCTCTCCCCGCAGGGCGAACCCGACCCCAGCATCCGCCCGAATGCATTGATCGCCCTGGCCCTGCCCGGTACGCCCGCCTCGCCCGCGCAGGTAGACGCCGCTGTGCGGCGGGCCGAGGCCGAATTGCTGACCCCGCTGGGGCTGCATACCCTCAGTCCGCTCGATCCGCGCTTCCGGGGCAACTACGGCGGCGACCAGCTCGTGCGCGACGCCGCCTACCACCAGGGCACCGTCTGGCCCTGGCCGCTGGGCGCCTATATCGACCTGCTGCTCTCACGGGGCGAGGTGAACCGTGCTCGCGCCGCGCTGCGGGGGCTGACCGGACATGTGGGGGAGGCGGGCGTGGGCCACGTCAGCGAGGTCTTCTCCGGCGGCAGCCTGCGGCCCGGCGGCTGCCCCTTCCAGGCCTGGAGCGTGGCCGAGTTGCTGCGGGCACACGTGGCGGTGGCGCGGGCGGAGCGGGAGGCATCTGGCCCCTAAGTCCGGCGGAAAGGCCGTCTGACACCCGGTGGACGGCCTCCCCCCGCACACACTTATGTCCTTGACGGTCCCCTATCCAGGGCCTACAGTTCGTGTCATGGAGACACTAGCCCTGCCGCCCCAGGCGACCCAGGTCGGCCTAGCGGTGGACGTGGCGGCCTTCGCCATGCACGGGGGCGAGTTGCAGGTGCTGCTGGTGCAGCGCGGCGAGCTGCCCCACGCCCGCGCGTGGGCACTGCCCGGCGGCTTCGTCCACCCCGGCGAGGATCTGCACGAGGCGGCCCTGCGCGAGTTGCGGACCGAGACGTCAGTGACGTTGGAGCCCCGGCATCTGGAGCAGTTCTATACCTTCGGGGCACCGGGCCGGGACCCGCGCGGGCGCATCGTGTCGGTCGCGCATCTGGCGGTCCTCGCGCACGGCGCGGTGGACGTGACGGGCGGTGGGCACACGCTGGGGGCGGGCTGGTTCCCGGCGCACCGCCCGCCCGCGCTCGCCTTCGACCACGCCGCGATTCTGACGCGAGCGCTGGGGCGGCTGCGGGTGCGGCTGGAATACGCGCATTTGGCGCTGGAGTTCTTATCCGACACCTTCACCCTGCCCGAGCTTCAGCGGGTCCACGAGGCGATTCTCGACCGGCCCCTCGACAAGCGCAACTTCCGCAAGCGGTTGCTGGCGCAGGGGCTGCTGGTCGCCAGCGGCGAGCGGCGCAGCGGGGTGGGGCGGCCCGCGCAGCTTTACCGCCGGGCGAAGGGGGCGCGGGCGGCGGCGCTGTGAGGACCAGGGGCCTGGAAGCGGAAGACCGGGGGCTTTTGGTGTCACGGGTGCAAACAGTACGCTGGGCCATGAGAAAAACGCTGTTTGCCCTGTCCACCCTTTTCCTCCTTCCATCTGCTCTCGCTCTTCCTGGCGAGACGCGGGCTGTGGCTCGGCTCCATGCCAAGCCGGACGCGGGAAGCGCGGTGCTGCTGACCTTGAAAGCCGATACGCCGCTCGACATCCGCACCTGCACGGCCGGACTGAAAGGCTGGTGCCAGGTCACCGCACAGAAGAAGACTGGATACGTCCCCCGCTCTCAGGTGTATGGCAAGGGCAACTGCGCGGAGCTGATCGCCGTGGGGCTCCGCGACCTGCAACCAGGTGAGGCCAGTTACAACAAGAGCCGCGACCGGGACGGGGACGGGAAGGGCTGTGACAAGGTGCCGTGACCCTCCAGCACCGCTCGCTCCACTCCGGGCACCTCGCTATCCCCTACCGGGCACGGTCCCCGGCGACCCCCGCCGGTACAATGGACCACAGCTATGGACATGAAGAAGCTCATGAAGCAGATGCAGCAGGCGCAGGTCGCCGCCGCCAAGATTCAGGAAAACCTCGCCGCGCAGTCGGTGGAGGGCACCGCGAGCGGTCTGGTGACCGTCACCATGAACGGGCACGGCAAGGTGACCGCCCTGAAGATCAAGCCCGAAGCGGTGGACGCCGACGACGTGGAGGCCCTGGAAGACCTGCTGCTCGTGGCGCTGCAAGACGCCAGCGCCAAGGCCGACGCCCTCCAGCAGGACGCGACGCGCGGGCTGGGGCTGCCCGGCTTCTGATGGGGAGCCTTCCGCCTTCCGCCATCCGCCATCCGCGGGGTGAGGCATGAAGTATCCGCCCAGTCTGGTCGCCCTGATCCGCGAGCTGTCGCGTCTGCCGGGCATCGGGCCGAAGAGTGCCCAGCGGCTGGCCTTTCACCTGTTCGAGCAGCCGCGCGAGGACATCGAGCGGCTGGCCGGGGCGCTGCTCTCGGCCAAGCGGGAACTGCACACCTGCCCGGTCTGCTTCAACATCACCGATGCCGAGCGGTGTGACGTGTGCAGCGACCCCTCGCGCGACCAGGGCGTGATCTGCGTGGTCGAGGAACCCGGCGACGTGATCGCCATCGAGCGCAGCGGCGAGTTCCGGGGCCTCTACCACGTGCTGCACGGGGTTCTGAGTCCGATGAACGGCGTCGGCCCCGAGCGCCTGCATATCCGCCCCCTGCTGCCGCGCGTGGGGGAAGGCATGGAGGTCATCCTGGCGACCGGGACCACCGTGGAGGGCGACGCCACCGCGCTGTACCTGCAACGGCTGCTCGAACCGCTGGGCGCGGTCGTGAGCCGCATCGCCTACGGCCTCCCGGTCGGTGGGGCGCTGGAATACGCCGACGAGGTCACGCTGGGCCGGGCGCTCAGCGGACGGCGCCGGGTGAGCGAGGCCGCGCCGCCCGTACCCCGCAAGCCCGAGGACGAAGGACCCGAGCCGTCTCCTGCCCCTTTCTGACCCGCCTCGCCCCTGCCCCGCCCGGACCCTTCCGGCGGGGTTTTCCTCTGGACCGGGTACGGTGGGAGGATGGACGCCCCGGTGACGCCCGCCCCGACCGACGAGTGGTTCCGGCCCGTGCCCCTCTCCGGGCGGCACGTCACGCTGGTGCCGCTGACCGAGGCGCACGCCGCCGACCTCCACGCCGGGGCAGACGAAGGGACTTACGCGCTGCTGTCGCGCGGCGGCCCCGACCCGCAGACGGTGGAGGGCTGGGCGGAGTACATCTCCCGGCTGAACGCCCTGCCCGCCCGCCTGAACTGGGCCGTACTGGTGGGGGGCCGCGCCGCAGGCCGCATCAGCTACAGCGAGGTCCGGCCCGCTGACCGCTGGGTCGAGATCGGCACGATGCTGGTGCCCGCCGCGCAGGGCACCGCCGCCAATCCGGAAGCCAAGCTGCTGCTGCTGAGCCGCGCCTTTGACGTGCTGGGCGCGAACCGCGTGCAGTTCAAGGTGGACGCCCGCAATACCCGCAGCCTGCGGGCGATGGAGAAGCTGGGCGCCGTGCGTGAGGGCATCCTGCGGCAGTACCAGGTGCGCCCCGACGGCTTTGCCCGCGACAGCGTGATGTTCAGCGTGCTGCGCGGCGAGTGGCCGGAGGTGCGGGCGGGGCTGGAGGCGCGGCTGGCCTCGCGGTGAGGGCCGTGCGGGTACACTGACGCATGCCTGCCCCCCTGCGCGTGCTCGGCGTGGCCCTCGCCCTGAGTGCCTTCCCCGCCCTGGCCCTGGTGGTCCCGATGAAAGGCTGGACCCCGGTGAACGGCAATGCCAACGTCTGGGCCGACGCCTCGGGCGCGTGCCTGATCCGCGAGGAACGGCACGGTCAGGCGCTGCCCACCTTTCGCACCCAGGCGGCGGCCCGCACCTTTGCCGTGCGGCTTCAGCGCACGCTGGGCGGCCAGAAGACGGTGTCCGAGGTGGTGACCCAGCCGGTGGAGCGGAACGGTACCTGGAGTGTGCTCGCCGCCTACACCCACGAGGCGAACGGGGTGGCCTACCGCATCAGCCAGCTCTACCTCAGCGACGCGGGCCTGTTGCGGACCGTGACGGGCAGCAGCGCCCAGCACGAGGCCAGCCCCTGCGTGAACGAGATGCGCGAGTTCCTGCGGCACGGGGCAAAGTAGCGGGCAGGGGCGTCCACCCGGCCGGACCCGCTACCCTGCCCCTCATGGCCCGCCGCGTCAACCCCATTCAGGACCGCGCCCGCCGCGCTGCCCTGGAGCGGGCCGCGTACTTTGCCATTTACGAAAGCGGATACGCGGGCGTGACGCTGGCCGATATCGCCCGGCACGCGGGGGTCAGCAAGGGCACGCTGGCCTACCACTTCGGGAGCCGGGCGGGACTGCTCGCCGCCGTGATGCGCCGCTTTACCCGCACCGTCACGGTCGCCACCCGCCGGGCGCTGCGGCAGGCCCCTTCCCCCGAGGCCAAGCTGCGCTCGTACGTGGACAACCAGTTCTACGGGGTGGAAAACACCCGGCGCTTCTACACGGTGTCGCTCGACTTTCTCGCCGCCGCCACCCGCGACCCCGAGCTGATGGCCGTTCAGCGCGACTTCCTGCGCGAAACGCTGGCCCTCGACCTCGAACTCGCGCGGCTGGGGGGGGAGAAGGACGCTGAGGAACGGGCGCGGCTGCTGCGGGCGCTCGTGGAGGGCCTCAGCGTGCGGTTTCTGGCCGACCCGGAGCCTGACCTAGAGGCGTACCGGGCCGAGTGCCTGCGGGGGTTGCGGGCGCTGCTGGGGTGGCTTCCCCCAGCTTGAGGACCGCGAGCGCCGCCGCGATCTGCCGCGCTCCCTCCAGCAGCCGGGGACCGGGGCGCCCCAGCCCGCTTTCGGGCACGGCGACCACCGACACGCCCAGCCCCCGCGCCTCGATCACCTCCGGGCGCAGCTTTTTCGCCCCACACCACGAGCAGACGATCAGGTCGGGCCGCGCCGCCCGCACCTCCTCCAGCGTGAGGGGCGAACTGCGGCCCGCCCGCTCCCCCAGCGCATTCACCGCCCCCAGCCCGGCCAGCAGGTCGGTCACCCACGAGTCGCGGGTCGCCGCGATGATGGGCCGAGGCCACCACTCCACGAGGACGCAGGGAGGCCGGGCGAAGGGGCGGGCGAGGCGGGAGAGTTCGGCACTCAGCGCCCCCGCGACCGCCGCGCCGCGCTCCGGGTAGCCAATTGCCTCCCCGATGGTGCGGATGTCGGCCAGGGTGTCCTCCACACTCACCGGGTCGAGGACCAGGGTGGGTAGCCCCTCCCGCTCCAGCCCCTCCACCACCCGTCCCATCCCCGGCACGCTGAGGCTGGCGAGCACGAGGTCGGGCCGCGCTGCCGCGACCGCCGCCACGTCTATATCGAGGTCGGGGCCGACCCGGATCGCCCCCTCCAGGCCGGGCGCGTCGCTGTGGCTGTCCACGGCGACGACCTGTCCCGCCGCGCCCAGGGCCGCGAGGATGTCCGAGTTGGAGGCGGTCAGGGAAGCGAGGCGCACGCCCCAGGGTAGCCCAGGCAAAGTCCCGCCCAGCACCTTCAGCCGACGGGAGGGCCGCACCCAAAAAGGGTGAAGGCGGCGCGGGCCAATCCTCACCGCTTTCCCGCTGAGCGCGGGCCAAAGGCCCCTGACCGCATGGTAGGCTGGGGTGATATGAAGAACACCTTTGCCGTCACCATGACGCTGCTGCTGGCGCTCACGCTGGGCGGCTCGTATGCCGGGTACCGCATCGCGACCACCCCGCACCACGCCGAGGAGGAGGAAGCCAAGGCGGGCGCCGAGGGCATCGGTGACCCCACCACGCAGGACGTGAAGAGCGAGGACGCCCCCTCGCCCAAGAGCGCCGCGACCCAGGGCTCCGACCAGCTCACCCAGCCGCAGGGCGACACCCGCCCCGAGTCACTGGGCGGCGAGCAGTCCGGCGAGAACGGCGCGGTGGCGGCCCCCGCTGGTCAGGAGAGCGGCGGCACCGAGGAGTCCACCCCCGAGGGGGACGGCGTGGGCGGCCAGGAAGAGACGAGTGGCGTGCCCTCCCCCACCGCGCCCGAGGGCGGCGACGAGCAGACCGAGGTGGGCCAGACCGGCGCCTCCAACGTTGAGAAGTCCAGCGCGGCCAACCCCACGGTCGAGGACTCGGAAGCGGCCGACATCGCCGACACGCTGGGCGGCGAGAACCGCGACGACAACGAGGCGCCGCCCCGGCAGCAGACCGGCGGGCAGCAGGGAGAGGGCGGCGGCGCGGACGAGGGGACGCCTACCCCCCCGACCGATACGAACGAGTAATCCCACACCTGAAGGTGACCCCCGGACCCCGTGCGCCGGGGGTCTTCCCTATGCTGGCCCCATGCCGGATGCCCTGCTCTCCCCCCTCCCTTTGCCGGACTGGCGCACCGAGCTGGCCACCCCGGAGGCGCTGCCGGGTGCGGCGGGCCTGCTGCTCCCCCACGACGGCGAGCCGGTGGCCGACGTGCGGGAGAGGCCCGACCGCTGGGCGCGGCTGACCCTGGCATCGGAGGCCCTTCGGCGCGGGGTGCCCACCCTCGCCTGGGGCACGGGCGCGGCGCTCGCGGGACGGGTGCTGGGCGCACACGTGCGGCACGGCGGCCCCGCCGGGGACTGGACAGAGGCGCCGCGTGGAGCGGTCGTCCACGCCTGGGAGGGAGAACTGCCCCTCCACTGGACCCACGGTTCCCTGACGGCCTGGGCCGGGCCGACCCTCCCGCCCGAACGCAAAGCGGCGTTTCTGGCGGTGTTGGAAGAGGCTCCTCCCCGTCTCCCAGCCAACCCATTGGAAGCGGTCGGCGGGGAGGCGGCGCTGCGCCCCCTGCTGGCCGACTTCTACGCGCGGGCACGGGCGGACGAGGTGCTGGGGCCGACCTTCGCGGCGCACGTCACCGACTGGGACGCCCACCTGGAACGGGTGACGGCCTTCTGGGTCACGATGCTGGGGGGCGGTCCGGCGTGGCGGGGCAACCTCAACCACGTTCACGCGGGGCTGGGCATCCGGGGAGCGCATCTGGAGCGCTGGCTGGCTCTGTTCGGAGAGGCGGCGCGGGCGCACCTCCCGCCGGAAGCCGCCGACCTCCTGCTGGCCCGTGCCGGGGCGATGGGGGAGCGGCTGGGGAACCGTCCCCGCTCCGGGCGCGTAGGCTAGGGGGTATGGTCAACATTCCCTTTCTGCCCCGCTCAGGCGATCCCTTGCCGGACGGCGTGACCCGGCCGACCTGGGTGGTCCTCGACCTGCACGGGAGCTACCCGGCGCGGCAACCTGCGGGCGCACTTCAGGCGCTGCTGAGCCGCACCGAGACGCTGGAGGCGCTAGAGGCCCGTGCCGAGAAGCTGCGCGGCGCCGAGTGGCTGCACGGCGTCCTCGTGCGCTTCTCCGAGTTCACGGCCTCGCCCGCGACCGCGCACGCGATCCGGGGCATCCTCTCGCGGCTGGCGGCGGAAAAGCGGGTGGTGGCCTTTCTGCCGCAGCTCACCATGACGGGCCTGATCGCGGCGAGCGGGGCGGGCGAACTCGTCTCGCCCGAGTCGGCGGACGTGATGGTGCCGGGCTTCGGGCTGGAGCAGACCTTCCTGGGCGAGTTCCTGCGCAAGAGCGGCATCGAGTTCGAGAACCTGCGCATCCGCGAGTACAAGGCGGCCCTGACCCGCTACTCGCAGGACCACATGGACGACGCCAACCGCGAGCAGCTCACCGCCTACCTGCACGGGCTGGAGTCGGCCTGGGCGCGTGACCTGGCAGCGGCGCGGGGGGTCAGCGAGGACGTGGCCCGCACCTGGCTCACGGGCGACCTCACGAGTGCCCACGCGGCGCGGGACGCGGGCCTGATCGACCGCGTCGCCTACGAGGACGACCTGATTGGTCCCGGCACCCGGCCCATGGCGGCGGTCCTCGACCTGCTGATGCCCAGGAAGCCGAGCAACCCCAAGGCCGGGCGGGTCGCGGTCGTGCCCCTGGTGGGCACCATCGTCACCGGGAAGAGCAAGACCAACCCCCTCCCGTTGCCGCTGCTGGGCGGCCCGCAGGCGGGGTCCGACACCGTGGTCGCGGCGCTGCGCCACGCCAAGAAGGACAAGACGACCAAGGCCATCGTCCTGTACGTGGACAGCGGCGGCGGCTCAGCCCTGGCCTCCGACCTGATCTGGCGCGAGGTGGCGACCTCCGACAAGCCCGTCGTCGCCGTGATGGGCGAGTACGCGGCGAGCGGCGGGTACTACGTCCTCACCCATGCCAAACATGTAGTTGCCAGCCCGTACACCCTCACGGGCAGCATCGGCGTGGTGAGCGGCAAGCCCGTCCTGCGCGACTTCAACGCCCGCCACGGCCTGAAGCCCGAGGCGGTGGGCCGCGAGCGGGCGCTGATGTACACGGCCTCGCGTCCCTTCTCGGAAGACGAGCGCGAGCACGTCAAGCGCGGCATCTCAGAGGTCTACGACCGCTTTGTCAGCCGGGTGGCCGAGGGCCGCAAGATGACCACCGAGCGCGTCAACGAAATCGGCCGGGGCCGCATCTGGAGCGGGCTGGACGCGCTGGAGCTGGGGCTGATCGACGAGCTGGGCGACCTGCAAACCGGCCTGGCACGTGCCCGCGAGCTGGCGGGCCTGCCCCACGATGCCCCCGCCTGGAATGCCGCCCCCGCCAAGACTGGCCCCTTCCCCGAGTTCGCGCAGGAAGCCGCCGACGCCGCCCGCGTGTCCGTGTGGCCCTTCGGCCGCGAGCGGGTGCTGACGTGGTTTGATCAGGACGTGAAGGTGCGGTAACCCGCGCCCGAGGTGCGCCATGAAAATCAGCGCCCTGGTGCAAAGCAGCGCAGGCCACCACGAGGTCACCCTGCGGACGGACGGGCACATTCAGGCCCTCGCCGTCCCGCCCCGGCCCAGTGGCGTGGGCTCGGGGGTCAACGGCGGCGAGCTGCTGTTTCTGGCGCTGGCAACCTGCTACTGCAACGACGTGTACCGGGAGGCGGCCAAGCGCGGCCTGACGGTGGAGCGGGTGGAGGTGGAAGTCTCGGGCGACTTTGGGGCCGAGGGTGAACCCGCCCGGAACGTAACCTACCGCGTCCGGGTCGCAGCGCCGCACGACGAGGCCGAGGTGCAGGCGCTGCTGCTGCACACCGACCGGGTCGCCGAGATTCAGAACACGCTCCGGGTCGGGGTGCCCGTGACCCTGACGGACGTGCAGATTGAGCGCAGGTAGTCAAGATCAAGCAGGGCAAAGAGGAGAGGCGGCCATTCCGCGCCGCCTCTCCCTTTCCACTCTCGGCTGAGCGTCAGGCCAGCGCCGCCTCATACGCCGCGATCTGTTCCCGAATCACGTTCAGGCTGCCCTCCCAGAAATCGGGCGCGTGCAGGTCGATACCGAATCCAGCCGCCAGGGTGCGGGCGTCGGCCAGGCCGGTGCCCGACAGCAGCTCGTCGTAGCTGCGCTGGAAGTCGGCGGCCTCGCCGCGTTCCTTGGCCGCCTGGTACTGGGCATACAGCCCCAGGCCGAACAGCAGCCCGAAGGTGTACGGGTAGTTGTAGAAGCTGAGGCTGTAGTAGTGCGGCTTCACAGCCCACATGTAGGGGTGGGTGCTCGCCAGCGCGTCCCCGTAGGTCTCACGCTGCGCCCAAGTCATCAGGTCATTGATCTCCTGCGGCGTCAGGTCCCGCTGCGCCCGCCCCTCAAAGACGGCCCGCTCGAACAGGAAGCGCGAGTGGATGTCCACGACGACCTGCGCGTGTCCGAGCAGTTGCGTCTCCAGCACGTACAGGCGCTCCTCGCCCGTCGCCTGCTCCAGCGCCGCGTTCTGGATGATCGTCTCGCAGAAGATTGACGCCGTTTCGGCCAGCGTCATCGGCGTCTCGCGTTGCAGGGGGGTGCGCGGCGCCTTGAGGAGGTTGTGGTACCCGTGCCCCAGCTCGTGCGCGAGGGTGGACACGCTGTCGAGGCTGGGGTCGTGGTTCATCAGGATGCGGCTCTCGTCGCCCTGCCAGCCCATGCAGAAGGCCCCGCCCCGCTTGCCGTCGCGCGGCCCGGCATCGATCCAGCTCTCGGTAAAGGCGCGGGCGGCGTAGTCGCCAAGTTTGTCCGAGTACGAGCGGAACTGCTCCTCCACGAAGCGGGTCCCGGCCTCGTAAGTCCATTCGGTCTGCGAACGGCCCACGGGCGCGAAGAGGTCCCACCAGTCCAGCTTCGGCTTGCCCAGCGCCCGCGCCTTCGCCGCGAAGTAGCGCCGGAAGTCGGGAAAGGAGCGCACGACCGCGCCCTGCATGGCCTCCAGCGTCTCGCGGTCGATGCCGTGGGTCAGCAGGCTGGGGGCCACCGCGTCGGGAAAGCCCCGGCGGGCGGCGAGGGTGCCTTCCTCGCCCTTGACGCCGTTCAGCGCGGCGGCGAGGACGACTTCCGCGCCCTCCCAGACCTTCAGCTCGGCCTCGTAGGCGTCGCGGCGCACGCCCTCGTCGGGGTCGGTCGCCAGGGCACGCAGGGCGGTCACGGGCAGCGACTCGCCCCGGAACTCGCCGCGCAGTTGGCTGGAGACGTTGCCGTGCAGCTTGGACCAACCACCCGCCCCGCTGGGCCGCAGCCGGGCGGCGAGGTCTTCTTCCTCCGGGGTCATCTGGTACCGCGCCCGCTCCGCGCTGCGGCGAATCAGGTGCTCGTGCTCGCGGGCGACCTCGGACGCGGCCAGCAGCCCCTCCACGTCCTGCCCGCCCAGCCACGCGGTCAGGCGCGAGCGCAGCGGCCCCAGCGGAAGGGTCAGGGTGGTCAGCTCGCCCATCTTCTGCTGGGCGAGGGCGTCACGGCTGTCGGTCGTCACGAAGGCGGAGATGAAGCCCCGCAGCGAGGTCAGGCGCGTCATCAGCGCGTTCAGGCCCCCCAACACGGCTTCCAAACTCTCGGGGGAAGTGGTGTCGCCGTCCTTGCGAACCCCGTAACGGTCAAACGTCGCTTCCAGCGCGGTTACCTCGTCTCGCACGGCAGCCAAGTCGGCGGCGAGGCGAGGGTCTTGCAGACCCGCGTACAGATCGTCGGTGCGCCAGCGGGGCAGCTCGCGGGATTCGGTGGTGGTCATGGGGGGAGGCTAGCAGGCGAGGGGCCGGGGACGGACCTCGGCCAGATGGCTTATGAGGGGGACTCCGCCACCGTTCTCGCCGCCCCTGGCCCCTCCACCAGCGCCAGCACCCGCTCGGCCACGTTGACCAGATGGTCCCCCAGGCGTTCTAAGCTGCGGGCCATGCGGTTGGCGGCCAGCGCGACCTCCACGTCGTCTGGGCGCTCATGCAGGCGGGTCAGGCTGGCGCGTTGCAAAAGCTCGTACAGCACGTCCACCTCTTCCGCGTCCAGCCGGATGACCTCGCGGGCGGCTGCCGCGTCGCGCTCGGCAAAGGCGTAGGCGAGGCGGTCGAGCATGGTGGTCAGCAGTCCGATCAGGGGCAGCACGTCTTGTAGGGTGGCCGAGCGGGTGCGCGGGGCCAGCCGTTCGAGGTCGCGGGCCACCCCGAAGGCGTAGTCGCCCACCCGTTCCAGATTGGTCAGGCTGCGAAAGACCAGCAGGTGAAAGGCGAGGTCGTCCGGGGTCAGCGGGCGGGCGAAGGCGGCGAGGCAGGCGTCCTCCAGCTCGCGCTCCAGCGCGTTCGTCTCGCTCTCCAGCCTCCCGGCGCGGGCGGTCAGTCCGGCGTACTCGGCGCGGCGGGCGGCGTCGCGGACGGCCTCCAGTTCCTCCAGCGCCAGGCTAAGCATCCGCAGAAAGCGGGCGGTCACGCTGCCCGCCCCCTCGACCCCCACTCCACCCACCGTCATGGCCCCAGTATCGGCTCCGGCGGCGACCGGACGGCCAGACTCAACCAAAGCGGCCCGTCACATACGCCTCGGTGCGCTCGTCGCGCGGGCTGGTGAAGACCTGATCGGTCACGCCGTGCTCCACGAGGTCGCCATTCAGGAAAAAGGAGGTCGTGTCGCTCACGCGGGCCGCTTGGTGCATGTTGTGCGTGACGATCAGGATGGTGGTGACCTGCTTGAGTCCGGTCATCAGGTCTTCGATGCGGGCCGTGCTCGCGGGGTCGAGCGCTGAGGTCGGCTCGTCCATCAGCAGCAGCTCTGGCTCGACGGCCAGGGCACGGGCGATGCACAGCCGCTGCTGCTGACCGCCCGAAAGGCCCGTCGCCGGGGTCTTGAGACGGTCCTTGACCTCGTCCCAGAGGGCGGCCCCGCGCAGCGAGCGCTCGGCCACCTCCATCAAGCGGGCGCGGTCACGCACCCCGGTCAACTTCAGGCCGCTCACCACGTTGTCGAACACGCTCATGGTGGGAAAGGGGTTGGGCTTCTGGAAGACCATTCCGACCCGGCGGCGCATGGCGACCGCGTCCACGCCGGGGGCGTACACGTCCTCGCCGTCGAGCACGATGCGGCCCGTGACGCGGGCACCCGGCGTCAGGTCGTGCATCCGGTTGATCGCCCGCAGGAAGGTGGTTTTGCCGCACCCGGAAGGGCCGATTAGGGCGTTCACGGTGCCGCGCTGCACGCTGAGGTCCACATCGCGGACGGCCTGCTTGTCGCCGTAATAGATGCTCACGTTCTGGGCAGTGAGGAGGGGGGTGGACATGGGTGGGGACTCCTTGGACGGACAGGCGACGGGGGCGGGGAGGCTTAGCGCCGCCGACTCGCCCACCGCGCCAGCAGACTCGTGGCGAAGATGATCAGGATCAGCAGCAGCGCTCCCGCTTTGGCGAGGCGCTGGTTCTCGTCGTAGGCGCTGGTCGCCCCCCGGTAGATTTCCAGTGGCAGGGCGCTCATGGGCTTGGTGGGGTCGAGGTTCACGAGCGGGTTGCCGAAGGCGGTGAACAGCAGCGGCGCGGCCTCGCCCGCCACCCGCGCCAGGGCCAGCATCACGCCTGTCACGATGCCCCCGGCGGCGGCGGGCAGCACGATCCGCAGGATGACCAGCCACTGCGGCAGCCCCAGACTCAGGCCCGCCTCGCGCACGGTGACGGGCACCAGCTTCAGGACCTCCTCGGTCGTGCGGACCACGATGGGAATCATCAGGAAGCCCAGCGCGATGGCGCCCGCCAGCCCGGAAAAGCCGAAATACAGCACGATCAGCCCGTAAGCCACCAGTCCCATCACGATGGCCGGGATGCCCGCGAGCACGTCGCTGAGCATCCTCACGGTGGGCATCAGCGGGTGCCGGGGATACTCGGCCAGGAAGATGCCGCCCGCCACCCCCACCCCGACGCCCAGTACGCTCGCCATCAGCAGCATCTGGAGGCTGCCCACAATCGCGTTGAGAAGGCCGCCGCCCGTCTCCCCTTCCGGCGCGGGCGTCCGGGTGAAGAACTCCAGATTCATCGCTCCCAGCCCCTCGCGCAGCAGGTAGGCAAAGATCAGGATCAGGGGGGCGACCACGATGACGGTCGAGAGGCCGATCAAAGCGCCCATGATCAGGTTGCGGGCGCGGCGGGCCGGGCTGAGCCGGGGCCGGGGGCGGGCAGGGAGGGCCGAGCTGCGGGCGGTCATTGAATCCCCTTGGGCGTCAGCCGCGCGATCACCATACGGGCGATGAAGTTCACCAGCACACTGAGGAAGAACAGGCCCAGGCCCAGCGCCACCACGCTGGAGCGGTGCAGCCTCTCCTGCGCGTCACCGAACTGGTTGGCGATCACGGAAGCCATCGTGCTGGCCCCACCCCACAGGCTCTTGATGATGTCCTGGCTGTCCCCGATCACCATCGCCACCGCCAGCGTCTCGCCCAGCGCCCGGCCCAGCGCCAGAATCACGCCGCCCAGGATGCCCGCGCGGGCATAGGGCAGGATGGCCCGCGAGATGACCTCCCACTTCGTCGCGCCCAGGGCGTACATCGCCTCGCGCTGGTCCTGCGGCACCAGCCGGATCACGTCCCGCGCCACCGACGCCGTGTAGGGCAGGATCATCACCGTCAGGATCAGGATGGCGAGCGCCAGCCCCCGCCCGTCGAAGGCGCTGGGCACGAAAAAGCATTGCAGGGTGGTCTGGCCGCTGTTCCAGATGTCCTGACAGCGGGTATAGACCTCCAGATTGGCCGGGTCCGCGAAGAAGCCCTGCTGCCAGCGGCCCAGGATCGGCGCGATCACGAACAAGGCCCACAGCCCGTACACCACGCTGGGCACGGCAGCGAGCAGCTCGATCAGGTAGCCCACCGGGTTCGCCAGCCACTTCGGGGCGTACTCGGCCACGAACAGGGCACTCGCCACCGCCAGCGGCACACTCAGCACCAGCGCGGCGAGGCTGGTCACCAGCGTGCCGATCACCATCTGGGCCGCCCCGAACTCGCCCGTCACCGGGTTCCAGGTGCGCTCGGTATAGAAGCTCAGCCCGAACTCGCGCAGGGCGGGCCACGACTCGCGCCCGAGCTGGTACACGCTCAGCACGAACACCAGCACGATCACCGAGGCGAGCGCGAGAATCAGGCCCTGAAAGGTGCGGTCGCTGCGGCCGGACAGGGCGGCGCGGGGCGAGGAACGGGGACGCAGGGGTTCACTCATGGGGTCATGACCTCTGGGGGACAGTTCAGCGCGGGGGCGTCAGGGCCACGTCAGGGCCGGGACGGGCGGGAAGGGTCGCGGAGCACAGAGCAGCGGCGGCGGGCGGCCCCACCTCGGAGGGCCGCCCGCTTTGAAGGTCAGACGATCAGAGCTTGCCGCCCCCGTAGGTCATCGAGTTGATGATGTTCCGCGCCTTGCTCGCCACCGTGGAAGGCAGCCTCGCGTAGTCCAGTGCCTCGTTGTAGCCCTGGCCGGTGGTGACCATCCAGCTCAACAGGTTCTTAAGGGCCTTGGCCTGAGCCTGGGTGCGGTTGCCGTACTTCTGCTCCTTGTAAAAGATCACGTAGGTAAAGCTGGCGATGGGGTAGGCGCCCGCGTTCGCGCTGTTCGTCAGGCTGACGCGAGTGTCGGCGGGGATGACCACGCCCTGCGCGGCGGCGGCGGCGGGTCCGTTGTCGGCCAGCACATCCTTGCCCGCGCGGTTGCGCACGCTGCCGTAGGGGAGCTTGTTCTGCTTGGCGTACACCAGCTCCACGTACCCGATCGCGCCGGGAGTGCTCTTGACCACGCCCGCCACGCCGTCGTTGCCCTTGGCGCCCGTGCCGGTGGGCCACTGGAGGCTGTTGCCCACGCCCACCTTGTTCTTCCACTCGTTGCTGACCTTGCTCAGATAATCCGCGAACACGTAGGTGGTGCCCGAGCCGTCGCTGCGGCGCACGGCGGTGATGGGCAGGCCGGGCAGGGTCACGCCGGGGTTCAGGGCGGTGATCGCCTTGTCGTTCCAGGTGCGAATCTTGCCCAGGTAGATGTCGGCCAGCACCCGCCCCGTGAACTTGAGGGGCTGCGTCACGCCGGGCACGTTGTAGGCGGGCACGACCGCGCCGATGGCGGTGGGGACGTGCAGCAGCCGACCGGGGGCCGCCTTCATCGCCTCGTCGCTCATGGGGTTGTCCGACCCCGCAAAGTCCACGGTGCGCTCGGTGATCTGCTTCTGGCCCGCGCCGCTGCCCACCGACTGGTAGTTCACGCTGACGCCGGTGTCCTTGCGGTATTCCGCGAACATCTTGGAGTAGAGGGGGTAGGGAAAGGAGGCCCCCGCCCCGGTGAGGCTCTGCGCGGCGGCGGAACTGACGGTTCCGGTCATGACCAGGGCGAGGCCCAGGAGAAAGGTCTTCTGCATGGCCCCAGGGTGCCCCCCCCACGTCAGGGCGGCGTCACCGGCGTGTCAGCGGAAGGTCAAGAGCGTAGAACGTGGATCGTAGAGGGTTTCTCTCCTCCCACGATCCACGCTCCACACCCCACGTTCCTCCTCAGTCCGCCGCGTCCCCCTGCGCGTATTGCAGGCGGTGCAGCCGGGCGTAGTAGCCGCCCTTGTCCAGCAGCGCCCGGTGGCTGCCCTGCTCCACGATGCGGCCCTTGCGCATAACTACGATCCGGTCGCAGTGCTCAATGGTGCTGAGGCGGTGGGCGATGATGATGGAGGTGCGGCCCTCCATCACCTTCAGCAGCGCCTGCTGAATCCGCAGCTCCGTCTCGGTGTCCACGTTGGCGGTCGCCTCGTCCAGCACGAGCAGGATGTCGGGGTTCTGAATCAGGGCGCGGGCAAAGGCCAGCAGTTGCTTCTGCCCGGTGCTGAGGGTCGCGCCGCGCTCGCGCACCTCGGTCTGGTAGCCCTCGGGCAGCGAGACGATGTAGTCGTGGACGCCCACGTACTTGCACGCCTCCACCACCCGCTCGTGCGAGATGGCCGGGTTGTTCAGGGTCAGGTTGCCCTCGATGGTCCCCGCGAACAGGAACACGTCCTGCAAGACCACGCCCACATGCCGCCGCAGGTCGTGCTGTTCCAGGTCCCGCACGTCATGGCCGTCCACCCGTACCGCCCCGCGCTGCACGTCGTAGAAGCGGCTGACCAGTGCCGTCACGCTCGTCTTGCCTGCTCCAGTCGCCCCCACGAGCGCCACGCTCTCGCCGGGATGGATGTCGAGATCGATGCCGCGCAGAATCCAGCGGTCGTCGCTGTCGGGCGTGTTCGCCGTTACCTCCTGGTCGTAGGCGAACCACACGCCGTCGAAGGTCACCCGGCCCTCGAAAGGCTCCAGCGTCGCCGCGCCTGGCTTGTCCTGAATCTTCTCGTCGGTGTCGAGCACCTCGAAGATGCGCTCGCTGCTCGCCATCGCCGCTTGCAGGTTGTTGAACACGTCCGCGAGATCCTGAATGGGCTGGAAGAGGTTGGTCGTCCAGCCGATGAAGGCGACCAGCGTGCCTACCGTCACGCCCGTCGTGGCGGCGACCCCGGCGGCGTCCTGATTCAGCAGGCGGGTGGCCGCGAAGTACAGCACCAGCGCGATGCCGATCTGCCCCAGCACCGCCATCACGGGCATGAAGAGCGAAAACCACTTCACCGAGTTCTCGTTGGCGGTCAGGAGCGCCCGGTTCGCGTGGTCGAAGTCCAGCGCCGTGCGCCGCTGCCGCCCGAACAGTTGGACGGTCGTCATCCCGGTGATGTTCTCGTTGAGCTTGGAGTTCACCACCGCCTGCTGAAAGCGGTTGCTGCGGAAGGCGTCGCGCAGGTGCCCACGGAAATAGTTGGACGCCAGGTACATGAACGGCAGCACGCCGAAACTGACCAGTCCCAGCCGCCAGTCCACGC
This sequence comes from Deinococcus terrestris, assembly GCF_009377345.1. NCBI lineage: Bacteria > Thermotogati > Deinococcota > Deinococci > Deinococcales > Deinococcaceae > Deinococcus > Deinococcus terrestris. The sequence continues at coordinate 3,403 of NZ_WBSL01000001.1, read as the reverse complement.
TGAGCATGATCACCGCATAGGCCACGATCAGAAACGCACTCTGAATCAGGCTGACCAGCCCGCCCGTCAGGAACTGGTTGATCGCGTCCACGTCACTCGTCACGCGGGTGATCAGGCGGCCCACCGGATTCTGGTCGAAAAAGGCGAGGTGCAGCCGCTGGAGCTTGGTGAACACGTCCGCCCGGATATCGCGCAGCACGTTCTGGCCCAGGTACCCGATGGTCATGATCGAGCCGTACTGCACGGCGAACTCCAGCACCTTGAGACCCATATAGGTCAGGGCCGCCACCGTTAGCGTTTGCAGCAGCGGTTCGCGATCGGCGGTCACGCCGTTCACGAAGGGCGTCAGCGCGTTGTCGATGGCGTAGCGCTGAATCAGGCCGAACAGCGGCTGAATGCCCGAAAAGGCCAGCGAGAGCAGCACCGCACCCACCACCAGCGCGAGATACGGCTTGAGGTAGCGGAAGATGCGCCGGGTGAGGTCGGCGTCGAAAGCCGCCTTATTCGGCTCGGGGGGAAGGGGAGCACCTGCGGTCACTTCACGGCCTCCTGGGGCATGGGCTGGTGTTCGAGCACGTCGGCGGCGACCTCCGCGTCGCGGATCGGCTCGTCGTCGGCGTCGAGATCGGAGGCGAGACGCTGGAGCCGCTCAATCTCGGCGTAGTGGCCCCCAGCGGCGACGAGGTCGTCGTGGGTGCCCTGCTCGACGAGTCGGCCGCTGTCCAGCACGATGATCTGGTCGGCGTGCCGCAGGGTGCTGATGCGGTGACCGATCAGGATCACCGTGCGGCCCTGGGCCACCTCGCGCAGCCCGTCGAGGATGCGCCGCTCGGTTTCGGTGTCCACCGCCGAGAGGCTGTCGTCCAGAATCAGGATGGCCGGGTCGCGCACGATGGCCCGCGCAATCGCCGTGCGCTGCCGCTGCCCGCCCGAGAGGGTCACCCCGCGCTCGCCCAGCACCGTGTCGTAGCCCTGCGGGAAGTCCTCCACGTCCCCGGCGAGGCCCGCGAGCCGCGCGGCGTCGCGCACCCGGTCCATGTCGGGGTTCGGGGGAATGTCGGGGGGCGGTGGGGCGCCGACCACGCTGACCCCGGTGGGCACCTCCGGCAGGTCACGGTTCCCCAGCCCGAAGCCGATGTTGTTGGCGATGGAGTCGCTGAACAGGAACGGTTCCTGCGGCACCACGCTGATGTGGTCGCGCAGCACCCGCAAGGGAATGGTCCGCACGTCGTGCCCGTCCACCCGCACCACGCCCGAGGTGGGGTCCATCGAGCGGGTGAGCAGTTGTCCCAGCACCGTCTTGCCGCTCCCGGTCGGCCCGGTGATGCCCAGAAAGGTCCCGGCGGGCACCTTCAGGCTCACGTCCTCCAGCACGGTGCGCTCGCCGTAGCGCAGGGTCACGTGGTCGAACTCCACGTCGCCCCGCAGGGTCTGGATGCCGGGGTTGACCCGACCGCGCTCGTCGCGCACCAGGGCGCGGGCGTCGAACAGCTCGCGCAGACGCAACCACGACGACAGGCCGCGCTGCGTGATTCCGGTGATCCACCCCACCATCAGCATGGGAAAGGCGAGGCGCTCCAACGTCCCGACGAACTGGGTGAACATGCCCACCGTGAAGGAGCCGTCGCCATTCAGGATCAGCCGCCCGCCGACCAGCAGAATCAGCCCGAACGCGATCCCGAGCAGCAGGTTCATGACCGACCGCAGCGGCCCATCTACCTTGATCAGCGAGATGTTGCGCTTCAGGAGTTCGAGGTTCATCGCACGGTAGTCCTCGATCTCGCGGTCCTCGATGGCGTAGCCCTTGACTACCCGCGCCCCGCTGAAGTTCTCCTGCGCCTTGGCGGCGATCAGGCTGTTCTGCTCCTGCACGTGGGTGTGCCGCTTGTTGATCTGCCGCGCCATGTAGGTCAGCAGCCCCACGATGATCGGCAGCAGCGCCAGCACGATCAGCGTGAGCTGCCAGCTCAGGCTGAACATCACCGCAAAGGCCGTGATGAACCCCGACACGATATTGACGATCTGCCACGCCCCGAAGCCCAGCATTTCCCGCACGGCCCCGAGGTCCCCGGTCAGGCGGTTCATCAGGTCCCCCGTGCGGGCGCGGTCGTAGTACGGCTTGTCGAGGGTCTGGAGGTGGCCGAAGATGTCGCGGCGGATCTCATACTCGGTCTGCCGCGAGGCGATCACGATCATCCGGCGCATAACCAGCATGAAAAAGCCTGCCGTTGCGGAGGCCACCACGATGCCCAGGGCATAGAGGCCCACCTGCGTCGCGGTGATGCCCGCCGTCGCCGCGTCCGCGTCGGTCTGGCCGGTCACCCCGTCGATGGTGAGGCGGATGAAGTAGTACGGCAGCAGGTTCACGCTGTTGGCGATCACCACCGCGATCAAACCGATCACGTACTGGCGGCGGTGCAGCCGCAGGTAGGGCCAGAGGGTTCGCAAACTGTCCAAGGGAGGGGTACCTCTAAGGGAGAAAGGGACGAAAAAGCCGGAAGGGCGGGCAAATTCGGCAACCCAGATGGGCCGGAGAACCGTCAGTCTACGCCGATGGGCCTGGCGGCAAATGCGCGATATGGCGGAGGTCGGGTGGGGCCGCCCTTCAGCTTGGCTTCACCGGCAGGGCTTGTCCAAACGAGCGCCAGAACCTGGACCCAGCGGCACCTTAGAGGTCGTGTTGACACCTTTCGGGGCCGGTGCTACTATTCACAGCCGGAAGTCAGCGCGGCAAGCGCGAAACCTCCGCACTCAGGGGCAGAAATCTGTCTCCACCGGTTCCGGGAAGGGCTGCCACCCTAGCTCAATTGGTAGAGCACCCGACTTGTAATCGGAAGGTTGGGAGTTCGATTCTCCTGGGTGGCTCCACACGGCTTAGGCTGTGACAATCAGGGCCGGGACGAGCAGGACGGGTAGGTGGCCGAGTGGTTAAAGGCGACAGACTGTAAATCTGTTCACGAAAGTGTACGGCGGTTCGAATCCGCCCCTGCCCACCACACGCGGGAATAGCTCAGTTGGTAGAGCGTCAGCTTCCCAAGCTGAAAGTCGCGAGTTCGAGTCTCGTTTCCCGCTTTTTTCTCCGCTCTTGTAGCTCAGTGGTAGAGCACTCCCTTGGTAAGGGAGAGGTCGTCGGTTCAATCCCGACCAAGAGCTCCAGCCGGGAACGCGGCCTGCTTAACCAAGCGGGCCGCATTTCCTTACGTCACCGGGTTACATGCCCCCGGCTCCGGCCGGTATGCTGTGCAGGCTGGCTTGTCCCAGAGGCATCCCCTTTCAGGAGGAACAGAACATGGCAAAAGGAACGTTTGAGCGGACCAAGCCCCACGTGAACGTGGGCACCATCGGGCACGTCGACCACGGCAAGACCACCCTGACGGCCGCGATCACCTTCACCGCCGCTGCG